>JAFVEM010000054.1 GCA_017476005.1 Selenomonadaceae bacterium | reverse complement strand
TTTGTTTTTGTTTTATTTTTTTGCCTCCGGCGGGCAAAGGGGATAATCCCCTTTGCAATCCTGTAATAGACTTTTAACGGACATTTTCGTCGTTGTTTGTTAGAACGACTTACATGGAAAAATATTTATATAAATCAACCGGGATTCCTAAGGGCTGTGCCCTTAGGCCGCCGGAGGCAAAAACAAAACTAATAAAATCTACTCAGCATATCATTGTAAGCCTCAGCCACTTTTATGCAGTAGTTGATAGTCTCATTGTAGGGAGGGCAACCGCCGTATTCGATGACGGCTTGAGGGCCGGCGTTATAGGCGGCTACGGCATCGGTAACGGCGTATTCGCCCCATGAGGCGAAATTGTCAAGTTGGAGACGGAGGTAGTAGGTGCCGCCTATGACGTTTTCGAGGGGATTGTAGGGATCGACACCGAGGGAACGTGCGGTGTCCGGCATGAGTTGCATGAGGCCGATAGCGCCCACGGGAGAAACGCTGGTGAAGTGGAAATGGCTTTCCGTTTCCATGACGGCGGTGATGAGGAGAGGATCAACGGCGTAGAGGTTGGAAGTGTAGCAGATGGCTTGGGTAATCCAGTCAATTTGCACGGGGTCGCTGTTGTAGGCGGCCACTTCGTCGCGAATGATGGTGTAAACGTCGGCGGCTTCGGTCTTGTTGGCGGTGCAGAGGTAGAGGAGGCCAAGGAGCAAGAGGATGATGAAGATTATTCGTTTGAGGTATTTTATGATGCGCAACACCTTGAACCCCTTTCTATGAGATGGTTGTTGTGTTGGTAACGGTTTCCGTGGCGGTTTCGAGGTAACCGGTGGATTGGTTGAGGGTACGGCTACGAGTAATGGTCACGTCTTGGGAGTGAGTTTCGGAGGAAGATTGATAGTGTTCCACGCTGTGCTCGGCGATAAAATTGCGGTGGGCTTTGGAGAGAAGGTTTTGCCCATAGTGGGGAGTGTCTTTGGCGAAAGGTGATTCGTTGTCCAGCGTTTGCGCTATGTCCATAGGCGCAAAGTTTTCTTGGAAGAGGGTGGCGGCGATTAGCTCTTCCATACTTTCGGAGTAGGGGAGAAGAGGATGCCGCGCTTGCAGGGCTTGACGTTGAAAAGCATATTCCTCGTGGAGATCGGGGAGGGGATTTTCGCGAGGGAGTGGCTTTTCCTGCTCAAGTTTCTCTTGAGCCTTTTTCGCTTCGTTTTGCGCTCGTGGGAGCAGATACTCGCTGACGTAGGTTTTATCTCGTCCCGGTTCAATGGCTATGGGTGAATGTTCGGTGACGGCGGTGAGAATGTCGGCTTGGCTGTATTTGGCGGCGAGAAGCATATCGCGGATTATTTCGATGTCCGTGCTGGGGCGTATGGAGCCGTGCTGTTGGTATTTTTGACTGAGCCGCGTCAGGTAATCTTCGGCGGCGTTTTCCGGTTCGGATTTGTGCCAGTTTTTGACGGCCATAAGGCGCGAATAGACTTGTTCGGCTTTATCTATTATGCGGTCGGCAAAAGTTTCCGGCCTGTCTTTTATGGGAATTTCCGGGGTGATGCCTTGGAGAATTTCGGCGCGAATATCCATGGGGGCAAAACCTTGCACCATCAGCATAACGGCACTGCGGCCAAATTGATAAGCCGGATCGGCGTTTTGCGCTTCTACCCCTTGATAAGCTAAACCGCGCTGGCGGTTGAACTCGTATTTGAGTTGTTCCGTGGCTTGTCGTTCCTCTTGGTACTCGTTGATACGCCGTTCCACCTCGCGCATGACTTTCGTTTCATATTGCTTGGCTTCGTTGATGTTGAGACCGTTTACCAAAGCGGCGCGAGGACCGGCGGCGATTATGCCGGATAGTGCTTCCTTGTCAAAATCGGGATAACGGGTCAGGCAGGTTTCGGCCATGTCTTTGTCGAGGGATTCTTCAAAGAGACGTACTCTTAAACTGGGATTATGTTCCAGTTTTTCCCGAAGAATGGAGCGGTAAATATCTAGCGGTTCTATGCCTTGCTTTATCAGCTCGGCGTAAGTTTGGCCGGAGGGAATTTCTTTGGGTTCGGCCAGTAAATTTTGTTCGGCTTTAATGGTTCGTTTGGCTTTGTCAACCATCCATTGACCATAATTATCGCGCTTGCCGTTGTCGGGATTGCCCAGCGTTTTGAGGACGCTTAAAACGTCCTTGTCGTGAAAATGTTTGGCGAGGATTTTTCGCGCCGCCAGCGCGTCATAATATGGCCGCCAAGCGTTAGGAATACCAAAGGCGGCATCGTCGCGACCGGCTGTTATTAACCCCTGCGCTATCATGTAGCGATGACTTTCCGTAATAAAATTCTTGTAGATGTCGGAAGGGGCGACGATATTCTCCATGGTGGTTTTCTTGTCCATGGTCTGCGCGAGGTTTACTTCCCCATCCATAATAGCCGCTATGCTTTTTTCGGTGTCCCGTCCCGGCTCTCTTACCACCGGAGAGGCTACTCTTAAAGCATTCCGTAAAAACTCGTCGGGATAACCTTCCGCCTCTTTCATGTCCTTGATAATCTGGCAATCGTCGGTGAAACTAAGTTGATTTAAGTGATGACGTTGCATATAGATTTTGGCGTAAGCCCGGTAGGTGTCCGGCATATTCCCGGCATCGTCAATCTCCGGGGCTTCCTTAATCTCTTGGTAGGCGATTTTCACCCGTCCGCACTCTTCCATGAGTTTTTCGAGGCGGTCGCGGTCTTTCACCGTAGATTCCATCACTGCGCGTACCGTTTCCGGCATGAAACCTTCTTGCAGGAGCAGGGCTAAAACCGTTTGGCCGTTGTTGTAGAGAGCGTACTCCTTGTCGTTACCGGCAAATTTGTGACGATTGCTGACGCTGATTTTTTGCAGGGCGATTTTGGCTTCTTTACCCTCGTCTAAGGATTTCAGTTCCCTTTCTTCGGTGACGTTGCGTTTTATCTCATTTTCGTAGTCAATAGCCAAAGGTTCGTTCTCAATCTCGGCGGCAAAGAAACTGTTCAATTCGTAGGATTCGTCTATGGTGCGAGAGGTAAAACCCATGTCTAAAAGGGCGTTGATGGCGGCCATATCCGCTTCCTGATAGACAAGACGAAAATTCTCGGCATTTTCCTCTTTAGTTTGCCAGTAAATGTCTCCCAATGTCTTTTCCGTGACTTTATCCAAACGAATGATGACTTCATCTTTCATATCCGGCGGCAATATTTGCCGGAAAAGTTCTTCGGCTTGTTGGCGTGGTTGATGCCGGACATAGGGGCAATGCTTGAAGAAAAATTCCTTGGCGGCATCTTGGGAAAATCCGGCCTCCTTCATTTTCTGAGCGGCCTGTTGGTCTATCTTGAGATAGAGCGCGTCGAGACTTGCTTGGTTTAGTCTCGCTGTCATAAGTCGGTGATATGTTTCGGGGATTTTCATGCTACCAGTTCCTTTCGTGTCGGTATGTCTTGGGGATAGTAAAGCCCCCTCAGTTTGCGCCAACGCTCGTCAAAATCCGTCGCGCCGTACTCGTCTAAAATGTCATTGCACTGATTAAGGACGGCTTTATCCACGGCTACATAGGAGAGCATATAGGGACAGTTTTCGAGGGCAAGGTCAAAGAGTCGCGAACCTTCGGGGGAATCAAAATAATACTGTTGCTTCGGGGTGGCGGCGGCGATTATCTCTATTTGTCGTTGGTTTAGGCCGAAAGTAATATAGGTTTTCTTCTGATTTTCCTCCAAAGCGTTACTATTGGGGAGAAAAATCCGGCTGGGGCAGTTGGTTAAAACCGTGTCGAAAATAGGCGATTTCACGATGTCGGTGAGGGACTGGGTAGCGAAGACCACACTGGCATTATATTTTCTGAGGACTTTGAGCCATTCTCTAATTTTCGCCGCAAACATCTCATTGTCGAAGAACACCCAGCACTCGTCCAACAAAATTAGAGTAGGAGAGCCAGTGAGACTCTGTTCAATGCGGTGGAAAATATACATGAGGGTAGGGCCGACAATGGTTTTGTTTTCCATCAGCCGTTCCATTTCAAAGGCTTGCCATGAAGAAATTTCCAAGGTGTCAACATTGGAATCAAAGATAGCGGCATACTCGCCGATATTTCCTTTACCGTCATCGAGACACAAGGGAGCAAAGGCTTGTTTAAGTCGCGTGTCCTGCAAGAAACTGACAAAACCTGTCATGGTGCGGTAACCCACATCCATTCCGGCCAACGTTCCCAAAGAATCGCGAATATAGCCTTTTACCTCCGGGGTAACCTCCAATTTTTCGCCGCGCAGAAAATCACAAAGCCACTCTTGCGCCCACTGGCGCTCTGTTTCGTCGTCAATATGGGAGAGTGGCTGAAAAGAAAGACCTCCGGCATCGTTTCTGCCGCTGCCTAAATTATAAAATTTGCCGCCTACGCCCATGGTGAGAACTTTCGACGAAGACCCTTTGTCAAAAATAATCACCTGCGCATTTTTATAGCGACGGAAAGAAGCCTCAAGGCAATTTAATAAAACCGATTTTCCTGCGCCGGTAGGCCCGACGATTAAACTATGCCCCACGTCGCCGACGTGGAGATTCAGTCTAAAGGGCGTGTTGCCCGTGGTTTTGGTGTAAATCAGCGGCGGCGCATCAAAATGTTTGTTGCGATTATGTCCTGCCCAAATATCCGACAGGGGCATCATGTGGATTAAATTTCCGGTAGAAATCAGCGGCCTCCTAATATTCGGCGCGACCATTCCCGGCACACAGCCGAACCAAGCGTCGAGGGCGTTCACGTCTTCGATTCGCGCTTTCATACCGAGATTCACAAAGACCTGCCGGACAATTTTGGCTCGCTCCTCCACCGCTTCCCGGTTTTCGTCCATTATGACAATAGCGATGGACACATAGATATAGGACAAGGTATCGGCTTCCACCGCATTATTGGCCTGTCTGACCTCTTCCAGTTTCGCTTCCACATTCTCATCGTTATTCTCCACGTTGTTTTGCCTATGCAAGAGAAGACTCAAGATTGACTGGAGCTTGCCTTTCCATTTGCGTTTTATGCTGGTTAGCTCATCCAGCGCATCACTTTTCCCCAAGCAGGAGCAACGTGTCACCCACCTATAAGAGAAATCCAGTTGATTGAAAGCGTCGAAATAACCAAAAATGGTTTCCTTGGCAAAATCCGTGGGGGAAATCACCCGGATATGTTTTCTGCCCAAACGCGGTTCAAAACCACCGTAAAGGGGCGTGTCGTACAAATACTGATCCAAGAGCAAAGGACGCGACGGCATGGACATTTTGCCACCGTGTTCCGACACCACGGAATGAATATAAGTGAGCATCTCGTCGCCGCTTAAAAATTCCACCGGGATGGCCAAACTCCGAAAAGCACTGTACAGCTTAATAACCGCTTCCTTAAAATCCAGTGCCGTTTCTTTCGCGTCAACGTCTTTTTGCTCTCTGCCCTCAATCATGAGGGCTTTTATTTTTTCCTGACTGTCCTTCGGCGGTAGCCAATACAGAGTGGCGTAAAAGTCCGATTCGTAGTAATGGCCTCCGGCAAAGAGTTTCTTCCGCTCTATATCCATGCCCTTTGTTACCGCATCGGGAAAATAATTATCCGTGGGATAATTGGTAGAAGGCTTTCGTTGCGCCTCGAACCAAATATGCCAGTTGGTTTTCATAGCGGCAATGGTATCCTGTAGCCGCAGGGTTATCATGGCCAGCTCTTCCTTAATGGCCGAATCCAAATCCGGCCCCCGATACCGCCACGTCGTCTGAAAAGAACCGTCCTTGTTCACAATAAAGGCGAAGCGACTGTTATCCGGCAATAAGTCCTCCCTTATCCTGCCAAAATGCAGACTGGCCTTCAATAAATCCTTCTTCTGTTTGAACAGGTCTAGCCGATACAACGTCGATCGCCTCCTTTTTTTCCTTGGTATGAAACATCAGCCCGTGCAAATCAGAAAACCCTGTCAGCGGCGGCATAACATTCGCCCGAAACATTCCCGGCAAACTTCCCCACCACACATCTTTCCGATTATAATCCTCTATCACATACGGCAGTTCCATTATCTCCATCAGCCCGTCTATATATTCTGCTACGCTTTTCATCTTTTCCGGCGATACCAGCAAAATATAACTATCAGTGTAATAACCAGACAGCTCCCCGATAAGTCCCTCATTTATCAGCTTTTTTACAGACTTTCTGCCCTTGCACCACGTTGCCTCATACGCCGCCATGGCTTCCTCCGCCTTTTCCGGCGAAAAGAGCAACAACCTTCTCACGCTCCTATAAGGAAATTTTTGCAAGGCTCGGCCTATGACCTCCCGTTGCTCCTCTTCCGCTCCTGCCGGTAGCGTCAAAATAAAAACCGCCTTATTCTTTATCAAGACGTAATTCCCGGTAAAATCTATATCCAAATCCTGCGAGAGTAAGGCATCCAAATAAAGCGGCACTTCCGGCATCACAATCTGTTGCTCCCCCAACGAGATAGCATAGGAAAAATAATTTATAAGTTCCTGATACTCCAACAAATAACAAGGCGCGGCCACTCCCACCGCCTTCTTAAATTCCTCCAAAGTCTCATTAAACACAGCTCGTCCATGGGTAGCCGCTATGCTTTTCTTGCCCAGCGCATTGGTAATCCTTTCTCCCTCCCTAAAAGGATTCCAACTTAGTGCCAAAAAATGTTGCCTCCCCACTCCCGGCCAAGACTGCTCCTCGCTCCATATCGCCCAACCATTCTTCATGGGCGGCAACACTATCCTCTCCCTCGAAGGATTAGGCGTATAAGACAGCACCCCTATAAAACTGTCGTCCTTATTCTCCATCACACAAGGCTGTGTCAGCCCTCCCCACGGCAACCAATCCGCTACACTTTTATTATCCAACTTATACTCCTGCCAACTCAAACTGTCTTGCTCCTTTCTTTTTTCTTCTTTTCTTTTTCTTTTTTGGTTTTTTGTTTTTTTGCCTCCGGCGGGCTAAGGGCGCGGCCCTTAACAATCCCGGTTGACTTTGCTCGGTCAGTTTGGTGTTTCCTCGGTAGGTTTACCTGTTATGATAGGTTACAGGCATCCTCTTTTTAACGAACAAAGACGGACAGTAACGTCCAAAGAAAAAAATAAAATCAACCGGGGATTCCAAAGGGACTGTGTCCCTTTGGCCGCCGGAGGCAAAAAAAGAAAAGAAATAACCTCAAGTAGAATAATAATTTTTGCGTTTAATGTACTGACAGAGGCAGTCGAAGAATTGGGCATCGTCGCGCGAGATATAGACGCAGAGGAAGTGAAGGAGGACGGTGAAGATGAGGAAATAGAGGAAGTGAAATTCCATGATGAAGATAAACGTGATAGCGGCGTTGGCCACAAGAACGGAACGGGGCGCACCGAGGACGAGGACATGCTCGGTGAGTCCCCGGTAGAGGGGTAGGTGATCCCACGATATTCTTTCGTCCATGGTGTCACCTTAGATGAACAGGCAAGCGTCAACTTCGGTCAGCCCTGCCCATTCCAGACCTTCGCCGCAAGCCGTAGCTATAGCACCGCCACCGGCGCATTTGGCGGCGCGTTGCATGATGTTTTGCTCCCAACCTGCGCCCCATGCGATACCGGCTACCGCGCCGCTTACGACCGTAAACACCTTGGGAATGGGGCCGGTTATGGCCTCGGCAATCTTGGTCATAGGCGAAACCAGCGGATCAAGATTGTCGGCAGATGCCATACTCTCCACACTGCACTCGCCCATCGCTGGAATCGCCACGGCGATAGCGGCCATTTGCAGAATCATTACCTTGTTGTCCAGAATAAACTGCCCGGTCTGACGGGCTTTGCCTTTGAGAAAGTTTTTGAGCTTGTTGAGCTTCGTATTCATTAGCTATGCGCCTCCTAAATGTTTATGCCTTAATTTTACTCTCGCGAGTTGCTTTCATACTGTCCATTTTTTTACCGAGCCTTCAGCCGATTTTTCGCGTGATGTATTCTTGGGTAGTTTTGTCGTAGCGTTCCACGGCGATGATGTCTTCGATTACGCGGTGAGTTAGCCGTTTACGGAGATAGACCACGGTGTCCACGGCTCGGCCTACCGTTTCTTTTTGGGGCGTTTGGGACACGCGAGAGGTGAGTTCTTCAAGGCGCGACAGAGTGTCGGTGGCCGATTCGCTGTGTACCGTGCAACAGCCGCCGCGATGTCCCGTTGACCATGCTTCCAGTAACGTCATGGCTTCCTTGGAGCGCACCTCCCCCACCACGATTCTATTGGGACTTTTGCGGAGCGTGATTCTAAGGAGCATATCCATGTCCATTTTCGGCGGCGCGGTCTGGAGCTTCACATGATTAGGCGCGGTGCATCTCAGCTCCGACGTGTCCTCAATAATAACAATGCGCTCCCCCATGCCGGATATTTCCGCAAGGATTGCGTTCAAAAGAGTGGTCTTCCCCGAAGCCGTACCCCCGGCGGCAATAATATTCTTGTGGTCTTTTATCGCCGCCAAGATAATCTCGCGCTGATTTTCCGTCATGGTTCCCTGCTCCACATAGTCCTCCAGCGTAAAAAGTTTCTTGCCGAATTTCCTTATGTTGAACGAGGGAGCTTTCACCACCGGCGGCAATTCGGCCTGAAAACGGCAGGAGTCAAAGAGATAGGTTTTGGGAATCTCCGCCTCCAGTTCCGGGAAATCCGGCGGTATGGTTCTATTGGCCAATGCCGCCACGTTATAAATTATCTGTTTGGCTTTCTGGGCATCCAACAGCAGACCGCTGTCAATGCACCCCTCGCTATGAGTATCTATCCAGATTTTCCCGTCGGGGTTCAGCATTATCTCCATCACATTTTCATCGTGCATGAACTTCATCAAGTCCTGCCCCATGTTCGCCTCTAACATCAAGGCTTGCCGCTCCCCGGCTACCTTCGCGCCGCTGTCTTCTTTGGGCATTGGGTTTTCACTTCTTTTTGTTTTTTTCTTTTTTTGCCTCCGGCGGCCAAAGGGCACAGCCCTTTGGAATCCCGGTTGATTTTATTTTTTCTTGGCTCGGCGGTTGCGGAAAAATTCTCGTTCGGCTTCGCTTTGTTGGTACTCCTCTTTCTTGCTGCGGTGGTTTAAGTCCCATGCGGTTCTGGGAGCGGTGGGGTATTCTTCCGGCTCGGCCTCTTCTTCGTCGTCTTCATCTTCGGCATCGTCGTATATCTCCTCGCCCGTGGCGTATTCAACATTTTCTGTCGGCGGGGAGGAATCCGTCTTGCCCTTGTTATCGGCAGTTACAGTAGATGGGGCTTGAGCTTCAGATGTGGGTTCGTCGGCATCGTCGCCGTCTACGTCTTTGTCCGTGTCGTCGTCGGTGGTTTCGCCGGTTTTGGTTACCTCTGTCTCCTCTACCGGCTCCGGGTCTGGACTCCGTGTCCCTTCAAGAGTTCCTCTAGTTTCTTCGGTTGCGTCTTTTTGCTCGTCAGTCCCGGCATTTTCAGCAGGTTTTTCGCTTGGTTCAGTTGTCTCAACCGCATCTTCGGCTGGTTTTGGCTCTTGTTCATCATTGGCACTTGGCGTTTCCTCCTCTTGGGTGGTTTCTTTCGGTTCGTCGTTGTCGGCACTCTTCTCCGGCATGGCCTTTTCCAGTGAAACTTTTTTCGCTTCTTCCTTCGCCGCTTCTTTTTCGGCTATGGCGGCTTTGGCCTTGGCTACTGCCGCTTGACGCTCCTCCATATCGGCTACATCGGCGGCGTTCACCGCAAAGAGTTGTTCGTAGGTCTTGACCTCCGTCTTGGTGTCGGAAAAGGTTGGCGCAGGAATGACCAGCACCCTCTCCTTGAAGAACGGCTCCAAAAACCACTTGATTTTCTTGCACATGATTGGCCTACAGCCTTGGGCGATAACCAGTTCCATGTCTTTACTCATTCTAAGTAGTTCATCGGGATTCATCAGCTTGCGTCCCTGCTCGGAAACAGAGTTGTTGGATTCAAAGAGTTTTCCGCTGCTGGACTTGCTTACGCTTTTTATGGTCGAATCCCCCATTATCTCCGACAGTTCCTTGGCCGCTGCAAGGTTACTGGGTGTCATGTAAATCTGCACTTGGCTGTTGTCCAGAATCGAATTGTCCTTGGTGTAAATCTGGTTAAGTTGCGTAATGCTCTGCACCACCGTGCAGATTTTCACCCCATATCCGGCGCAGATAGCCAAAGTATTTTCAATGGAGTCCAGTTTTTTGAGTTGCGGAAACTCGTCGAGCATCATCAGCAGTCTTTGTTTCTTATTGGCCGGAACATCAAATTTCATATCGCGCACGGTTTTGGCCAGCATGGTATTGACGAAAAGCCGCGTCAGCGGCCTCAGTTTTGGCACATCGTTGGGCTGAATGACGAGGTAGAGAGACACTGCTTGCTGGGGATCGAGCAAATCCCGAAAACAAAAATCCGATACGCAGGTGTTGCGCTTGATAAGTGGGTCTTGATAGAGATTCAAGGGCGTTTGCGCCGAAGAAATAATAGAAGCTCCCGTTTGTTCGGCATTGCCCAATATTTTCTGGGCTTCCTCCGCCACCTTCGGATGCACCAGCAGTTGATAAAATGGGTACAAATCCACGGCTGACTGCAACGTTTCGTCTATCTGTTCTTTGTTCTTGCACTTGTCAATATCCGGCGTATTCCACGGTATTATCTTCTTTTCCACCGTGATAGCGTGTGCCATATACTGCCGCAAATCTTCCAGCGTACTGATCTTATTCCATTCCTCGCTGTCCTCCGCTATTTTGAGGGCTTTTTTGAAAGGTTTCAGGTCGGGAATATACTCACCGTAAATCTCTTTCAAGGGGTTACGGTGTTTTTTTGTTTGCCCGTTCTCGTCCACATACTCGCTTTCTAAAAATTCCTCCGGCGAAATATGGGGATAAATTTTCATGGACGTGAACAAATGGGGTTTATCCATGGTGGGCGACGCTAAAAAACTGATGGTGTCCGACGGGCAAGGCAATGGCCGTCCTTCGCGATAATGTTTGTAAAGCAGGTGAATAGTCACGCCGTTTAGCAAACCTATCGCCGAATCGTCCCAGAAAGGGTCTTTGTTGCCGCCTTCGTCGGTTTTAACAATGGTCTGATTAACCGTCCGGGTGTCGTCAATCTCTTTCAGCCCTCGAAAATCTATTTCCGCATAAGGATTCCACCGCGCCCCCGAATCATCACTGCACAACGGCTCAAACTTAATAACCTTTTGCCGCATAACTCTTTTTCGATATCCTGCCGTATGAATCCACAGTTCCTGCTTAGGGTCAAAAAAGAACGCCGAGTTATGCCACGTTATCGCCGTGGGAATAATAATTCCCACGCCTTTACCGCTTCGGGTAGGCGCGGCCAGAAAAACGTGTTCCGGCCCGTCGTGGAGCATTATTTCATTGGTGAAGGGATTAGTCCCCACCACCACGCCGTTACTTTTCGCGTCTAATTTTGCGGCTTTTATATCGTCTTTCTTGGCAAATCGCGCCGTACCATGAGATGTCATCTGGGTAAAATTCTTTTTCATCAGGTAACAAATAAAACCGCCCAACAACAACGCCACCATAACAGGTAACTTGCCGCTCCGCAAAATGTTGGGGATGGCCGCCGTAATATTCGGGTCAAGTTGCCAGAGAAAATAGGCCAACGGGAAATAAATATGCCAGCCGCCTATCTCCACGCCCCAGCCCAACAGCTTATTAAAACCACACTTAGCGGCCACAAGGTAACTGGCGTACCAAGTACCTGCAAGGAAAAACGCCGCCATAACACAGACGGCGTACCGCACAAACTTGCCCTTGTCTTCCATCTCGTTCTCCATATATTTGCCTCTGCTAACGCATAAGCGACCGCTAAGGCACTAAAGTGCCAAGCGTCTGCTTACGGCGGCCAAAGGGACTATGTCCCTTTGGAATCCCTAATAGATTTTATGTTTTTGTCTAATCGATCAGTGTCTGCCTTTTTTAAGAATTATTGGCGAAACACTATAGGCTTAGTTACAAACAAATTGAACTCGCGCCCCGGCTCAATGGTGACGGTTTCTTTGGCGCTGTCTCCGGCCATACTGCTGGCGAGGCCGCGCATATCCAAAGTAACGCGATCCACGCCGATATTGCTGATGGCGTTAAGGGCAGAGTTGATTAGACCCTTGCCGATAATTCTGTCAGTGTGGTGGTCAACCTTGCCCTTGATGCCGTTATAACCTGCACCGTCAACCGCTACCATACTGCCGTCAATAGAGTAGGAGCCGCCGCTCGGGAGTACCACCGTGGTAAAAGTTAGATTGACTCTCCCGTTGCCGGAGGAGTTTCCGGCTTCGTAAGTGCCAATAAGTTGGCTGCCCATGGGAATAAGCAGGACAGAGCGAGTGGCGGTGTCGTAAACGTCAGCCATAACTTGCGCCGTGGCTTGCCCGGCTATATCCGTATTGATTCCCGTAAAGAGCATAGCCGGAATGAGTGATCCTGCTTGAAGCATCATGTTGCCCGGAGCAGTATATTGGTAAGTTTGTACGCCGCTGTTGCTTTTCCCGGCAGTAACTTGCGGTGTCGCTGTCGTTCCATCGCTATTAGTTTCGGTGGTGTTGTTTCCGGCATTGTTGCTCCCCCGGTTGCCCAAAGCAAAAGCAATCGCGCTTCGATAGCGGTTCTCCAGTTCGTTTTGCGCCTTGTCCGCCTCTTTGTTGGCAGAAGCAGTTTTGGTTTCGTCGGGGGTAGTGACCGGGGTGGGATAAAGAGAAGTCGTGGGGTAAGGAGCGTTTACCGTCGGATAAGTTGGAGTGGTGATAGCCGGAGCGGTTGCCCGTTGTCGTTCGTTTCGCGCCACCGTTGCCCCGGCGGTGACAGCGTCGTTGGTCGCGTCGTTGTCGGCGGTGGGAGAAGTGCTGCCGTTATTGGTGTTGGTCGTGCGGTTTTGCGCCCCACGTCGCCTTGCTGTTTCGTCGGCGCGGAAAAGCGCGGCGTAATCGTCCGCATCGGCGGTGATACCTTCGCCTTTGGCGGTAGCGGCTTCCTCTTGTCTGGCAGGTTGCGCCGGTCGTTTCCCTTTGTCTTTTTTGTCGCTCATGTTAAACGCCAAAGCCAAACCCACCACCAAAAGACACACCACCACAAAGCCGCTGATAATTTTTCGCTTAACGCCGTAAACCTGCCCGTGTTCGCCGCCAACCATTTTGACTTTGCCCGGTTCCTTGTCTTGAGCCTTTTCGGGCAGTTTTTCTTCGTCGTCTTCATCTGCGACATCGGGTTTAGGCGCGCTTTTTCCAAAACGATTTTTCCACAGTACCTTAAAATCTTTGAAACTGAGCAATCACCTCAACCTCCTCATTTGTGTTTGATGGTGATAACGTCATTTTCGGCCAAACGAATCTGCGCCATATCAAAGACTTTCTCCACAATAAAATAATTATCTTTAATCCGGTAGCTCACCAAAGACATCTGCTTTTTTCCGGCTTCGCGCACAAAAAGCGGCGATTTTTTGTTCACAGCCTTGGAAAATCTGATGTAGGTCTGCTCCCCATCGGTGAAAACCATCACCGGCTTATTACTGCCGCCGGATATTTCAAAATTAAAGTCCAAATCCTCAACGTGTCCGGCCTTCGTAGTTCCCGTGGTAATGCGTTCGTTTTGCTTTTGCCGCAATAAATTCGTTTCACCATCCTCCACCTCGTAAGTCCATTGAACCATAGGATTGTACCAATCCGAGGTGTTGAGGATTATCTGGTAGCTATGTTTGTCGGTGGTAACAATTAAATTAGTGGTTCCGGTATCGACCACCGGCTTTATGTAGAGATGCGGCACACCGTCGACGGTACTGTCGCTGACCATCCAACCTGCCGTGTCGCCACCGCCCACAAACTGAATACTTTCGCCCTTCTTAAACGCCAAATCGGTGAGATACCCCTTGCGGCAATAAATTTTATAGAGCTGATTGGGCGCATAGGAAAAAATCATGGTGGAATTGCCTTGACTGTTGATAGCGTCCTGTGTAAACCCCACGTCGCTACCCTGCCCACCGGGATTGACCAAAAACTTACGCGTCGCCGCCGTACCGTTGTAAGCGTTATCCGCTACCGCCACTGCTTGCGCTTTTTCCTCTTTATCCCGTTTCTCCAATTTATCCAGAATTTCGGCGATCTTTGCCTGTGTTTCAGTAGTCGCCTCTATCTGCCGCCGCAGTTCCACTATCTGCCCTGCAATCGCTTCAATAGCCCCTTGCGCGTCATAGCTGGGCTTATTCTTCAAATCCGTCAACTGCTTTTCAATCTTGCTGAGTTTATCCTGCATTTCCTTGCTTTGGGACTGGCTCTTCTTATCGTTCAGCTCCTTCAAAATCCGCTGTTGCTCCGCAATCTGCGAATCT
>JAFVEM010000003.1 GCA_017476005.1 Selenomonadaceae bacterium | reverse complement strand
GGTGGTTGAAAAAGGTGGCTTCCCGACGAAGAAGGAAGCCTATGAGGCAGGAGTAACCGCTTTTGCCGATTGGAAGCACGGGAATATCGGGATAACCAGCGAGAGAATAACTGTAAAAGAATATTTGGCCAAGTGGCTGGAGCATATGAAACACAATAACGCGCTATCCACTATTGAAGTATATACAAGGCGAATAAAAAGAATCAACCAGCATCTAGGGAGTATTATACTTCAGGAGTTGAAAGCACGCGACGTGGATAATATGCTGTCGGTCATGTATAAAGACGGCCTGTCCTATAATACGATAAATTCCTACAAAGGGACGTTGCACTGTGCGCTGCAGTATGCCGTATATCCGGCAGAACTTATTGTGGCCAATCCCGCGCAGTCTCTCAGAGTGCCTAAGTCTGCGCCCCGACGCGTTGTTGACCGGCAGGTTATATCAGCAGAAGCCATCAAGCAAATGCTGGAGCAGTACCCTTTCGGTCATCCCTATCACGTCCCGGTAGTATTGGCTTATTATACAGGAATGCGAATAGGCGAGATTTTAGGCTTGACGTGGGATAAAATAGACCTAGAAAAAGGCGTCATTAAGGTTAGGCAACAACTGAAGCACTTATGTAACCTTGGGGATTTAATCACTAAACCTAAAACTCCCAGTAGCTCTCGCGACCTTTTAATCGACACCGAGGTTATATCAATGCTTAAAGAGTGGCGACTGCGGCAGTCCCGTAATGAAATGCGGTTAGGCGCGAGCTACGTCTATGTGCTCTTAGAGGATAATCAGGTATTGCAAAGTGTGTCTAAGGGATTGCTTGACCGAAACGCTGAAAGCGTGATACAAATGGTGTGTACGCGAGAGGATGGTCGTTATGTTAGCTATGGTGCCGGGGTAAAAGCTATGACGCGCCTCGGAACGAACGCGCACTCCTTTCGGCACACTCACGCCACGGCCTTGACGGAGGGTGGGGCAACCCTAAGGGCTGTGGCATCGAGGTTAGGCCAGAAAGACATAAATATAACGGCTAACGTCTATACCCATGTTACCGAGGAAATGCAACAAGAAGCATTAAATATAGTCGAGGCGATGCATCGTAAAACGCAGACAAATGAAAAATGCAGACAAAATGCAGACGAAATGACGATAAATCCTTTATGAACCTTTATTACATAGGAGGAGCCATGAATAAGCGCAGTATGAAAGTGATACTTGAGCAGGACGTAAAAAAATTGGGCAAGAAGGGGGACATTGTGGAAGTGGCCGAAGGCTACGGCCGAAACTTCCTCCTGCCCAAGGGTTTAGCCAAACCGGCCAGCGCCGCCAACGTGAATGTGGCGCAGGCCCAAGCCGCCGCCAAGGCCAGACGGGAAGCCATGGCCGCCGATGAGGCTCGTCTCATGGCGGCGCAACTGGAGAAAGTGACGGTTTCCATTCCGGTGAAGGTGGGAGATGGGGGCAAGCTCTACGGTTCCGTTACCGGCAAAGACGTGGCGGAAGCCCTGAAAAAACAAAATATCGACATCGATCGGCGGAAAATAGCCATCAAAGGCGAAGTGCTGGGCGTAGGAACTTACGAGGCCGTAATTAAAATTCACCCCCAAGTAGTCAGCACCATTCAAGTGCAGGTTGTGGCAGGCTGACTCATGGGGTGGTGGCAGAAAATTATTAAGCGGTTCAGCGGCCATAATTCTCCGGCAGAACAGTCCTATTCCCCTTCCGACTTAGACCGGGAGATAGCGGCGCTCTACACGGTGCTGGCGGATGCCTTGGGGTCTGATAAAATCGTCATCCAAGCGGGAAAGGTGGATGCCCTGCGTTACCTCCGTTCCGGGGATCGGGGGGAACGCATTTTGGCCTTGCAACGCATTTTGGAGGAAAATCCTACGCTGACCCATGTACCTACCGAGGAGGAAATCCCTCAGGTCATTGTCGAGCTTTCCGAACGGGTGGCCGACATTCTGGCCAGACGCAGCGTGGAGGACAATATCGAGCGGAAAATAAACGAGCGACTGGAACAAGACCACGACGACTATGTGAAAGACATTCGTTTGCAGGTGTTAAAAGAGGAAAAAGGAGATTTTGAAACTCCCCACGACCAAAAAAAACGGGAAGAGCTGGAGGCTTTAGAAAAAATTAAGCTGACACAGTCCGTCATGGAACTTTTGCGTCCGGCTACTTTGCCGGAAATCGTAGGACAAGAACGGGCGGTGAAATCCCTGCTGGCCAAATTAAGCTCCCCCTACCCTCAGCATCTTATTCTCTATGGCCCACCGGGGGTGGGGAAGACCACCGCCGCCCGGTTGGTGCTGGAAGCCGCCAAGGAAATGTCGCGCTCCCCTTTTGCCAAAGAGGCGCCTTTCGTGGAAACCGATGGCACCACCCTGCGCTGGGATCCTCGGGATATGACCAATCCCCTCTTGGGTTCCGTCCATGACCCTATTTATCAGGGCGCGCAAAAGAATCTGGCGGATAACGGCGTACCGGAACCGAAACCCGGCCTCGTAACGGATGCTCACGGCGGCATCCTCTTCATCGACGAAATCGGCGAAATGGACGAGATGCTCCAGAACAAATTATTAAAAGTTTTGGAGGACAAGCGCGCTTTTTTCGAGTCGGCTTATTATGACCCCACCGCCGAACGGGTGCCGCCCTACATCAAAAAATTATTCGAGGAAGGGGCGCCGGCGGATTTTGTTCTCATCGGCGCCACCACTCGCGATGCGGCGCACATAAACCCAGCGTTGCGCTCTCGTTGCGCGGAAATTTATTTTGAGCCGTTGACGCCCAAGCATATCGAACTCATCGTGGCCAATGCCGCCAAAAAACTGCATGTGGAATTGGAGCCTAAGGTGGCTACCCTCATCAGCGAATATACCGTGGAGGGGCGCAAGGCCATTAACATCTTGGCAGATGCTTACAGTTTGGCGTTAAATCGCCGGGACGAGACGGAAAAGAATACGCCGACGGTGAGTCTGGCCAAAACGCCGTTGACCGTTACCCACGAGGATATTTACGAGGTGGCGCAGGTAAGTCGCCTGTTCCAATTTGCTACGAAAAAAGCCTCTGCCGAGGCGATAGTGGGACATATTTTCGGCTTAGGCGTGGTGGGCTTTTTAGGCTCCGTGATCGAAATTGAGGCGGTGGCCTTTCCGGCGCATGAAACCGGGAAAGGCAAGGTGCGATTCAACGAAACGGCGGGCAGCATGGCCAAGGATTCCGTTTTTAACGCTGCTTCGGTGGTTCGCGCCACCACCGGCAAGGATATGGAAGATTACGACCTGCACATCAACGTCATCGGCGGCGGTAACATCGACGGCCCCAGCGCCGGGACGGCCATTTTAGCCGTTATCGTCAGCGCCCTCACCGGTCGCCGGATTCGGCAAGACGTGGCCGTCACCGGGGAGATTTCCCTCCAGGGGAGAGTCCGTCCCGTGGGAGGCGTTTTTGAAAAAGCCTACGGCGCCAAACAAGCCGGCATTAGGACCCTTATAATCCCCAAGGAGAACGCTAAGGACATCCCGGAGGATCATTTGGGGCTGGATATTCATCCTGTGGCGAGCGCCGAAGAGGCGTTTAGCTATATTTTTGCCCCCGAGGAGGAAGAAAAGTGAACGAGCGAGTTCCGCCGCAAAATGTGGATGCCGAGCGAGCGGTGCTGTGCGCCATGATGATAGACCCGGAGGCCATCAGTAAGGCTCATGAGATACTTAAACCAGATGATTTTTACCGGGAGGCGCACCGCCTTACTTACATCGCCATGGGGGATTTAGCGGCGAATAACGAAGGGGTGGATATAGTAACCCTCACGGAACAGCTCAAGAAAAAAGAAGAGCTGGATAAGGTGGGGGGCATTGCTTTTGTGGCGGCACTCTCCAATGCGGTGGCCACGGCGGCTAATGTAGTGTATCACGCGAAGATTGTCCGGGAAAAATCACAGCTCCGGCACCTTATCGGGGCGGCCACGGAAATAGCCGCCCAGGCTTACGAAGGCACCGACGAGCTGGAAAACATTATGGACGATGCCGAGCGGAAAATAATGAACGTCACCGCCCGGGATAACGCCGATGGTTTTGAACACATCAAAAAAATCATGCTTCGCACCATCGACAATATCGAAAAAATCTACGAGGCTAACGGGGGGCTCACGGGAATTTCTTCGGGGTTTAAGGATCTTGACACCTATACCAGCGGCTTGCAGGCTTCGGATTTGATTTTAGTGGCGGCCAGACCTTCCATGGGAAAGACCGCCTTTACCCTCAATATCGCGTCTTACGCCGCCATTCACGGCAAAACAGTGGCTTTTTTTTCGTTGGAAATGTCCAAAGAGCAACTGGTGCAACGGGTAATAAGTTCCGAAGGTACCATTGAAGCGCAACGCTTTCGCACGGGAGAAATGACCGACGAAGAATGGTATCGCATTTTGGATGTGGCCGGACAATTGTCTAAGGCCAAACTGTTTATTGACGACACTCCGGGTATTACCGTTATGGAACTCCGTTCCAGAGCCAGACGCTTAATGGCGGAGCAGGGGCTGGATCTCATCGTTATTGATTACTTGCAACTCATGCAAGGTCGCGCCATCGGCACCGGTGAAAATCGCCAGCAGGAAATTTCGGAGATATCCAGATCCCTGAAGGCGCTGGCGAGGGAATTGAATGTGCCGGTGATCGCCCTCTCCCAGCTTTCTCGCGGCGTGGAGTCCCGACAGGTGAAACGCCCCATGCTCAGCGATCTTAGGGAGTCCGGCTCCCTAGAGCAGGATGCGGATATCGTCATGTTTCTGTATCGCGAAGATTATTACGACCCGGCTACGGAGCGCAAAAATATCACCGAAGTCATAATCGCCAAGCACCGCAACGGCCCTATCGGCACAGTGGAACTTTTATTCCAAAAAGAATTTACCAAGTTTCGCGACTTAGCTTACGAGCAATAAAACCATAAGAAAGGAGACTACGCCAATGAAACGTGGCCTATGGGTAATCCTTGGCCTTTTGATGCTAACCTTGGCCGCCGGTTGCGGTCAAACCAAAGAAACGGGTAGCGCGAGCAAAGCCTTCGCCGTTTTGGAGGATGATGCCGGGCGAAAAGTAGAACTGGCGGCGAAACCAGAACGCATTGTCGTGACCTCCGCTTCTTTTTTGGAGCCGCTACACGCCGTGGGGGGCGACGTAGTGGGCAGACCCGACTCCAAGACAAAGATGCCCGAATACGCCAAAGACAAGGCCAGCGTGGGACAGGTTTTTCAGATTGACGTGGAAAAAGTTCTCTCTTGCGAGCCGGATCTCGTCATCGTCAACAAAGGCATGAATGAAAAATTGGTGCCGGTTCTGGAAGAGAGCGGCATAAAAACCTTGGTTGTCGATATGAAGAGTTATAAAGACGTGAAGCATGAATTGGTGCTGTTTGCCGGCGTAGTGGGTAACCCTAAATTAGGCGAGGAAATCATCGCCGACATGGATAAAAAAATCCAAGAAACGAGGCAAAAAATTCCGAGCGTCAGTCGTCGCGTCTGCGTACTTCACAGCACCAATCAGGGATTAAGCGTACAACTTGACGGCAGTATTGCCGGTTCCATCGTGAAAATGCTGGGGTGGGAGAATGTGGCCGCAGGACTGACCCCTATGGAAAAAAATCCCGATGCCGCGCCCTACAGTATGGAAACTTTAGTGGAACTGAATCCGGAAATTATCTTTGTCACCAGCATGGGCAAACCTGAGGAAATAAAGGCCGGCATGGAGGAAATGTTCGCGGAAAGCTCTGCTTGGCAGACGGTAGCGGCCATTCGCGACAAAAGAGTGTATTATCTGCCCCAAGATATGTTTCTCTTGAGTCCCGGCATTCACTACCCGGAGGCGGTGACCTATATGGCAGGGCAAATTTATCCCGAGGTGCAGGATGGCAAGTGAAAACCAAGGTGGCTCAAGGCGAATGTTACTCCTCGCGGCATTCGCCTTTTTGGCTTGTATAGGTCTAGGCCTCAGCATCACCCAAGGCTCGGTAAAAATCAGCCTACCGGAGATTTGGCAAGCCTTCACGGGAGGGATTACCCAAACCACCCACGGGCAGATTCTCTTAAACATCAGACTACCGCGCACGGTGGTAGCGGCCTTAGTGGGCATGAATTTAGCGCTGGCCGGGGCTATTTTGCAGGGCATAATGAAAAATCCGTTGGCCGATCCTCACATTATTGGCATTTCTTCCGGGGCAGGACTCACAGGGATTATGGTCATGCTCATGTTCCCGGAGTACCCGGGGCTGGTGACGCCGGCGGCCTTTCTGGGCGCCATGGGGGCGGCGCTGTGCATTTATATCTTGGCTTGGAAGAACGGTATTCGCCCCATTCGCATAATTTTGGCCGGAGTGGCCGTGTCGGCCTTTTTGGGGGCGGGAATCTCCGCCATGTTGATCTTTTACAGCGACCGGGTACACGGCGCTCTCATGTGGATGGTGGGAGGACTGTCGGCGCGAAGTTGGACGCATGTGGAAATAATTTGGCCTTACGCCGTGATCGGTTTTGTTTTGGCGCTGGGAGGAGCGCGACATCTGAACATTTTGCAACTGGGTGACGAGGTGGCCAAAGGTTTAGGTTTGCGAGTGGAAATGACGCGAATATTTATGACGGCGGTGGCGGCGATTCTCGCGGCCAGCGCTGTTTCGGTAGCCGGTCTCCTAGGCTTTGTGGGGCTGATCGTTCCCCATGTGGCAAGGCTCATCGTTGGCTCCGATTATCGTTTTCTGCTACCGGGGGCGGCGATTTTAGGGGTGGCCGTAGTGACGTTAAGCGACACTTTGGCGCGTACCGCCTTTTCTCCCGCAGAACTTCCCGTGGGGATAATCATGGCAATAGCCGGAGCGCCTTTTTTCCTCTATTTGCTCAGAAAGGAGCTTTGACATGATTTTGACGGCGCATAACGTCAGCGCTTATATCGACACAAAGGAAATTCTCCACGGCATCACCTTAACTTTTCCGGAAGGCAAACGCACCGCTATCATCGGCCCCAACGGCGCC
>JAFVEM010000053.1 GCA_017476005.1 Selenomonadaceae bacterium | reverse complement strand
CACAATATATAGTAGTTTGGTAACTTTTTCGCTAAATTTGGGGAAGCAAAAGCATGATTGTTTTAGCATAAATGTACTAGATATTGTGGAGGCACAGAGCATTGATGCTAGATATCGTGGTTAGGAAGGCTGAACTGTAACCAATTTTTTGGAATTTTTCCCAACGGTTTTCCAACCTAAAAAAACGCCCCCATCCCATATCGCTACGGCGGCTCCACCCCACGCCAGATGGGTGTCAAAAATAAAAAATTTTTGCCCCCACCCCCACAATCTGCTATAATACCCCCAAAGATAGGAGTGCATATCAATGGCAGAACCAAGCGCAACAGCCTATGATGACTCGTTCCGCACGTTACTGAACGACTGCCGGGAGCTGATTATCCCCGTGGTGAACGAGGCGTTTGGCGAACACTACACCGGGCGCGAAAAAGTTATCTTCGCCCCCAACGAACAATATCTGAGCCAAGACGGCGGCGTATTGGATAAGCGCATCACCGACTCCAACTTCGTCATCGTCAGCTCAGGCGGCGCAGTAAAGCGGTATCATATCGAATGTGAGACAGACCTCGACGCTTCTATTGTCGTACGAATATTCGAGTACGATGCCCAGATTGCCTTGCAAGATGGCATGAGGGAAGGATATACCTTCACCGTATCTTTCCCCCACTCGGCGGTCATTGCCCTGCGTTACTCAGACAAAACGCCGGACACAATGCGCGTTAAAGTAAAAACTCCCGGCGGCGAAACAGGCTATGATGTGCCAATCGTCAAAGTGCAAAAGTACAGCCTAGAAGAAATTTTTGATAGGAGGCTCTTGTTTTTCCTGCCCTTCTACATCTTCAGCCATGAAAAGCAGTTCCAAGAATACGAAGACAATGCGGCCAAATTCAAGCAACTTACAGACGAGTACAAACTCATTCAACAAAAACTCGACGAGTTACAGAAGGCCGGAAAGATAACCGCCTACACCAAAAATGCTCTTTGCGCCGCTATCACTCACGTTTTGGCCTTGATTGCCCGGAATTACCAAAATGTACGGGAAGGAGTTGAACATATCGTGAAGGGAAAACTGATTGATTACGAAGCTAAGGATATTTTGCGTAAGGGATTTAACGATGGCCTTGAAAAAGGTCGCGAGGAAGGTCGCGAGGAAGGCATCATCGCCTCCATCCGCAGTCTTATGGAAACCTTGGGGTTTAATGCACAAAAGGCCATGGATGCCTTGAAAATTCCCCTCGCCGAGCAGAAGCAGTTTAGCGCACTCATCAACGCCTGATGATGTAAAAAGACCGCCACCATCCACAAAAACTCCCCCCGGATGATGACGGTCTTTTTCTATTCTCACCCCAACTCGATGAGCACCATAGGAGCGGCATCGCCCCGACAGTTGCCTACTTCGGTGAATATTGTCATGCTTTTTATAACTTTACTGCGTAACTTGCCTGCTCTGCAGGGAAAAGCCCCATACCAATGATTTCGTGTGCAGCATCGCTACAATCGCATCATCTTATATGGCTCTCGCCTACCTCCCAAAGACAACGGGATTACTGCGTGGAATCACTTTGTATAACTTGAGTTCGTCCCTAACGGCCTTTTCCAAGAAAGAGTTCAGTGACATCCCCATGCCTTGGGCGGCACTAGAAGCCTGCTGATGAAGTTACGGCTGAAATTGAGATTGCAACAAGGAGTTCCGTATCAGTGATATCTACGTTTAATGCATGGTTTTGGTCATCAACTTCGTAAATTAAAAATTCCATTACTGTTAATATACATCTCGCATACCGTCTACCCACGGTATGGGATAGAGGATATTGTTACCATAGTCTCGGCTTTGCTTATAGCTTCTGTTTCTTTCGCTCTCCCATCCTTCTTATCAAGCTTACCTTTGTTTCCACTTTTAAGCAATGCCTCCGCAACCAGTCGTCTGTATGCATCTGCTATATTTTCTGCGTTTGCGGACGGGCCGATGATAATACGTTCGAGTGCATTAAGATCAAATGGTAGTTTTACTATTTCCTGAGCTATCCCCTTTATTGCAACTATATCTCGCATGGGACATGGCGAACATTTACAACGGAATTTGCCACTGTTATAGACTATACGCCACTCGTTTTCCTCGTTGAAACCATTATGCTTGACCAAGTAATATAGCCTCTCTAGGAATTCCTGTTTCTCATCTGCGGATCTTATGTTTTGTAGCACTGTTTTAATTTTATTCTCATCGTTGTATAAGACAGGGTATATCGTATATTTGTGGTCGATATTCTCACATAGCATCTTCTGATTGAATACGAAAGCTACTCCGTAAGGCATTCCATAGGCTCGCCACATAGAAAGACGACCGT
Source organism: Selenomonadaceae bacterium (assembly GCA_017476005.1). Taxonomy (GTDB): domain Bacteria; phylum Bacillota; class Negativicutes; order Selenomonadales; family Selenomonadaceae; genus RGIG5097. The sequence continues at coordinate 17,877 of JAFVEM010000053.1, read as the reverse complement.
CCTTCGCTTCATTATATTCCTTCTCTTCTCTAGCCAAGGACAAGATATGTGTGTATTTGCCCCATTTCTCTTCGCTTTGCTCGATTATCTCTCTAACTTTTGTAGGTAATTCGTCATAACCAAGCATGAAATAATGCTTCGCAATAGCTTTAGCACCGGTTTTCAGTTCTTCAATATCGTTCATCAGTTGGGCATTACGCAACCAAAATTTTTGGCTTCTTAATATGTTGACACCTGCTTCCGCTGAGGTATAGTGTAACAGGCAACCTTTTTCTATCGTTCCTTCATAATCGTTACCAGTTAATAAATTGAGAAATTTCTTATCCCTGTTGATACACACGATATTTATCACCCTACTTTCACCGCATATAATCACCAAACTTGTATTTGATATATTTTACCATTGTGAACATCAAACTCTAGCACTCCTTTGCCATGTCTATCAGTATTACTACCCAAGGTGGCCGTAAATTATGGTATAGATCTTCTCAAATAATTAATACCAAATTTAAATATGGCTTTTTCCACGGAATTGTCAACGAGTTGATACTCCTCAGTCACTGTACCATTTACTGCAGATTTATATATTACAGACCACTTCCTACTTTCCCTGTTTCGATAAAAATGATAGACTCTCTTATCTATTACTTTATCGATATCCACTTTCATAACGGGAACAGAAAAAGTATAATCCCATTTACTGCCACTTGAACCATCAGATCCGTAAATACGATAATTATCATGTTTCCAAGGAAGCGGTGCTATCACTCCGCAAAAATAGTAGCCGTCTTCAGTGCGACAAATTTCAACGCCTTTTTTTGCATCTACAAAAAAACGTTGAGCGAAGTAATTATCATTGTTCTTCGTATTAGCAAAGGCTACCAAACAACTGAAGCATATACAACATACCAAAGGGAAAATCAAAAATATTTTCTTTGCCATACCCATCCCCCTCCTAAAATCACATAATCTATGAATCTGTAGCAACAAGCATAAAGCCCATTTTATTATTTGGAGCATTTTTTACCATAAGAACCAATATCGTTGCTTAGGGCATAAGTCATTCTGCTCCTATTATTTCATCGCCCCCATCTATAGTTACCGTATTAATGATTATAATTTCTTTGTTTATGTTTTTGCAAAAAGCCCTTTCCACATAAACCGTTTTTGTGAAACTATCTATTGCTTTAACTTTACTGTCCATCATATTCCATATATCTTTTTCAGTTAAACCGATATAAAACAAAATACCAAACTCTACCTGCACTGACTCCCTCTCGTTATGTTTTTTTAATATACGCACACTATCTAATTTGTTTCCTTGTGTGTAAAAAATAATATCATTTTTCCCAGTCGATGTATGTGAAATATAGATATCCATATCATATTTGTTTTTACCTTGATACGACAATGGAGAAATTGTTAGTTGATAACCATCTTGATGCATAATCTGATTGATTGACTCATGTGCTTGCTCTGCATCAAAAAAATCTTTTACAGGCTTATTAGCGTATGTAGTCGATTGCAAAAGAATAATGAGAAACATGACCGAACTGAAAATTATCTTTAATTTGTTCATTACCTAATCCCCCCAAAAAAATAAATATAGTCAACGCACCACTCCTAGTTCACCGCATACATGTTACCACGTCTGCCCCCACCCCGTCAAGACATATTCGCAAAATTCCTCATAAATTTTTTCAGGTTTTTCAACCAATTTTCCCAACCTACAAAAACCTCCCCATAGCATCTCGCTACAGAGGCTCCACCCCGTGTCGGCTGACTGGGTGCCAAAAACAAAAAATTTTTGCTCCTACCCCCACACTATGCTATAATACCCCCAACAGATAGGAGTGCATAAACCATGGGAGAACCAAACCTAAAGAAGGGATGTCATGGACAGAGAAACACCCACCTACGCCGGGCTGATACTATCGCTCCAAAAGTACCGTGACCGCTAAGGTTACAAAAACAGAATCCGTCCAAAGAGGATGCTGAAAAATTCATTCAAATGTTGGGACTCACCACGGACGTTCGGCACAGAGAGTTAGCGGACTCGATATTACAGCTTTCGCTAAAAGAAAACCCAGATCTTTACGAAGAACTACGAAAGGAGGATTCCAAAATGTGCGAGGCGCTGAGAGATTTTATGAGGGAAGATTTGGAAGCGGCGCATAGTGCCGGTTACAATGAGGCCTTTGACACTTTCACCCGTAGCATGGCCGCACTCGGCTATGACGATGCCGCCATTAAAGCTGTTACTGCCCTTTCCTCGGAGACCATTGCCAAAGGGTACAGCCAGATGTAACTTCATGAAAAAAGCCGTGTACATGATTTTTCAACAACTTGCTCAAGCTAGCTCCCTCCATTTCTCAAGTACTTCCAAAAAAAACCGCCACCATCCACAACGGATGATGACGGTCTTTTTTGTCTTACACCAGCTCGATTATCACCATGGGAGCGGCATCGCCCCGGCGTGGGCCGAGCTTCAGTATCCGCGTGTAGCCTCCTTGACGTTCGGCGTATTTGCCGGCTATCTCGTCAAAGAGCTTGCGTACCACGGCTTCATCAGCCAGTTTCGCAATGGCTTGACGGCGCGCGCTTAGGTCGCCTCGTTTGGCCAGCGTAATGAGCCGATCGGCTAATCCTCTTATCTCTTTGGCTTTGGCCTCCGTGGTTTCTATGCGGCCATGCTCGAAGAAGGAGGTGAGGATGCTGGAAAAGAGCGCTTTTCTCGCGCTGGAATCCCGCCCCAGTTTACGGTAGCTCATTTATTTCCCTCTCTTCATTACTCATTTTCTTATTCCTTGTTCTCCGACAAGGCCAAGCCTAATTCATCCAGCTTGTGCTTGACTTCCTCCAAGGACTTGCGGCCTAGGTTTCTGACCCTCATCATGTCATCTTCGCTCTTGGCAATCAAATCCGCCACCGTATTTATCTCGGCGCGCTTCAGACAATTAAAGGAGCGCACGGAGAGATCCAAATCCTCTATGGTCATCTCCAAAACCTTGGAATTGTCATCCTCTTCCTCTTCGGGGAACGACGCCTCCTCTACTTCATTCTCATCAAAACCGCCGTCCATATTCTGAAACAGCCTCAGGTGCATGACGAGAATGCCGGCCGCTTTCGATACGGCTTCTTCCGGCCTCAGCGAGCCGTTCGTCCAAACTTCCAGTATCAGACGATCATAATCCATTACATTCCCTACCCGGGTATCTTGCACGGTATAATTAACCCGTTTTACCGGGGAGAAAATGGAGTCAATGGGGATAATGCCAATGATGTCGTCGGCCTTCTTGTTCTTGTCCGCCGGACTGTAACCTCGGCCGCGCTCCACCGTCATCTCGATTTTGAGTTTCCCGTCTTCGTTGAGCGTTGCAATATGCAACTCGGGATTCAAGACCTCGATGTCATCGCCGGTGACAATATCCGCCGCCGTTACCTCTCGCTCTCCCTCCACATCAAGATGTATGATGTGGGGTTCGTTACCCTGCATTTTCAAACAAAGCTGTTTGAGGTTTAAGACGATATTAGTGACATCATCCCGGACGCCGGGAATGGTGGAAAATTCATGGAGTACCCCATCTATCCGAATGGAGGTAATGGCCGCCCCCTCCAAGGAGGACAGAAGCATACGGCGCAGGCTGTTGCCGAAAGTGGTGCCGTAGCCCCGCTCCAAAGGTTCGCAGATGAACTTGCCATAGCGGGTGTCTTCGCTTATCTCCGCTATCTCGATTTTCGGTTTTTCGATATCTATCATCTGTATCCTCCTCTTATAGTGATGACCTAATCACTATTACCGGGAGTAAAGTTCGACGATAGCCTGCTCGTTCACCGGCACATCTATCTCTTCCCGGTTGGGGAATCGCGTTACCGTACCCGTGAGACCGGCTTGATTGGCCGACAGCCATGCCGGAGCGGAGAGGGCGTTGTTGGTTTCCTTCAGCGCCTTAAAGAAAGCGTTGCCGGCGCTCTTTTCCGCCACCGCTACCACGTCTCCCACGGACACCAAGGCCGAGGGAATGTCGAGGCGCTTGCCGTTGACCGTGATATGGCCGTGACGCACCACCTGCCGCGCTTGACGGCGAGTGTTCGCGAGGCCCAACCGATAAACCACGTTGTCAACGCGACGTTCGAGGAGGAGCAGGAGATTTTCACCCGTGACCCCCTGCATCTTCTTGGCTTTATCGTAATATCCCCGGAACTGCTTTTCCAGCACTCCGTAGATGAATTTGGCCTTCTGCTTTTCCTTCAGCTGGAGGCCGTATTCGCTGACTTTCCGATTCGTGCGACGCGCCTGACGCTTGGAAGTTTTGGCGCGGCCAATGACCGACGCTTCGATTCCCAAGGAACGGCAACGCTTCAGAGCGGGAGTTCTGTCTATTGCCATCTAAATCTGCACCTCCTATTACACTCTCCGACGCTTAGGCGGACGGCAACCGTTGTGGGGAATGGGGGTGACATCTTTAATCATGTTCACCTCTAAGCCCGTGGCCTGAAGCGAGCGGATAGCCGCCTCGCGCCCGGCGCCGGGGCCTTTCACATAAACCTCCACTTGCTTGAGGCCGTGTTCCATAGCGGCCTTAGCGGCAACCTCTGCCGCCATTTGCGCCGCAAAAGGGGTACTCTTGCGCGAACCCTTGAAGCCCAAGCCCCCGGCCGATGCCCAAGACAGAGCGTTGCCGCTTCTGTCCGTCAGCGTCACGATGGTGTTGTTAAAGGTGGAGCTGATGTGCGCCACGCCGTATTCGATATTCTTGCGGACTTTCTTCTTCGCCCGCGTCGTTCTTCTTATAGCCACGTTTTAATCCTCCTTAGGCTTTAGCCCTTCTTCTTACCGGCTACTGCCTTTTTCGGGCCTTTGCGAGTACGAGCATTGTTCTTCGTATTCTGCCCCCGGACAGGAAGACCAAGACGATGACGACGGCCACGATAGCAGCCGATATCAACGAGTCGCTTGATGTTCATCTGAACGTCCCGACGGAGATCACCCTCCACGGCCACGTTCTCCTTATCGATGGCATCACGAAGTTTTACCACTTCATCCTCCGTGAGATCCCGGGTACGAGTATCGGGGTTCACCCCAGCCACCTTTAGAAGCCGCTGGGAGGTCTTGAGTCCTATGCCATAGACATAAGTCAAGGCAATCTCGATCCGCTTGTCACGGGGTAAATCTACACCGGCAATACGTGCCATTAAACATGCACCTCCTTTACTTAGTATCAGCCCTGACGCTGCTTATGCTTGGGATTCTCGCAAATCACCATGACGCGCCCCTTGCGCTTGATGATCTTGCACTTCTCGCAAATCCGCTTCACGGACGGCTTAACCTTCATGGTGCTACCTCCTGCTATTTAAATCTGTAAGTAATGCGTCCCCGGGTAAGGTCGTAGGGGGTAAGCTCGATAGTGACTCTGTCCCCCGGAAGGATGCGAATGAAATTCATGCGAATTTTACCGGAGACGTGCGCCAAGACCACATGACCGTTTTCCAGTTCCACTTGGAACATGGCGTTGGGAAGAGCCTCTAGGACTTTGCCTTCGACCTCTATGACATCTTGTTTTGACATTATCTTGCTCCTTATGCCGACAAGGCCGCGATAAAATCAGCCGTAACCTTTTCAATAGCTTGACTGCCGTCCAGCTCGCGGTATAGCCCGGCCTTTTTGTAGTAGTCGATGAGGGGTCTTGTGTTCTCTTCATAGACGCTCAAACGGCTAATCATGGTAGCGGCGCTGTCATCGTCTCGCTGATAAAGCGCGCCGCCGCAACTGTCACACACTCCGGACACCTTGGGGGGATTGAATTTAATGTGGTAGGCCGCGCCGCAACCTTTGCACACGCGACGTCCCACCGCCCTCTCCACCAAATCCTCCGTGGGGACATTGATGTTTATGGCCGCCGTGAGAGAAATGCCAAGCTCTGCCAAAATATCTTTGAGGGCGTCCGCCTGAGGTACCGTCCGGGGGAACCCGTCCAAAATGAAGCCCTTCTTCGCATCATCTTTTTGGAGACGCTCCCGGACAATGCCGATGGTGACTTCATCCGGCACTAAAGCGCCGGCATCCATGCACTCTTTGGCTTTCTTGCCCAGCTCCGTTCCCTCCTGCACCGCCGCTCGGAACATATCTCCGGTGGCGATGTGAGGGAGAGAATACTTTTCGGCGATAATGTCGGCCTGGGTACCCTTGCCGGCACCGGGAGGGCCCATCAATAAGATATACATTGCCTCTTCCTCCTATTTCATGAACCCTTCGTAGTGTCGCATGACTACCATGGCCTCTATTTGCTTCATGGTATTGAGGGCAACTCCCACCACGATGAGGAGCGCCGTACCGCCGAAATACACCCCTTGAATGTGGGTGGCCGAAGCGATTAAGTTCGGCAAAACGGCGATAAAGGCGAGGAAAAATGCTCCCGCCAGCGTGATGCGAGTCATGACATGATCTAAATAATCGGCGGTGGGTTGTCCCGGTCGAACCCCGGGGATAAACGCGCCGTATTTTTTCAGATTCTCTGCCATATCCGATATCTTTACGGTGACCGCAGTATAAAAATAAGTGAAGAAGATGATGAGCAAGACATAAATGGTCGTCTGCAAGGGAGTCCCCCACTCAAAATAACTGGCCGCCGTCTTTACCCAGGGTACATCAACAAACTGGGCAATGGTCACCGGAAACATCAGCACGGATGACGCAAAGATTATGGGAATCACCCCCGCCTGAGTTACCTTCAGGGGGATGTGAGAAGAGTGACCGCCGTAGGCTTTCTGCCCTACCACTCGCTTGGCGTATGATATGGGGATACGCCTAAACCCGTTTTCCACCAGTACCACAAAAACGATCATAGCGATGGCGATTATCGCAAAGAGAAAGACGCTGAAATAACTGATGGTACCGGCTTGCACATAATTGTAGATGGTGCCGATATTCTTAGGCAAAGCAGCCACGATACCGGCGAAAATGATAAGGGAGATACCGTTGCCCACTCCCTGCGCCGTTATCTGTTCCCCCAACCACATGAGGAAAACCGTGCCGGCTGTAAGGGTGATGGCGATAATCAAAATATTTATGGGACTGGGGTTTAAAATGGCGGCCTTGAGGCCAATGGACATACCGATGGCTTGGAAAAAGGCCAGTATCACCGTGAGGTAACGGGTTACCTTAACGGTTTTCTTGTGTCCCTCTTGCCCTTCCTTCGACCATTGCTCCAAAGTGGGAATAACCACGTTCAAAAGCTGAATGATAATGGCCGCGTTGATGTAGGGCGTAATACTCATGGCAAAAACGGAAAATTTACTGAAGGCACCGCCGGAGAATAAATCCAAGAGGCCTAAGAGACTGCCGCTTTGAAACAGCTGCTCAATGGCGCTGGGATCAACCCCGGGTACGGGAATATGAGTACCCATCCGAAAGATGGCAAACATGACCAAGGTGAAGATAACGCGCTGTCTTAGCTCCGGTATCTTAAAGATGTTCGCGAGGCTAGAAAGCACCTTAGATCACCTCGATTTGGCCGCCTGCCGCCGTGATCTTCGTCTCTGCGCTCCGCGTAAAACCGTTGGCGCATACCTTGAGTTTCTTGGTGAGTTCCCCGTTTCCCAAAATGCGAACGCCGTCGCGCACGTTTTTCAAAATACCGGACTCCACCAAAGCTACGGGATCCACCGTGGCGCCATCGTCGAAGCGATTCAAAGACTCCACGTTGACCTCGGCGTACTCCTTTGCCCAGATGTTTTTGAAGCCCCGTTTGGGGAGTCTGCGATATAAGGGCATCTGGCCGCCTTCAAAACCGGTGCGCACTCCGCCGCCGCTGCGAGCCTTCTGTCCCTTCATGCCGCGACCGGAGGTCTTACCGTTGCCGGAGCCAATGCCGCGACCTACCCGATTACGAGTTTTACGAGAACCGGGAGCCGGCGCAAGTTCATGCAATTTCATTTCCATACACCTCCTCGCCAAACAATTATTCGGCCACTTCCTCCACCGTCACCAAGTGACGAACTTTGTGCAGAGCGCCCCGGATAGAGGGAGTGTCTTGCAGTACGGAAATGGAATTGGTTTTCCTGAGTCCCAAAGAGCGAACCGTGCGACGCTGGGTATCCGGGCGACCGATGAGGCTCCGCTTTAAGGTAACTTTTAATTTAGCCATAGCGTCCTCCTTAGCCCAAGATTTCCTGCACGGTCTTACCCCGCAGGGCAGCCACGATTTCGGCTCTTTTTAATTGCTCCAATCCGCGAATGGTAGCTCGCACCATGTTGTTGGGATTAGAGGAACCCAAGGATTTGGTCAGAATGTCGTGAATCCCGGCCAGTTCCAACACGGCGCGCGCCGGCCCTCCGGCGATAACCCCGGTACCTTTGGCAGCCGGTTTCAAAAGAACCTGTCCGGCGCCAAAAACCCCGATGATTTCATGGGGAATGGAACGGTCTTTCAGGGCAACTTCGATGAGATGCTTTTTGGCATCCTCTACGCCCTTGCGGATAGCTTCGGGGACTTCGGCGGCTTTGCCGAGACCTACGCCCACCTTGCCGTTCTTGTTGCCAACCACCACGAGAGCGCTGAAGGAGAAACGACGACCGCCCTTGACGACCTTCGCCACGCGGTTGATATATACAACCTTCTCCTCGAACTCGGGAGTTTCGTTGTCCATATTCCTAGCCATTCATTTACCTCCTTTACGCTTTAGAATTGCAGTCCCGCGGAGCGCGCCGCTTCCGCCAGAGCCGCCACCCGACCATGATAAACATAGCCGCCGCGATCAAAGACCACTTCTTTGATGCCCTTCTCCAGCGCGCGCCGCGCAATCATTTCCCCCACGGACTTGGCCGCCGCAATGTTGCCGCCCTTGCCGTTAAACTCTTTGTCGAGGCTGGAGGCCGCCGCCAAGGTTACGCCCTTGGTGTCGTCGATGACCTGCGCGTAAATGTGAGAGAGAGACCGAAACACGTTCAGCCGGGGACGCTCGGCAGTACCGGAAATGTGATTGCGCACCCGCAAATGACGCTTCTGCCGCGCCTTGTTCTTATCCTGCTTTATCAGCAACTGATGTCACTCCTTCCGGCCATTACTTTTTGCCCTTGGCGCCGGCTTTACCTTCTTTGCGACGAATATGCTCGCCGGCGTACTTGATGCCCTTGCCCTTATAAGGCTCCGGCTCGCGGAAGCCGCGAATCTCGGCGGCAATCTGCCCCACCTTTTCCTTGTCGATACCCGACACGGTAATGGCGGTGGCGGAAGGTACTTCAAAGGTAATGCCCTCGGGGGGTTCTACTACTACCGGATGCGAGAAGCCCAACGAAAGATTTAAATTCTTACCCTGCTTCTGGGCGCGATAACCTACGCCGTTTATCTCCAAATTCTTGGTGAAACCTTCGGTCACGCCCACCACCATGTTGTGAATGAGGGAGCGAGACAGACCGTGCAGGGAACGATGGGTTTTGTCATCCGAGGGACGCGTCACCGTAATCACGGCGCCTTCTACATTTACCTTAATGTCCTGATGAATGTTCCGGGAAAGTTCGCCCTTGGGGCCTTTCACCGTCACCAAATTGCTCTCGTCAACCTTTACCGTTACGCCGGCAGGGATATCGATGGGCGCTCTACCAATTCTTGACATCTCTTAGCACCTCCATCCCTTACCACACATAGGCGATAACTTCGCCGCCAAGACCAGCTCGCCGCGCCTGTTTATCGCTCATGATGCCCTTGGACGTGGAAATAATGGCGATGCCAAGGCCGCCTAAAACGCGAGGCAGTTCGCTGTGCTTGGCATATTGCCGAAGGCCGGGCTTGGAGACGCGCTTCAGGCCGGTGATGACTTTCTCGCGCTTCGGGCCGTACTTCAAGGCCACGGTGATAATGCCCTGCTTGTTATCTTCGGTAAAGGTGTAATCCTTAATAAATCCCTCGTCCTTCAAGACCTCGGCAATGGCCCGCTTAATCTTGGAGGCGGGGATATCCACCTTTTCATGGAACACGGAATTGGCGTTGCGAATCCGCGTCAACATATCTGCAATAGGATCAGTCATTGCCATGAATCGATATCCTCCTTATTACCAGCTGGCTTTGGTTACGCCGGGAATGGCGCCCGCGTAGCTCTGTTCGCGGAAGCAGATACGGCACATATCGAATTTACGCATGTAGCCGTGGGGGCGACCGCAAATCTTGCAACGGTTATGGGCGCGAGTCTTGAATTTCGGCTCCTTGCTCCACTTTTCCACCATGGATTTCTTGGCCATGTATCTCCCTCCTCTTAGGCGCTAAAGGGCATACCCATGAGCCGCAACAGTTCCTGCGCCTCTTCGTCGGTCTTCGCCGTGGTGACGATGACGATGTTCATGCCCCGAATTTTATCAATCTTGTCGTAGTCTATCTCCGGGAAAATAAGCTGTTCTTTAATACCCACGGCATAATTGCCGCGACCGTCGAAAGCCGTCTTGCTCACGCCCCGGAAATCCCGTACCCGGGGAAGAGCCACGTTCATGAATTTATCCAAGAACTGATACATACGGGTGCCGCGCAAAGTCACCTTGCAACCGATGGCCATACCCTGCCGCAGTTTCCACGCCGCCAAGGATTTTTTGGCGCGAGTGGTGAGGGGTTTCTGGCCGGAGATGACAGTAAGGTCGTTAATGGCCGCGTCGAGGGCTTTAGGGTTCTGCACCGCTTCGCCCACGCCCATGTTGATGATGACCTTCTCCACCTTGGGAAGTTGCATGACGTTCTTGTAGCCGAATTTCTCCGTGAGAGCCGGCACTACTTCCTGCCGGTATTTCTCCTGCAATCTGTCCACTTATGCTCCTCCTTTCGTGAGTTATTTCGTTTGGTCAATGACCTCGCCGCATTTTTTGCAGGCGCGAACATTTTTACCGTTGACCTCTTTGTGAGCCACCCGAGTGGCCTTGGAGCAAGCCGGACAAATGAGCATGACTTTGCAGACGGGCATGGGCATTTCCTTATCGAGGATGCCTCCCTGAGGCGCTTTAATGCCGGGCTTGGTGTGGCGTTTCACCTTGTTCACGCCCTCCACGATGACCTTGCCTTTTTTGGGCATGGCGGTGATGATCTTGCCCTGTTTGCCCTTATCTTTGCCGGAGAGTACCAAGACGGTATCTCCCTTTTTTACGTTCAGCTTAGCGAGTGCCAAAATAACACCTCCTCACCATCAACGCTCAAAGCACTTCGGGAGCCAAGGAAACGATTTTCATAAAATCCTTTTCCCGAAGCTCACGCGCCACCGGGCCGAAAATACGAGTACCCCGAGGCGTTTTGTCTTCCTTGATGATGACCGCCGCGTTTTCGTCGAAGCGAATGTAAGATCCGTCGGGACGGCGCAAGCCTTTGACGCTACGCACCACCACCGCTTTCACCACATCCCCCTTCTTCACCGTGCCGCCGGGGGAAGCCGACTTCACGGCCGCGACTATAATATCACCGATGTTGGCATACTTGCGGTAGGAGCCGCCCATCACGCGGATGCACATGATTTCCTTGGCACCGGTGTTGTCGCCAACATTCAGGATCGTCTGTTGTTGGATCATGGTGTGACCTCCTTTTACTTGGCGCGCTCCACGATGCTGACCAAGCGCCACCGCTTATCTTTCGACAGGGGACGGGTCTCCATAATGGAAACCTTATCGCCTACATGGGCTTCGTTATTCTCGTCGTGAGCCTTGAACTTCACCGTCCGCTTCACGGACTTCTTGTAGAGCTTATGCTGCTCCAGCTCTTCCACCGCCACTACGATGGTCTTCTGCATCTTATCGCTGACGACCTTGCCCAGTTTCGTCTTGCGTTCGTTTCTCTCGCTCATCAGGTTGCCTCCTTCCCCTTTTAGGCCGTAGCCGTAAGCTCACGCTGGCGCTGAATGGTCTTAAGGCGCGCGATGTCTTTCTTGACCGCCTTGATACGCATGGGATTCTCCAGCTGGCCGGTAGCGTGCTGAAAGCGCAGGTTAAAGAGTTCTTCCTTAAGGGAAGCAAGCTTCTGGCTCATGTCCTCGTCGCTCAGATCCCGGATTTCATCAGCCTTCATTTGCTTCACCTCCCTTATCCAAAGTGACAGCCGTCTCGGGCGTCTCTGCCTTTCCTTCCGTCTCTTCCCGGGTCACGAACTTGGTCTTAATGGGAAGCTTGTGACCGGCGAGGCGCATAGCTTCCTGCGCCACTTCTTTGGCCACCCCGTCCATCTCAAAGAGAACGCGACCGGGCTTCACCACCGCCACCCAGTATTCGGGGGAACCCTTGCCGCTACCCATACGGGTTTCGGCTGGTTTGGCCGTTACGGGCTTATCGGGGAAAATTTTAATCCATACCTGACCGCCGCGCTTGATGTAACGGGTCATGGCGATACGAGCGGCCTCTATCTGCCGATTGGTGATCCAAGCCGGCTCCAAGGCCATCAGGCCGAACTCGCCGTGAGCTACCTTGTTGCCACGTTGAGCCTTGCCCTTCATGCGACCCCGGAATTGCTTCCGGTATTTCACTCTCTTCGGTAGTAACATTAAGCTTCGCTCCCTTCAGCGGCAGCCTCTTTCTTCTCCGGCAGGATTTCGCCTTTGAAGATCCACACCTTCACGCCAATGCGGCCGTAAGTGGTGTGAGCTTCGGCGGTGCCGTAGTCGATGTCGGCTCTGAGGGTGTGCAAGGGAATGCTGCCCTCCCGATAAAATTCCTTACGGGCGATTTCCGCGCCGCCGAGGCGTCCGCCCACCGCCACCTTGATGCCTTTAGCGCCAAGGCGCATGGTGCGTCCCACCGCCTGTTTCATGGCGCGACGGAAAGCGATACGACGCTCCAACTGGGAGGCGATATTCTCCGCCACCAAGGTCGCGTCCATGTCCGGCTGTTTGATTTCCGCGATGTTTATATCAAGGCGCTTCTGGGTGTATTTCCGAAGCCCCTCTTTAATCTGCTCGATGCCGGAGCCGCCCTTGCCGATGACCATACCGGGCTTGGCGGTGTGAATGGTGAGCTTCAGGCGGTTCTTGGTGCGCTCGGTTTCCACCCTAGGGACGCCGGCGGCCTGTAGGCTCTTCTTCAAGTATTTGCGAATGTTGATGTCCTCATGGAGATTGTCGGCAAAGTCCTTGTCGGCGTACCATTTCGCGTCCCAGTCCTTCACGATACCCAGACGAATGCCATGGGGATTTACTTTCTGACCCAAACCGTTTCCCTCCTTTTACTTTTCGCCCACCACAACGGTAATATGCGACGTGCGCTTCAAAATCTTGAAAGCCTGTCCGCGCGATCTGGGGTGAATCCGTTTCATGGTAGGCCCTTGATCCACGAAGGCCGAGGAAACGTAGAGATTATCCACATTCATATCGAAATTGTTTTCGGCGTTGGCCACGGCGGATTTTAAGACCTTCTCAATGGCCGTCGCTCCCACCTTGGGGGTGAATTTCAAAATAGCGAAAGCCTCGCTCACATCTTTGCCGCGGATGAGATCCATCACCACCCGCACCTTGCGAGGGGCAATGCGAACATATTTGGCTACTGCTTTAGCTTCCATAGCGGTTCCTCCTCCCCTCCCTATTTAAGCGACGTCTTACGCTCTTCCCCGGCGTGTCCCTTAAAGGTACGGGTGGGAGCAAACTCGCCCAGCTTATGACCCACCATGTCCTCCGTCACATACACCGGCACATGCTTGCGCCCGTCGTGAACGGCAATGGTGTGACCCACGAAGTCCGGGAAAATCGTGGAACTCCGGGACCAAGTCTTAATGACTTTCTTATCGTTAGCCTCGTTCATGGCCTGGATTTTCTTCAGCAGACTCTCTTGAACGAAAGGGCCTTTTTTTATGGATCTTGACAAAATAATCCTCCTTCCGAATTGCGAGGTAGCCTACTTACTTGCGGCGCTTCACGATGAACTTATCGGAAGGCTTCTTACGCCGCGTCTTGGCGCCCATGGCGCATTTGCCCCACTTGGTAACGGGGTGCTTGCGACCGACGGGAGAACGCCCCTCGCCGCCGCCGTGCGGATGGTCGTTGGGGTTCATGGCCACGCCTCTGTTCTCCGGGCGAATACCCAGCCAACGAGAGCGACCGGCTTTACCCAAGGTGATGTTCTCATGTTCCAAGTTGCCCACTTGCCCGATGGTGGCGCGGCAGTTCACATGCACTTTTCTGACCTCGCCGGAGGGGAGACGGAGCTGGGCGTAAGCCCCTTCTTTAGCCATGAGCTGCGCGGCGGCGCCGGCGCTACGCACGATTTGGGCGCCCTTGCCGATTTTCAGCTCCACGTTATGCACCATGGTGCCTACGGGAATATTTTTGATGGGAAGCGCGTTGCCGGGTTTGATGTCAGCCTCAGGACCCGATTCCACCTTGTCCCCGACCTTCAAACCGTTGGGGGCGAGGATGTAACGCTTTTCGCCGTCGGCGTAATTTAGGAGCGCAATGCGAGCGCTACGGTTAGGATCATATTCAATGGTGGCTACCCGAGCGAGGATGCCATCCTTGTTGCGTTTGAAGTCAATCAAGCGGTAACGGCGCTTGTGGCCGCCGCCCTGATGCCGCACGGTGAGACGGCCTTGATTGTTGCGGCCGCCCTTTTTGTGCAAAGGGCTGAGCAGTGATTTTTCCGGCTTGTCGGTGGTAAGCTCGTCAAAGGAAGAGACGGTCATGAAGCGCCGACCGGCGGAATAGGGCTTAAAACTCTTTACTGCCACTCTTACTACCTCCGTTTCTAGGCCTTAAAGAACTCGATGGCTTCGCCGGGAGCCAGCTTCACCACGGCCTTTTTGTAGTCGGGACGCTTACCCACGAAACGACCCATGCGCTTCTTTTTACCTTGAATGTTCATGGTGTTGACCTTGTCAACCTTCACCTTGAAGATTTCCGCCACGGCCTTGGCAATCTCGATTTTGTTGGCGCGCTTATCCACCACAAAAACGTACTTGCCCTCGGCAATGAGGTTGCTGCTGCGCTCGGTGACCACCGGGCGAATGATAATATCCCGTGCTTCCATTATGCGAATACCTCCTCGATACGGGTGATGGCATCCTTCGTAATGAAGAGCTTGTCATGATGCAAGATGTCATAGACGTTCAGCCCACCTGCGTTGATAGCCTTCACGCCGGGAATATTCCGCGCCGAGCGCTCCACGTTTTCCGCCGCCCCGGCGGTGATAAAGAGAGTCTTTTGCGTTACGGCAAAATCCCCCAAAAGTTTTACGACCTGTTTCGTTTTCGGCGCCGCAAAATCTAGGTTATCCAGCACAATAAAGTCGCCGCTACGCACCTTGTCAGACAGCACACATTTCAGCGCCAAACGACGTTGCTTGCGCGGCATCCGAAAAGCGTAAGACCTAGGATGGGGGCCAAAAACCGTGCCGCCGCCCTTCCACAACGGAGAACGGGTAGAACCGGCGCGAGCGCGTCCCGTACCCTTCTGGCGCCAAGGCTTGCGTCCGCCGCCCTTGACCATGCCCCGAGTTTTGGTGGCGTGGGTACCCAGCCGCCAAGAGGCCATCTGCCGCACTACCGCCTGATGCACGAGACCTTCGTTCATTTCTACATTAAATATATCCTCAGCCAGCTCCATGTCGCCGACCTTGTTGTTAGTCATATCATAAACTGCTACCGTAGGCATTTAGCTTTATCCTCCTTTCGTCTAAAATTACTGCTTGTTCTTCTTGGGCTTCACGGTGTCTTTAATCATGACAAAACCCTTCTTGGGGCCGGGAACGGCACCCTTAATCAAAATAAGGTTCCTGTCCGTATCCACCTTGACCACCGTCAAGCACTGCACCGTAACTTTATTGCCGCCCATGCGTCCGGGAAGTTTCTTGCCCTTCAAAACGCGACCGCCGGGGCCTGAAATCATGGCGCCGGTGGAACCCGGCTCGCGATGGGATTTGGAGCCGTGACCCATGGGGCCGCGAGCGAAATTGTGCCGCTTGATGCCGCCGGCAAAACCTTTGCCTTTGGAAGTACCGGTCACGTCAACCACATCTCCGGCACTAAATATATCAACGCCGATGCTGTCACCGACCTTATATTCCGAAGCACTCGTAAGGCGCAACTCCCGAATGAATTTCACCGGCTTCACTCCGGCCTTGTCGAAATGTCCCTTCAGGGGTTTTATCACCTTATGTTCCTTCACTTCCCCGAAGCCCAGCTGGATGGCAAAGTAACCGTCGGTTTCCGGCGTTTTATTCTGAA
The DNA here is from genome assembly GCA_017476005.1 of Selenomonadaceae bacterium. GTDB lineage: Bacteria > Bacillota > Negativicutes > Selenomonadales > Selenomonadaceae > RGIG5097. The sequence continues at coordinate 1,711 of JAFVEM010000053.1, read as the reverse complement.
TCACCACGTTGTTGCCGGACTCGATGACCGTCACCGGCACTACCTTGCCCTCTTCGGTGAAGAGCTGGGTCATGCCCAGTTTTCTACCTAAAATAGCCTTAGACAACTCTTACACCTCCTCAGAGCTTTATCTCGATATCCACGCCCGCCGGGAGGTCAAGACGCATCAGGGAATCCACCGTCTTGTTGGTGGGGTGGAGAATATCTATCAGCCGCTTATGAGTACGCATCTCAAACTGCTCCCGAGAATCCTTGTTCACATGGGGGCTTCTGAGGATGGTGTAAACATTTTTCTCCGTGGGGAGAGGAATGGGGCCGGACACCATGGCGCCGGTCTTTTTGGCCGTCTCCACAATCTTGACGGCGCTTTGATCCAAAGCCTTGTGATCATAGGCTTTCAAGCGGATCCGGATTTTCTGTTCCTTCTTGGCCAATGGGTTGTTCCTCCTTTAGTCCCGACTCGTAGGCCGAAACATTTCTCCATAGCAGTTCCCTCGGTCAAGCCGAGCCATCTGCCATGTCATCGCGTTTCTACGGGGTTTTGTTGGAGGCTCTGCCTCCAAACCTCCGCCAAAGGGCTTCGCCCTCTGGACTTCCAGCAGGGACTAACGCCCCTGCACCCCGTAATAAAAAATCTTTGAGGGGCAAGCGTTACCCCCGATATAATGGCGATTATATCGGGGGTTCAACTTCCCTAATATAATAACTAAAGGATTCCAAAGGGGATTATCCCCTTTGGCGGAGTCAAGAGGCAGCGCCTCTTGCAGAGCGCAAGACAGCGTCTCGCACCCCCACAAAATTAGCCCTCAATCTCGGTAACGCTACCGGCGCCCACGGTGTGACCGCCTTCGCGGATAGCGAAACGCAAGCCTTTTTCGATAGCGATAGGGGTGATAAGCTCCACGTCCATCTCCACGTTGTCACCGGGCATAACCATCTCGGTACCGGCCGGCAGACGAACCACGCCGGTCACGTCAGTGGTGCGGAAATAGAACTGGGGACGATAGTTGGTGAAGAAGGGGGTGTGACGGCCGCCCTCTTCCTTGGTCAGAACATAAACCTGAGCCTTGAACTTGGTGTGGGGCTTAATGGAACCGGGTTTGGCCAGAACCTGACCGCGCTCGATTTCCTTGCGGTCGATGCCGCGAAGCAAAGCGCCGATGTTGTCGCCGGCTTGGGCGAAATCTAGCATCTTGCGGAACATCTCGATGCCGGTAACAACGGTGTTCTTGGACTCATCCTGCAACCCGACGATTTCCACCGTCTCGTTGAGTTTGAGCTGACCGCGCTCCACACGACCGGTAGCCACGGTGCCGCGGCCGGTGATGGTGAACACGTCCTCAACAGGCATAAGGAAAGGCTTGTCAACGTCGCGCTCCGGGGTGGGAATGTAATCGTCAACCGCCTGCATGAGCTTTTCGATGTTAGCCTTTTGCTCCGCATCGCCCTCAAGAGCCTTCAGGGCAGAACCGGAAATGATGGGAATATCATCACCGGGGAACTCATAGCTGGAAAGAAGTTCGCGAACTTCCATTTCCACCAATTCAAGGAGTTCGGGATCGTCAACTTGGTCAACCTTGTTCAGGAAAACCACGATGGCGGGAACGCCAACCTGACGAGCGAGCAGGATATGTTCGCGAGTCTGGGGCATGGGGCCGTCGTCGGCGGAAACCACGAGGATAGCGCCGTCCATCTGCGCCGCGCCGGTGAT
>JAFVEM010000052.1 GCA_017476005.1 Selenomonadaceae bacterium | reverse complement strand
TATTTTTGCGACAATTTAGCCGCTTTATTTAGTGTACTCATTTTTAAGCAATAGAATGAATTATTAATTCGGAATATTGCCTAAATAATGGAAGGAGCTGTCACACGAAGAATTTTTTTTCTTCGTGCGACAGCCCCTTTTACCAACTGTTACAAACTACCATGGCCACTCCTACGGAGAAACAAAGAATTTTTAAGTTGGACAGGTTGCGGAAAAAATACAGGTAGCTGTTGAGCGCAGAAAGAAGGATGATAAGCCCCACGGGTAGCCAAGCGGTGCCTTCACTTAGTCCCAATTTCCGCATTTGATAAATCAGCGCCAAGGCTACGGTGAGCAAGAGGCCGGAGACAATGGGACGGATAACTAATCGCACCACTTGAAAAATTTCCAGTCGTTGGAACTCTCTATACAAGCATCGCACCAAGGAAAATACGCCGCAGGAGGCGGCAATGGACATGGTGAAACCAACCACCGCCACCGTCAGGCCGCCTAGTACCGCGCCTGAAGCGTCGTAGCCGATGAAATAGCCGATGGCCGACAGTGTTTTGCAAAGTATGGAGCCGGGGAGCAAATTGACAATGGGTACCACCAACCCATAAAATTCATCCTCCGTAATGAGCGCCGTTTCCACAAAGAGGCCGTCGGCCACGGTGAGATATGCGTCGCCGCCCCCAAAGGACATGACGGAGGAAAGGAGGCCTCGCGCCCCATAGGCTATGGTATCGCTACTGACGATTAGACCCACTAAGCACGCGATGATTACGCTCGCCATTAGTAGGACAAGTTCTTTTTTGGTATCTTTAAGCTCCACTTGCCGCCAAGAAAGCCCCCGGGAGATGCTGCCGGCCAGTCCTTGCGCCGAAAGGACGAACATTATCCCTCCCGTAACGTAAAACCAAGCCGGAACGCTCAAAAAAGCCCCTTTGCCCACCGCCAAAACATAGACAATGGACAGCACCGCCGCCAGCGACATTCGCCATGGATTCAGACGCCCGTGCAGGAAAAAAATCAAGAAGAAAGCCACGGCAAAAACATGAACGGTGGCAATGGCAAACAGAGGCGGCGATGTTACGGACAGAAAACGATACAGGGTCTTGCCGCAGGTCAAAAAAAACACCATGCCGATGACCAGCCAAGCCTGTATCATGGCCGCCGTGGTAGGTAGCCGACGCAGGGTGGTGACGATGTAGTCCATTAGGAGGCAAATTATATAGGCCGACACCCCCAGGGTCAAAAAACTTATTTGCCGGGTCATTGCTTTGTCTAACCCGGATAACGTAGAGAGAAACAAAAGCACCAACAGCACTCCGGGGAGAGCCATGCCCACCGAGCCTATCAGCATTCCCCAAGCGCCGTACAGGCGACTGCCCACGCCGCCGGCGATTTCCACCGGGAGTGCTCCCGGCGTGATGCTGGCCACCACCACATCCTCGTCAAATTCTTCCGCCGTTACCGCCTTTTCCTCATCCACCAATTCCTTCTGCATAACCGGTATCAAGGCATTGCCGCCGCCAAAACCAATCAGCCCGATTTTTGCCATGAGGCGACCGAGTTTTCCTCGGCTAAGGCGCGCCGCCGTGGGCTGATCATTATCCACGTTGCGCCGCCTCCAGTTTGTCAAGGGCGGTCAAGAGTTCGGCCACCGCCTCCTCAGGTGATTTGCCTACGGTATCAAGGGTAATATCGGGATTATCGGGCGCCTCGTACGGACTGGAGATGCCGGTAAAATTGGGGATAACGCCCTGCCGCGCCTTTTGGTACAGCCCCTTCACGTCTCGCGCCTCGCAGGTGGCCAAATCCGTCTTGACATAAATTTCGATAAAATCTTTGCCCCCGATTATCTCCCGGGCATTTTGCCTATCGGCGCGGAATGGTGAAATAAAGGCGGTCAAAACGATAAGCCCGGCATCGTTCATCAGCTTGGCCACTTCGGCGATGCGACGAATATTCTCCACCCGGTCTTCTTCGGTGAAACCCAAATTGCGATTAAGTCCCAAGCGAATATTATCCCCATCCAATAGCATGGTGTGCTTACCCCGGGAGCGCAAGGCCTTTTCCAATGCATTGGCCAAAGTGGATTTTCCGGCGCCGGACAATCCCGTGAACCACAGGGTTTTAGGTTGCTGTCCCAAATCGGCGGCGCGAACCTCCCGGGTTATGTCCGTTTGTTGCCAAGTGAGATTGTCCGAACGCCGCAAGCTGTGCCGAATCATGCCGCAAGCGGCGGTGTGATAGGACACCCGGTCAATGAGGATAAAGGCTCCCAGCGCTTTCAGCTTATCAAAGGGCATGATGACGCATCTTTCCGCCAAGGCGAGTTCCACGCGACCGATGCCGTTTTTGTTTAAATAAGCGGCGGCGATTTTTTCCCCGGTCTGCACCTCCAACCGATACTTTAACCGCAACACGGTAGCCGGCACGGTCTTGGCGCCGATTTTGCACCAGAATTGTCGACCGGCGGACAGTCGTTCTTCGTCCATCCACAAAATATCTGCCGCCAGCATGGTGGTAACTTCCGGCGCCGCCTCCGCTGCCAACACCGAACCGCGCGACACATCCACCTCGCGACTTAAGCGCAAGGTGACGGCCTCTCCGGCCTTAGCTTGGGCAACTTCCCTATCGGTGGACAAAATGCCGCTGACTAAAGCCTTTTCGCCCCCGGGAAGAATTGTCACCTCCTGCCCCACGGCAATTGCACCGGCGGCAATTTCCCCCTGAAAACCGCGAAAAGTCGCGTCGGGACGGCTCACCCGTTGCACCGGCAGGACAAAGCCATCGGTTTCAGGGGCAGGGTCAATATCCACCGTTTCCAAGTAAGGTAGCAAAGCCGCTCCTTGGTACCAAGGCATACGGTTACTGCCGGCGGTAATATTGTCCCCCTCGGTGGCCGATACGGGAATAGCGGTAAATTCTGCTATGTCCATGTCGATGGCCAATTTCTTGACGGCCTTTTCCACGCGTTCGTAGGCCTCGTAAGCGTAATCCACTAAATCCATCTTGTTCACGGCAAACACAAAATGCCGGATACCCATGAGAGAGCAGATTTTCACATGGCGTCTGGTTTGGGGCAGTATCCCTTGGGTCACATCTACCAAGATGACGGCCAAATTGGCAAAAGATGCGCCCACCGCCATATTGCGAGTGTATTCTTCATGTCCCGGCGCGTCCGCTACGATGAAACTGCGCTTTTCCGTAGAGAAATAACGGTAAGCCACGTCAATGGTAATGCCTTGTTCGCGCTCGGCCATTAAGCCGTCTAGGAGCAGGGAATAATCTATTTTCCCTCCGGCGCTGCCCACTTTGCTGTCCAGTTTCAGGGAGCGTTCTTGGTCGGCGTAGATGAGTTTGGCATCGTAGAGCATATGGCCGATGAGGGTAGATTTGCCGTCATCCACGCTACCGCAAGCCACAAATTTCAAAAGACCCGACATCAGAAATATCCCTCCCGTTTGCGACGCTCCATACTGCCGGCGGCCTCATGGTCGATAACGCGGCTGGTACGCTCCGACTCCACCGCCGCCAAGGTTTCGGCCACAATTTTCTCCAATGTATCGGCCTCGGACTCAATGCCGCCGGTTAAGGGATAGCAACCAAGGGTGCGGAAGCGTACGGATTTTTGCTCCACCCGTTCTCCCGGGTTTAGCCGCATTCGGTCGTCATCTACCATAATGATATTGCCGTCGCGATAAACCACCGGCCGCACCTTGGCAAAATACAGGGGAACAATGGGGATATTTTCCCGGAGAATGTACTGCCAAATATCCTTCTCCGTCCAATTCGACAGGGGAAAAACGCGAATGCTTTCCCCCGCGTGGAGTTTGGCGTTGTAAAGCCGCCACATTTCCGGTCGCTGATTTTTCGGTTCCCAAGCCTGAGCGGTGTTGCGAAAAGAAAACACTCGCTCCTTGGCGCGAGATTTCTCCTCGTCCCGACGGGCGCCGCCGAAGGCCGCCGTAAAGGAATGCTTGGCGAGGGCTTGCCTGAGCGCTTGGGTTTTCATAATGTCGGTGTAGGCCGCGCCGTGGTCGAAGGGGTTAATGCCCTGTCGCGCCCCTTCCTCATTGGTATAAACAATAATCTCTATACCCTTTTCCTTAGCCATACGATCACGAAACTCAATCATCTCGTGAAATTTCCAACCGGTATCAATGTGCAAAAAGGGGAAGGGGGGCTTTTCCGGATAGAACGCCTTAAAGGCTAGGTGCATCATCACCGAGCTGTCCTTGCCTATGGAGTAAAGCATCACCGGCCTTTCGCACTCGGCAGCCACCTCGCGCATAATGTAGATGGATTCGGCCTCTAGGGCATCCAAGTGGCTCATGGATGCTGTCATCATACAATCCACTCCTTTGGTTACCGCAACCTATTTTCCTGACGGTTTATGCAATAAAATCCTTTGCTGTTACGACTGTCCTCCCGATTGTAGGTCATGGGAGAATCGTCCATCTGCCGAAAAATTCCTCCGGCTTCTTCCACGATACACTGCATGGCGGCGGTGTCCCATTCCATGGTGGGATTGTAACGGTAATACAGCTCCGCCTCCCCGGCGGCGACCAAACAACCTTTCAGGGAACTGCCCATTCGCACGCATTGGGTCAGGTTATGACGGGTCAAAAAATCCTCTAAAATCGGCGAATCGTGAGAATTGCTTTTGACAACGCGCAAACCGTCCTGTAGGCCACGCTCCGACACCCGAAGCCCTGTTTTCTCCCCTCGCTCATTGACAAGAAAAGCGCCGCTGCCTTGCGCCGCATGGTATAAATCCCTCGTCACCGGCACATAAATAACTCCCATAACGGTCTTATGGCGATAGGCCAAGGCGATATTCACCGTAAACTGACCGTTGCGCTTAATAAACTCCTTAGTACCGTCCAAGGGATCCACCACGAAACAAAAATCATTTTGGAGTCGCGCCAGTGAATCCTGATCCTCTTCGGAAAGAATGGCATAAGAGGGAAAGTCCCGACGTAAAGCCGTCACGATTATGTCATTGGCGGCGCGGTCGGCCGAAGTCAGCGGCGAACGGTCTGCCTTAAAATCCACCTGCATGATTTCCGGCGAGTCGTAAATCTTCATGATGGCTTGACCCGCTTCTTGGGCGGCCGCTTTGGCTACGTTTAATTCCTTTTCCCACATGGGTTTATCACCTGCTTTTTTGTTGGTTTTTGTTGCTAATGTATTATAGGTGGTGTATAATACCCGTTGCGCCATTGACTAATCGGTCGAGGTAGAGTCATGATACTGGCTTGGTCTGAGCTATAGGAAACTCAAAGGAGATACTTTTATGGAATACTGTAAAATACATCCGAATGACAGTACAACATTAATTGTCGGCATAGTACGCTTATGGGAATCGGAAGAGCGCGGTTCCAATATGGAAGTACGCATCGAAAAAGAGGGAGATATGGATACTTACGCCGAATTTACTTTGCCGGCCTATCATTGTCATCATGCCTATGGCTTTAAGGAAACGGATATTATGCGCTTGGAGAAATTTCTCCGTGATAATGCTGTCACACTTTGGCGTATGGGAAGAGGTGAGATTATTGCCGAAAGCGTTGCTTGACTACTTGGGGTATGCGATATACTTTGGGCTTAATGAAGGTACGCCATTGGAGCCAGTCCATGTACATATATCCAAGGGAAAGCCTACGGCAAACGCTACCAAAATCTGGATAACAAAGGATGGAGTAAGATTGGATCACAATAATAGCCAAATACCCCGAAAAGATCTGCGTGAAATACTTGACTTCATAAATGAAAATAAGTTAGTAGTGCTAAATATGTGGATGACTCGCTTTGGCGAAGCCAAATATAAGGACTAACCCTAACAAAAAAGCCGCCGTCATTAAATACGGCGGCTTTTTGACGTACACCAGATACTCAAACAAAGATAGCCTTTTCCACATGCTTTACACGCCACTGCCGGTGGGACATAAAATACAAATTGGTCAACACTTCCGCCACATAAGAAAGAGCTCGCGTATTCTTAATGTCCGACACCTTATCCCCCATACTTTCCAAGTATTCCGTAATACGGAAAAACCAAGCGCAGTAGTCGTCAAAAACCTCCCACTGTGCGCACAGCAGGTTATAGGTGTATTGATACTGCCCCTGTAAAATAGATAGATATCTGTTATACTCACCGGGGTGCAATTCCTGTAGCGCTACCAATAAAGCTCGCAAAACATCCTCACTGACAAAGCGGCGAAACTGGCTCAAGGTATCGGGATAACAGATATACGGCAAAGGCAAAATAGCATCAACATTATCAGTAAGCATATCCGGCGTAACCAAGAGATGCCGTCGATAATGCTCTATCCCCACCCAATCATGCCACTGATTTTTCCAAATCCAATAAACAGCCGACATCTCGCAGTATTGAGGATTTTTCGCGGAAATATTTTGCCCGGTGTCATCGGTAAACTCAGCAATGCGGCTGTCTGTCAAAGCCGCGCCTGCCTGAAGTGTATGCTCGAAAGTTTTACGCGTTGGCGGCGAGGACAGCGGTTTATCCCGGTAATTGCAAACCTCGTACATGGCAAAATCACTTGGCATTGTATTCTTAAAAATCTTTGCCGCAGGGAACAACCCCAAGCTGTCAAAGTATGCTTCCATGAGCAAATGTTCCTCGTGCGCCGTCAGCAAGAAAAAATCCCTTATGCCTCGTTGATGTAAAGATTTTACCACTGTCTCTTGTAGCAACTCGGTAACAGCCACAATAACGAAAGCATCCCAATGCAAATTTTCCGGCGTAATCACCGGGATGCCTTCTATCTGTTTTGGTTGGTCTTGTGCGTTACTTACCACAAAGCCTTGGGGTATTTGCCCGGTTAGATGTTTTATGGCTCGGTATGCACCGTAGGCTACTACTTGGGCGCCGTAGAGGTAGAAGGTGGCATGCTGGTTTACTTTGTCTATTAGCATTTTATATCTCGTAAGGAAGAATTATTTTTTCGGAGGGGATACCCATGTCCAATGCAGCGCGCTTAATTTCTTGGAATCGAGTATAATGACCAATTACCAGCAAATCGAAATCGTCCATATGCTCCGTCAAATACTCTGGCGCATGAATCGTAGCGTCATAAAATATCTGACCATGCTTACCATCGTCAATGTCTACGACGCAAACTAATTTAGCGCCGGATAGCTGCAATTCGTCGGCGATAAAACCACCGGAAAGCCCTGCTCCCCACAAGGCATAGCGTTTGTGCGTGTCAATGGATTGCCGTCGCCATTTGATTTGCGTTGCCGCCTCTGTCAAACGTACAATTTTTTCCGGTTGCCATGCGTCGATAATCTCGTCAAAGGATTTTGCATGAGCAATACGATCATAGCCAAAACGACGCATAGAAAGAGCTTGGGGCGAAAAGAGCGCAAATCCCTCTCCCAAATGCAACGAGCCGGGATTGAGTACATGCCGCCGCAACAATTCCTTGAGTTTATCTTCGTCGTTATTCGGCTGTAACTCCAACAACACCCAACCTCTTACCCCGGACAATTCTCGATTTAAGGCAACGCCAAAAATATCGCTATCCGCCAAGGAAACTTTTTTATAATCTGTCACAAACAAAATAGAATTTTCCTCGTTGAATCTATCTTCGTAATGTTCGATATAAGGCTGTGCCGCCGAAAAATGTTTGCCCTGCGCCTTGCTTTCTTCGGCAATTACGCCGTTATTTATTTTCACCAAATTGGTATGTCCCGACAACAAACGCGGGCTTTTAATTTCCTTTAGCTTCTCGTAGAGAGTAGGCGACACATCATCCTGTTCTTCCTTAGCATCGCGCATAAAGGTGTCCAGCGCGAAACCGCAAAGTTCGCACCAATGAAGTTGCTCGCCAAATTCCTCCGGCGTACGCCGCCACCAACCCGGCTCGATTTTCCAGCCTCCCGGCCCGTCAAAGAGCATATCGAGAGCCGCCGCAATTTCGCAGAAAAACGCTCCCTTAGGCGTGATAGAGGCGCTCCACTCGTTTTGTATCCAACATTTATCTCTTAATTTTACCCAAACATCATCCGGCAAATTTAAATCCTTACGAGCAAACAATCCCGGCTGATGATAGGAGGGGTTCAAGTGGTCGTTCAAAAACTGTACATGAAAAGTATCTTGAATAAGCTCGTAATGCTCGCGATAGGTTACCCCCATGTTCGACCACAGCCCCGGCCCGGACATTTTGAACTTCTCGCTGCCGTCTTCGTAATGATAAAGTACATGGCTTTCAAATTCCCGACGGCGTACTTCTTTAATAAAATTACGCTGGGGATAAATAAGACGATTAACTTCTTTACGCTTGCCGAATTTATCCTGAATATGAAGGACGAACCGCTCAAACTCCATGTGCAAAGTAGGCTCGCCGCCCATAATGCCCTTTACCCCATCAAACCCGTCCAAAGAATCCAAGGCACGGCAAAAGGTATCATAATCCATAAAAAAAGGCTTTTTATGATTGCCACAAAAGCGAGTGCAGTTAGAACAATGTTTATTGCAAGCGTTGGTTATTTCAATCTGTATGGTTTGCATATCTGCCGGTGAACGCATATCGCCATCTCCTTATAAACGATCCAGCATCTGTAGCTTAGAAAACGCTTCCTTATTCCTCTAGGAAACGTATTTTGGCAAAAGGGATGCCCAAGGTGCGCAAGTTGTCATAGATTTCCAGAATTACGCCTGTTCTCATTGCAGTCACCAAGACATAGTCAAAAACGGTGTCTTTGAGGGAATCCGGCGAGCATATTTCCATGCCATTATAACTGCGTAAATCAGCATAATTCCGGTCAACCCACTTAACAATGAATAATCTACCGCTGTCAAACAGCACATGGAAAATATGTTCTCCCTGTGCGCCAGCGCCATAAAGAGCAATTTTTGCGCCTTCCGGGAAAAGCGTCAGCACATCCCTTTTGTGCCAGTAGATATTTCTCTGCACTGCCGCATCATATACAGCGAGGCAGTGTGCATCATATTTTTCATGTATGAGGTTTGTGTACTGCTCAAGTTCATTGGGTGCCGGAACATAATTCCACCGCAAGGTGAGAGCGCAAAAGACATCCATGATGTTCTCCTGCGTTGCCGGTGTAATCTGAAATGCGGCTATATTGGGATAACCTCTACGGGGGGGAGATAATTCATGAATTTTCTCGCAGTGACTGAAGAGAACAGTATGCTACAGGCATGCGCCGTATGCAATCTCGGTGCTTGGCTGATAGCAATATCATGGACACATACCACAGCGTTATTTGTCAAATATGGCAAAACCGCGATGAAATCAAGTACCTCCCCCGGCATAAAATGGGTGGTATCCAGCAGAACAAAATCTATCCCCCCGCCGATTTTAGGCAAGAAATAAGGAATCCCATGCCCCAGATGAAGTTTATGATTCACATGCGGAAGCGTTTCTTTCACCAAATCAGCTATATATCCGGTTCTTTTCTGGTTATTCGTATAAAGAACCGGGGAGATATCCACCGAATGAAACTCATAATCCAAATTCAAATCAGACAAACATTGCAACATAACGGCGGTCGTCCCACCGCTGGCTACACCAAGCTCCAACAACTTTCGCGGACGAAATTTCTTGATAAGCCCACACAAAAAAGCCGAATCAAAATCAGTCATCTCCACCGCTGACGATTCTATAGCTACTCGCGACAACATGTTTTCTCGCGGCGCATGGTAAAGCTCTATTTCGTTAATTGAATGCATATATTCAAGCTCCTTGTGTCACTTGGCTACCAATATCATGTCATACACCAAATCCGTTGGCAGGTCTGCCTCGCTTTTTACCCAAGCAACCACTTCGCAGTATTCGGACAAAAGAAGTTGCGCATACCAGTAACGCCCCACGATATTTTTTCCGACTAACACTATGCGACTTCCAGGTTTAATATCATCATAAGGCACGGCGAAACGCAGGATCCCGGTCAACCACTTATTGCCATAAGAACGCGCTGAACGGAACAAAATTTCCTCCAGCGGACATTCCAACAATAACCTGTACCAAGACTCTAATCGACTATCATATAAATATCCCGACGGTAGATTTTTCGCTCCCAACATG
>JAFVEM010000051.1 GCA_017476005.1 Selenomonadaceae bacterium | reverse complement strand
TCCAGCCACTTGGCCAAATATTCTTTTACAGTTATTCTCTCGCTGGTTATCCCGATATTCCCGTGCTTCCAATCGGCAAAAGCGGTTACTCCTGCCTCATAGGCTTCCTTCTTCGTCGGGAAGCCACCTTTTTCAACCACCTTGCGTTTGCCGTCCTGCTGCCCGGCCTCGAAGATGTAAGAATAAGTCTTGCCGCGCTTGCGAGTTCGTACCTTTGCCATGTGGCTTCACCTGCCCTCTTAGGAAGTAATTGGGGTTAAAATGTTTCGGAGCTGGCGCACCAAATCTCCACTGTGGCTTTGCACGTCGGCAGGGGTGTCTATATAGTGTTTAATTTCGTCCGGGTGATGCTTACGGATAAACAGCTTTTTCTTTCGCTCGTAGATGTATAATCGGCATATTATTTTATGCCTTAGTCCGTCAAGCATTACCGATAAATACGAGGGGAGCGGATTGGCTCGCGTATGTTTCTCGCCTTGTAGCGTGTGGCCTGTCAGCGCATCGCCTAATGCCACTTTTACGGCTTCCAGCCATGTATCTTCCATATTGGTTGACAAAGTATTCCCGTCCGCTTGATTATTGTTGCCTTCTAAGGAAACGGTGTCATTTTGGAATCGCTCGTCCAACAGGCTCGCAAATACCCGTTTTATTATCGGTCGAAAGGTGGCTACGGCATTTGATGTTCTGTTACCCTGATATTCAACCCCGGCGAGTACTAGTTTTACAAAGTTATCATCTTGCCCCAAAAAACACTTTGACAGAAAAGTTTTTACGCGTTTAGTATATTCAAGCTCTTGGGCGATGCCGGTCATACCCGATAAGTCGAATTGCCCTTTTCTAATTTTCGCTATTACAGCCATTTGAGCTGTTGTCAACTCTGACACATTAAAAACAAAAAACGGCGCATTATCCATTATGTTGGCGGTCTGTAAATCAGTATAGCAACGCCACACCAGCCCGTTAGTTAGTATGCCAAGTCTAACCGGGGTAGCCGCGAAATACTGCGCTAATTGCGATGCGTGACTGTCGTTCAATGCTGTGCTTTGACATTTGGCTTCGATGATGATTATAGGTTGTCCGGTTCCGTCCATAACAGCATAATCGACCTTGGGCGCTTGGTTTACGCCAAAACCAGCATTATATTCCGGCTTAATATCATCGGGGTTAGTGTCATCGTAACCCAGTAGCCGCAAGAAAGGCACAATCAGATACATCTTGGTCGCTTCTTCGGTCGTCGCGCTATCCTTTACCCTAGAGACTCTCTCCCCAAACGCCTGTAGCTTATCGTTGAAGTCCATTTGTCATCACTCCATTTTTTGTGGAACTTGTCCAGCAGTGCTTGCCATAAAGCTAGGTTCGCCCTCGGTTACTCCGGGGATTGAATTATTGTAGGAAACAAGCACACTACTACCGTTACTCATAAGGACAACAGACTTGTATTGTAAAATTTTGGCATCCAACTTGCCATTAATTAGCGTTTCAATAGCTGTTTTTCCTAATAGCTTTGCTTCTTCAGGGGTTAGATTTGGTTTTTTCAATTGAAAATAAACTGTGTATATATCGGGGGATTGCCACAAAGTCACCATAATATTTTCCGCTAGCGGTAAATGCTGTTTGACATAACTTTCGATACGCTCTTTTTGCGGCTGGGCATTTTTCGTGGCCATTTGCGATTCAGCTATAGCTTGCTCATACTGTTTCTTTTGAACATCTGCTTGGCGGGAATGCCCAAGGACGCACAGAAACCACAGCCCCGTCAGGGCGAGAATCGTAAAGAACTTTTTCTGGGTGTACTGCTGGCGGTGCATTAACAGCAACGCTACTCCTATAGGCCAGCACCCAATAAGGAAAAACCACATAACCCACGTTTTCTGATACCATTTCAATGTTATCACTCCTTTACAGTTCCCCTTTAATGGCCACAGCTTTACCCAGTATCCTTACGTTTTGTCCATCCGCCTCCGTTATAACCCGGGGGCGGTATTTTTTGTTGGCCGGGATAAGCACCATGCCATTTTGCTCTTTGTACACTCGTTTCAGGGTGGCCTCCCCATCGATTAGCACAGCGGCTATATCCCCGTTGTCCACGTCCTCGGTCTGCTTTATAAAAACCGTATAACCGTCCTGAATCCCAACATCTATCATGGAGTCACCTTTCACTGTAAGAGCGAAATCGGCTTTGATGCGGCTGTCTATGTACTCATAGCCGTCAAGGTTTTCCTCGGCTAGTATGGGAGAGCCACAGGCGATTGCGCCGATGCGCGGCACCAAGCGCACGTCTTTCCCCACAGAGCGCATGACATTTTTTACGGTTTGCAGACCGTAGTTTTTGGGGATTGAAACAACGCCATCTTGGTTTACGCTATCAGCCTCGACATTCCCCTCCAGTAGCACTGTCGGCGGTATCCGCAGGGCTTTAGCTAATTTGGCAATTCTGTCGCGCCGCATATTACCGATGCCGCCGGACTCCCAGCGACTTACGGAGGCCTCGGTCACTCCGATACTTAGCGCGACCTCGCGTTGTGTGATTCCTAGGGCAATCCTCCTGTCTTTGATAAACTGGCCTATACTGATTTTTCCCCCCATGATACACACCTCCCACTGAAAAACTATATTATAGCGTATTTTACCAGAGACATTAACAATTTGCAACGATGCGTGTAAAAAAGTTATGATTTATTGCGTATTGTACTTGACTTAACTTTAAGCAAGGTATTATAACGCGCCTTGTGTTTAATCAATAACAGACCGCAGGAGGTGTTTTCGTGTTCAACAAAAATGAGCTTATGGCCGCGCTGCGCGGAAAGGGCTAACGCTTGGGGCGGTAGCGCGTTGGCTGGGTATGGCACCGGCTACGCTATCGAAAAAAGTAAATGGCCATCAGGAATTTACCCGAAGCGAAATAGTGTCTCTCAAACAAGAGCTGGAGCTTAACGATACTGACGTGATAAGGATTTTCTTCGCGGATTAAGGAGCCGAGTATGAAACTTGATGACCTCGATGAAGCCCTGGAAAAAGCGCAAAGGTTACGCGCTCTGCTGACAGATACCCCGGCGTTAGTCGCCTTTGCCGAAGCCATGCACAGCGCACGGGAACCATTACTAATATTGGAGGAAGACAGGCTGGTACGAGCTGGGGAAGCGGCAAAAATCTTGGGGGTAAACGCTAATACCATCGGCATGTGGGTTAAAGATGGCAGATTAACGCCATGGTACACTCCCGGCAACAGTCAACGTAAATTTAAGTTGTCAGAGGTTTGGGCGATTCCTCGTCAGTGTGTGCCTGGTAAATCTAACTAGACAAGAATACACAGCGGTTTATTTTGATTATAGCCTTGACATAAAATCGTGTAAGAGGTATTATGCCTACGGTACTAAAGAGGAGGCGATGCGAATTACGAAAATGCAAACTCAGTGAACCTGTAAAACAGAGAAAGGAGTAAGTCCGTGGGAAAAAGCGCGCTATCCGATATTATATCGTAGAACCATGGCGGAGGCTAAGCGACCAAGGCAAACCTTGGTGGGAGATGGCAAACGTTTAGCGTGTATTTTTATGGGACGTGTATTGCGTAAATGCAACAAGGGGTGTATCACATGAGTAAAGAAAATACTTATATTGCGTTCCGCCGTCGTCAGCAAAAAGAGTTTGAGAGCTTTCCTTGCTTTTACGCCTTCAGCGACGGACAGCTAGAGGACGGGATGCGGAAGTTGGGAGTGGCCGACACCGACGAGCTTTACCGGGGAGTGGGCGGTATGTACTACCGCAAGACCGATTCCGTCAAACTCATGGAGCTTATCACCAAGCTGGACGAGGAGCTTAAAGCCGCATTTGCGGATGATAATTTCCTTTTCGACGCTTTGACCACGGAACTTGCCAATCACGAATACTGTATCACCTACGATGCGGAAGAAGCGTTAGATGCCTTGGGGCTTAGCGAAGCAGAAGTTACCGGGGACAAACGCATGAGCGAGATTTTCAAAATGGCGGTTACGCGGTATTTGGAAAAAGCAGTTTGCCAGGGGGTAAGCAAAATGACGAACAAGGAACGCATGGAAGAGCTGATTTATGTTTTCGCCGATGCGGACAAGCGTTTTGGCATGACGGAGGCTGAAAAGGCCAAGGCACCGACCTTGCGCCAGATTATTGAGGCGATGAGCGAGTGAAAATCTACGACAACTATGATACCAACCCGGACTGGGTGGAAATCGGCATGGTACTACTCACCATTTTCATTTTCGGTATTGCCGTAGGGTGGCGGATTAACGGGTGGTTACTCGTATTAAGAGGGCTTTAGCTAGGGGGTGTAACAGTGGCCTTCATGGACAATTTAAAGTACGCCCTGCTCCTAGCTAGTTTTTTCCGCGCTAAAGAAGGTGTTAATTAGTGTTGGCTACGGAACGCAAGAAAAAGACCGCTCCCGGGTGAGAGTGGCCTGTAAATAAACGATTTTAGGTGTTTGTGAAATTGGAGGAATCAGAAAATGAAGGTCACGATTATTGATATTAGCCCCGAGGATTTGGCGGCGGCTCCGCAGGTGTTTGTAAAGCTCATGGAGAGCTTGCAGGATATTACCCTCAAGGCTGACACCGTAAACTTGGAGACCGAACCTAAGCAGAGCGCCGAAACGCCGAAAGCCGAGGAGAAAAAGCCGCTTGTGGCCACGGAAAAGAGGGCTGATACAAAGCCCAAGGTAAAATCGGAGCCGGAGCCGAAAGTCGAGACTAAGCCCAAACAAGAACCCAAGGCAAAGGCCAAGCCGGATGCGGAAACCCAGTCGGAACCCAAGGCCGAAACGAATGAAGAAGCCACTACCGAACCCAAGCCGGAACCGAAACAGAAGGCTGAAAATGTCGAAGCTACGCCCAAGGACAACGTCGTGGAACCTCCGGCCGCCGCTCCCACGCTCGATGAAATGAAAAAGCGCGTAATGGCCATCAAAAAAGCGGACGGGAGCAAGTGGGACGCAATTAAAGACCTGATAACCAAATACGGCGCCGGTAAAATATCGGCTGTCCCGGAGGATAAGCGGCTTGCATTTATGCAAGAATTGGAGGCACTGTAATGGCCGCACACGCATTACTTGCCCCTTCGGCGGCACACCGTTGGCTGGCTTGTACGCCGTCGGCCAAGCTAGAGGCCAAGTTCCCGGATTCTAAAAGTGAATACGCCGACGAAGGGACTTTCGCCCACAAGTGGGGAGAGCTTCAACTGCTAAACTTTTTTGAGCCAAGTGCTGAACATGAGCAGGAGCTGGCGACCGCCAAGCAGAGCGACAAGGGGAAAAAGTACTGGAGCCACGGCCTTGAGGAGTATGTGGACGAATATGTAAGCACCGTCACCAATAAATTTCTTGAAGCTCAGAGGCGAGATTCAGCCGCTACCCTTCTTTTGGAGCAAGAATTAGACATGAGTCAGTGGGTACCCGGAGGGTTTGGTCACGGCGATGCGGTTATTGTGTCCGATGGCCTGATGGAGATAATCGACCTCAAATACGGTCAAAACGTCCGAGTGGTGGCTGGGAACAATCCACAGCTCAGGCTATACGCCCTAGGGGCATGGCAGGAATTGTCCCTTGTCTATGATATAGACCGCGTGGCCATGACCATTGTACAGCCGCGCAACGGGGGAGTTTCCAGCGAGGAACTGTCTATAGAAGAACTTCTGGGCTGGGGAGATGCCATTAAACCTATCGCGGCTCAGGCCATGCGAGGCGACGGGGCTTTTGTGCCGGGGAAACACTGCACCTTCTGCAAGGCCAAGGAACGGTGCAAAGCTCTGGCCGATTATGAGTTGGAAATTGCAAAAACGCAATTCGAGGACGTAACATTACTTTCCGATAAGGAAATATCCGTAATGCTTAACCAAGCGGATGAGATTATTTCCTACCTTAACAATCTCAAAAAATACGCCGCCAGAGAGGCTATTGACAATGGCAAAGAGTGGCCGGGGTGGAAACTGGTGGCCGGGAAAAGTAATCGCAAGCTCACTGACCCGGCCAAGGCCGCTGAAATTCTCCTCAAGGCAGGTTACGCCGAAAGCGACATTTACAAGCCCCGGGAGGTTTTAGGTTTTACCGAAATGGAAAAGCTGGTGGGGCGGAAAAAACTCGCTACCCTCTGGAATGCTGTCATAATCAAGCCTCCGGGGAATCCCACCCTTGTGCCGGAGAGCGACGAGCGTCCGACATGGAGCAACCCCAAAGAGGATTTTGACGAAGTTACTGATGAAGAAGCTATACCGTTTTAAGAGAAAAGGAGATTGATACACATGGCACGGGATTTTAAGGACACCGAAGTACGCATTCAGAACTGCCGTCTGTCTTACGCTAATATCTGGAACCCCCGAATCGAGGAAGACGGCTCCAAGGGCAAATACAGCGTCAGCCTCATCATTGATAAGAAAGACGAAGTTACCCTGAAGCGGATTAAGCTCGCCATCGAGGCCGCGAAGAAGCAGGGAAAGTCCAAATTGGCCAACGCCCAAGGCTATATCCCCAAAGACCTGAAAACGCCTTTGCGCGACGCAGATGAGGAAGGACGCATCGACGAAGCCTACGTCGGCATGATGTTCCTTAACGCCACGTCCAAAAGCAAGCCGAAAATCGTTGACCGCCATCTGGAACGCATTACCGACGAGGATGAAGTTTACTCCGGGTGCTATGCCAACGTCATCGTCAACTTCTACGCCTACAAGGTCAATGGCAACAAAGGCATCGCGGCTGGGCTTGGCAATATCCAAAAAGTAAAAGACGGCGAGCGCCTTGGCGGCGGCAGTAACCCCGAGGCTGACTTTGACGAACTTGAGGACGAGGAATACGAAGATGCAATGCTAGCCTAAAACGAGCAGGAGGGTGGGAAGGGTCAGGCCGCTTTGTCTTACCCCTGCAGGGCGGCGGTGGGGCTTTAGGGAGGGTTTACGCCCTCCCAAGAAACCCTGCATAAAAGGAGGACGAAAACCGTGGTTAACTTGAAAAAGCAGTATTTTGAGTATATGTTCTCGAAGCCGAAAGAGGGCAGTTTGTTTATCAACGCACGTCATTTGCAACACGCCATCTGTAACTCCGACCAGTTTCCCTCCAACCCCATAAAAAAGCGCGGCGAGCCTTATACACCAGAGGAGAGAGCTATGCACTTGACCCTTGAGGCCGTGTTTGCCGCTATAGACGCAACGCCCAAATATGTGTTACGAGACAGCAAACTAGAAAAGGAGCCTAGCCATGACTAACCTTGAAGCAATAAAGAGCCTAGACGCTTGGGACATGGCAGAAAAACTGGTCGAGTGGACGGGGTGCGAGTGTGATAACTGTCCGGCTGAAGATGAGTGTGATGTACGATTCACCGATGAGGTACACGCGGAAAACTGCGAGATTGCGTTAAAGATTTGGCTGGAGGCTCCGTACAAGCCCCTAATGCTCCCGAAGACCTCTGAGCTTTTTGATTTGACGATGAGGAAAGCCTATGAGAACGCTATCAATCGAAATATACGCTGAAAGACGGACGGCTTTTGCCGTCGGATAC
The DNA here is from genome assembly GCA_017476005.1 of Selenomonadaceae bacterium. GTDB lineage: Bacteria > Bacillota > Negativicutes > Selenomonadales > Selenomonadaceae > RGIG5097. The sequence continues at coordinate 26,500 of JAFVEM010000051.1, read as the reverse complement.
AGGTGGCTACCATGAAAACTTTGAGCGTGGACTTAGAAACTTTCTCCGAGATTGACATAAAAAAAGCCGGGTTGTACCGCTACGCCGAAAACAGCGAGATACTCCTTTTTGCTTATGCTTTTGATGATGAGCCGGTAAGGGTTATCGATATAGCGCAAGGCGAGGAGGTTCCGCTAGACGTATTGGTGGCACTCCACGACAAAAATGTCCAAAAGACCGCCTATAACGCCGCCTTTGAAATCCACGTCATAAATCACTGGTTGGAAGAACAAGGCTTTACGCCGCACTCCCTAGACCCGGCGCAATGGCACTGCACCATGATACAAGGCTGGACGTTGGGGCTTCCCGGTGGCCTTGACAAAATAGGCAAGGTATTGGGTATTGCCGAGGATAAACAGAAAATGGCCACGGGCAAACGACTTATCCAATACTTTTCTAAGCCGTGCAAGCCTACGGCGGCAAACGGTATGAGACTCCGCAACAAACCGGGACACGCGCCGGAGAAGTGGGCTTTATTCAAGGAGTATTGCGGCCAAGACGTAGAAGCTGAACGCGCTATACGCCAGCGAATGCAAGACTTTATGCCAAATGACACCGAGCGGCGACTGTGGAGCCTCGACCAAGAAATAAACGATAACGGTGTGCTGGTGGACTGGGACTTAGTTAAAGAGGCTATTTTAATCGACGAACGCTTCAAGGCGGAAATTATGGCCAAGGCCAAGGCACTCACCGGACTGGCTAACCCCAATAGCAACGCCCAAGTTCTGAAATGGTTTACCGAACAAGAAGGCTGGACACCGGAAACCCTAGACAAAACGGCTAGAGCGGAACTGCAAGAGACGGTCAAATCACCTAAAACTAAACTGCTCCTCCAATATAAAGACCTTCTAGGCAAAACCTCGGTCAAAAAGTACATTGCCATGCAGGAGGCGCGATGCCGTGACGGGAGGCTCCATGGAATGCTCCAATTCTACGGAGCTAGCCGCACCGGGAGATGGGCTGGCCGAATAGTACAACTGCAAAACCTGCCGCGTAACAGCATGGGCGATTTAGCCGACGCTCGCGAGCTAGTAAATGCCGGGGATTACGATTGCCTGACTATGCTGTATAACAGCCCCCCGGACGTGCTTTCCCAGCTCATTCGGACAGCGTTTATCGCGCCGCCGGGAAACCGCTTTATTGTGGCAGATTTTTCTGCTATTGAGGCGCGAGTTATCGCTTGGCTGGCCGGGGAAAAGTGGCGCATGGAGGCGTTTGCCGCCGGAAAGGATATATACTGCGCGTCAGCCTCGGCCATGTTCGGAGTCCCTGTGGTTAAGCACGGTGTAAATGGGGAACTACGCCAGAAAGGTAAGATTGCGGAACTCGCGTGTGGTTACGGTGGGGGCGTTGGGGCATTAAAAGCCTTTGGGGCGGATAAGATGGGGCTGTCCGATGAGGACATGGACGCTATCGTCAAAAAATGGCGTCGCGCCAGCCCTCATATTGTGTGGCTTTGGCAAGAGCTGGAGGATGGTGTTCGCCGCGCTATACGGACGAGAATGGAGATTAAATACCGCCACGGCATAACCTTCCAAATAAAAAAGAAAATCCTTTTTATCCGGCTACCCTCCCAGCGAAGTATCGCTTACGCCAATCCGCGCATCGAACGCGAGGCCGCTTTTGACCGGGATTCGATAACCTATGACGGCACAATAGCCGGAGCCGGGGGCTGGGGCAAAGAATACACATGGGGCGGCAAAATCACGGAGAACATCGTTCAGGCGGTGGCGCGTGATTGCCTTGGGGCGGCTATGCTTCGGCTAAAGGCCGCCGGGTACAAAATTGTCATGCACATTCACGATGAAGTGGTACTGGAAATGCCGCACGGCCAAGGGAGCCTAGACGAGGCTTGCGCTATTATGGGAGAACCTATTGATTGGGCGCCGGGACTAATTCTAACGGCAGACGGTTACGAAACCGATGAAACAGCTAATTATTATAGGAAGGACTGACACAAATGGTCACGCCAAAGATTCTTTACGCGCAGATGAAAAAGTGGGTGGATAAGGGTATGGGGCGGCCAGCTTTAGAACTCATCTACTTTAGCGGCGAAAAGGCTTACGCGACGAACACGCACCACTTAGCCATCGTCAAGAATTACCCTGTAAAAGAAGCCCACTACGAAACCCCGGATGGATACGAAGAAAAGCAGGACTTGCCAGAAAAGCCCCTTGATTACGAGAGGCCTCTTATCCAAGAAAATGATGCTTTGTGGAAGTATGAAGTAAACTTCGGCCCGCTTCTTTTCAAGGACTTTATTACGCCTTGGAAAATGGCCATTGATTTTCTGGCCAAAGCTACCAAGAAGCAGGAGTACAAGCCTATTATTCTGCAAAAGAAGGGCAAGCGGCTTTTGGCTTACGCCGCGCCAAACGAAAAATGGCTCAAGGCAAAAATCGTCCTTATTGACAATTTGGAGGACGATGGCCGCGACTGGGAAATGGGCTTTAACTCCGCTTATTTACTGGACATCGTGGATTTTTTGAAGGCCACAGAACCTGAGAAGTTAAAGATATTTATTAACAAAGCGGCGACCGTTCTTACGGTGGAAACGGAAGACCTAATTTTGACGACCACTTGCCTCCGTATTTTGGAACAAAGCGGAACCGCGAAAACGCACGCCCAAGAGGTTGTGGCCTTTATGCGGAGCGAGGCCGCCGATAGCCAGTTTTTAGACTAAGAAAGGATTGATGGCCATGGAACCCAATACCTTAAACGGGATTAACCGCAATATGGACGCGCAGAACCGCTACGTCAAGGAAATTCTCGACCTGATTGACGAATGCAAAGCCAAGGAACTTTTGGCGGACGTTTCCAAGGAAGAACTTGAACAGCTCACCGAACACTGCACCAATGTCGCGGTGGCCGCAAATACCGCCAAGAAGCTCGTGAAAAACTTATTGCCCATAGCGGAAAAGGAACAGGCCGCCGCCAAGGCTGAAAAAGATAAGGAAAAGGAACAGGCTAAGAAAAAGAAAGCAAAGAAAGAGGCTCCTCCCTCTCCGCCTACTACGGAAGACGAAGTAATATCGCCGGAGGATTTGGACTTCCTCAGCTAATGGAGGTGGTTTTTGGTGGGTACCGTTTTAATGACTCACGCCGTCCCCCAGTTATACTCGGCGTATTCCGTAATTATAGGCGAGAGCAACGATGGAACCGTAGGGAGCGAGACCCAAAGTTTTGTGCAGCAGATTAAATACTACTGCCACAACTGCCGCACGAGCTTTACGGTATGGCACCAATACCGTGGAGGATACTACTACGGCGGACACGGGTTTGGCAATTTCATTGTTTACTGCCCTCATTGCGGCCATCGCCATGAAAATCTCGAGGGACGGCATAACATCTACGCGTTTACACGCGCGGAGTACTATACCCCGGAATGCGCTCCCCTCGCCATGGAGATAATCCTTACGGAGAATGAACGCGGTTTTACGCTGAAACTGAAAGCTCCAACGCTCGTTATACGGCAAGAGAACGAGTTTAGCCAGCGGCTTATTAACCAATTCGGAACCCGGTTTGAGAAATTCAGTTTTGACGTTAAGTCTCGGCGCGCTACCTACAGTATTAGCTCCTCTAATGACCGGGCTACCATCAAACAATATGAGCTGGGCAATCCTTTTGATGTAAGTCTAGATCAAGATTCTTTGCTCCGGCAACTGAGAGCTGATAACTTGTCCGAGCTGAGCCGGGACGGAACAATAGCATTACTCCGAACGCTCCGGGACGGTATTAGGAAAAAGTGGCGCAAAGTCCACGGCTACGATATTGGGAGCCTGTTCGTTGGCCACGGTAAAGCTAACGGCAGATTATTGTTTCCTTTGATGAATCTGGCCTTCCGCTTGCAATTCCCTGATGCGCCAAATTTGCCGCTGTACCTACGAGATGGAAACACGGCTGTCGGGGTTGCCAAAAAGCGTTGTCTAATGACAGATGACGCTATGGCCGCATACGCCAGCGCGGCCAAAGACCGCAAAAGCCAAAATAGCGTGTTGGCCGTAATCAAGGCTTTTAGGCTGCCCGACGAACCGCAGGTGCGACGGCTCATTACCAATAACTTTTTCGTCGCGCCGGAACTATCGACGATATATGAAATTGCCGGGTATAACAGCGGTTACGCCATGACAATATACCAGCTCATGCAGGACTTAATTCTACCGCAAAATTATGCTTACTGTACAGAGTACCGCTACCCCAACGAGCTGTACGATTTACTGCTTGAGCTAAAAGACCACTACCCGGTAGCAAGCCTAATAGCTTTGCTTAGACGTAACGACTGGCACCAAGTAATAGATATAAAAAGAATGCTTGATAGGCTGGTCGCCGAACGAAAGCCGGACGCATGGCGCGTTAAACTAAAGAACCTCCATGACTGGCTAGTAACGGCGTTGAAGGAACAAGAAGAAAAAGGTTATAGGCTGGCGGTGCCGGAGCATATACAACGTCGTCTTGCCATGCAATTGGACTCAATAAAATTCTTCCTCCCGGAGCACACCGACGTACTAGCCTCAGCCTCCGACGAATTGCATAACTGCGTAAGAACCTATCGTAGCCGGGTGGCTAGTGGGTCTTGCTATATAGTGCTTATGGCCGACGATAAAGGCAAATTGGTGGCTTGTCTTGAGGTGGCCGGGGGACAGTTGGTACAAGCAAAACTAAAGCATAACAGATACGTTTCCTCCGACCCGGTTATAAACAAGGCTGTAATTGATTGGTGCGCCAAGGCTAAAATCAAAATTGCCACCAAAGATGTCTCAGCCCCAGAAAAGCCTCTGGAGCTAGAAAGGATTGCTTAAATGGACAGTACTGTAAGACGGGCATTCGCGACCTATGACGGCATTCTTACAATTTGTCTTGGCAATAGTCGGCGGTGCAAAATTTGGAAACCCAAGCAGATGTCTTGGAGCCAGCTTATCAAAAAACTTAGCCAAACCAAACGCACCGCCGAAAAGCACAAGGAATACCTCGCCATGGACAAGGCCAGCCAAGACGCTATAAAGGATGTGGGTGGTTTCGTGGGCGGCGAATTACAAGACGGACGGCGAACGTCGCTCACGGTAATGAACCGGGGGCTGGTTACACTGGACGCGGATTTTGCGGATACATCTCTATGGAGCTTGGTGGAAACGGGTGTCGCCTTTGGTCAGTACGCGATTTGCTGTTATTCAACTCATAAGCATACGCCGGAAAAGCCGAGGTTACGCCTTGTAATTCCCCTTGACCGCACTGTAACGCCGGACGAGTATCAGGCCATCAGCCGCAAAATTGCCGAGGATTTTGGTATAGACAACTTCGACGATACTACCTATCAGCCTCACCGGCTTATGTACTGGCCTTCTACCTCCATCGACGGCGATTATTTTTTCCGCTGGCAAGACGGGCCATGGCTACCGGCGGACAAAGTGCTGGAGGAATATGAAGATTGGCGTGACCAAGCGAGCTGGCCGGTATCCAGCCGGGTCAGTCGCCAAGTACAGCACGCCATCACCAAACAGCGAGACCCGACGGAGAAGAAAGGTCTAATCGGGACTTTTTGCCGGGCTTATACTATCGACGAGGCAATTGCAGAATTTTTGCCGGAGGTTTACGAGCCTTGCGGTGACAGATATACCTTTACTGCCGGAAGCTCCAGCGGCGGCGCAGTACCCTACGAGGGCAAGTGGCTATACAGTTTCCACGCTACCGACCCCTGCTCTTGCCAGCTCGTAAACGCTTTCGACTTGATTAGGATTCACAAATACGGGGAATTAGATGAAGGAAGAGTATGTGCCGACGCCACCAAGATGCCGAGTTACGCCGCAATGATGGAGTTTATACGGGGGGACGCTAAAGTAAAAGCCCTCTTGATGAGGGAGCGCATGGCGGAAGTACGGGACGAATTTGAAGACTTGGGTGACGAGGGCGACCTTGACGAACAGGATTTTGACTGGGCGGCCAAGCTGGAGACCGACAAAAACGGGAAATTTAAGGCTACTCGGTCTAATATCCGCACCGTGCTGGAAAACGACCCTCATGTAAAAAAGACCTTTGGCTGGGACGATTTTACCTCGCGCATCGTTATTAAAAAAGCCCCTAGCTGGCGTGACGCGAGTGCCGTAGGAGCTTTTTGGGAGGACAGCGACGACGCAGAATTACGATACCTAATGGAGACTTTATACGGCATTTCCAACAAACAAAGCATCGAGGACGAGGTACTAAGTGTTTCTAAAAAGAACGCGTTTCACCAAATAAGGGACTATTTAGCAACGCTCAAATGGGACGGAACACCGCGAATCGAAACGCTTTTTGTGGATTATTTGGGAGCGGACGATACTCAATATGTGCGAACGGTGACACGGAAAATGCTAATTGCGGCTGTGGCCAGAGTGATGAAACCCGGTGTGAAGTTTGACTATATGCTGGTATTGCAGGGGCCGCAAGGCATCGGCAAGAGCATGATATTAAAGGAGCTGGGCGGCGATTGGTTCTCAGATTCCTTAGACGCGATGCAAGGCAAAGAAGCCTACGAACAGCTCCGGGGGGCTTGGCTAATCGAGGTGGGGGAGCTGGCTGCCCTAAGAAGTAGTGAGGTTGAAGCCACCAAAAAGTTTATCACTAAACAGACCGACACATACCGGGTGGCCTATGGCCGCCGGACGCAGGACTTTCCTCGCCAATGCATATTCATCGGCACCACCAACGAGACCCAATTCCTGAAAGACCGCACCGGAAACCGCCGATTCTGGCCTGTACGGGTAGGAAAACGGGAGGTGCAAAAGCACCCTTGGGACGAGGATTTTAAGGCTATTGTGGGGCAAATATGGGCTGAGGCCAAGACCTACTACGAACAAGGAGAAAGCCTCTGGATAGGGGCAGAAATGGAAAAAGAGGCCGTTACCATGCAGAAAATGCACACCAGCGACATTCCCATGGTAGGGGTGCTGGCGGAGTACTTGGACAAAGAGGTTCCGGCTAACTGGTACAATCTGGCAATCCAAGACCGTCGAGATTTTCTCAAGGGTACGCTTGAGCCCGACATGACGGGTGCCTTTAAGCGCAATCGTATATGCGCTCTCGAGGTATGGTGCGAGTTACTTGAAAGGAGTTTGGCTAGTTTCCAGCGACGGGAGCAAAGGGATATTAACGAGGCTCTAAGAGCTGTAGATGGCTGGAGGTCTTACGAGGGAGGCAAATACTTGAGATTTGGGAACTATGGACGGCAAAGGGCTTATGTGAGAATTTCGGGGTAGTAGCAAGGTGTCATCAAAAAACGCCAAAATCACCCTAAATTCATAGAGCGTTTTCAAAGTACCGCTATATACTGTCAGACCTTTTTCTATTATTAACTTTCGGGTTTTTAGGTATAAGGGTATATAGGCCTATATACGCGTTACGCATATATACTTAGAGCAAGGTTTTTTCGGGAAGTTTGATGACACCTAAAAATACACTTTTTGAGGAGGAATGCGGATGCTAGAGAAAACACTAGAGGCGAAATTTCGGAAAGCCGTGGAGGCGGCAGGAGGGTTAGCGCTAAAATTTGTTTCACCCGGCAGGGCAGGGGTGCCGGATAGAATTGTTCTGGCACCGGGAGGCCGAGTGTTCTTCGTGGAACTCAAGCGTCCGGGGGAAGGGTTGCGCCCCTTACAGCAACAAACGGTCAAAACGTTTCAAAAACTAGGGCATAACGTAACGGTTATCGATAGCGAAACGGCAATAGAAACGTTTCTGAAACGCTTGCAAAATCCATTAGCACATCCGCCGGAATATAAGGCTGGCTGGTATGATGGGCGGGTAGCTATGGTTGTAGAAGAACTGGAAGGGAGGTGATGCCGTGTGTCTATTTTTCGGCCAAGACCCTATCAACTGATGGGCAAAGAACTCATTTGCGCTAAACCGGCGGTGGCTCTTATGCTGGATATGGGCATGGGTTAGCAAGACCGTTACTACATTAACTGCCATAGACGAGCTGATGTATGACCGTTTCGCCGTCAAACGCGTTTTGGTCGTCGCGCCACTCCGGGTGGCGGCTACAGTTTGGACTAGCGAGGCTGCAGAATGGGAACATTTACGGCATTTAACCGTGGTACCCGTTTTGGGGAGCCTCCGCCAACGGCTGAATGCTTTAGCTCAGGAGGCCGATATTTACACCATAAACCGGGAGAATGTAGATTGGCTGGTAAACCATTACGGGCGGTATTGGCCTTTTGATATGGTTGTGCTGGACGAATCCTCCGGCTTTAAGAATCATTTGTCCAAAAGATTTAGGGCGTTACGCCGCATCAGACCTTGGATAAAAAGGCTGGTGGAACTTACAGGTACTCCAGCTCCTAACGGTTTAATGGATTTATGGAGTCAAATTTATCTGCTGGACGGTGGCGAAAGGCTAGGTAAAACCATAGGCGGATATCGGCGGCGTTGGTTTTCGCCGGGGCGCGGTAACGGTTACGCCGTGTGGGAGTGGAATCCGGCCAAAGACGCGGAAAGTGAAATATACGAGGCTATCTCCGATATTTGCGTCAGCATGAAAGCCGAAGATTATATTTCCCTACCGCCGATTATCTATAACACCATAAAAATCCCTCTCCCGGAGGAAGCGCGGAAAGCCTATAAAAAACTGGAGAAAGAGCTGGTACTGGCCATAGCCGAGGACGAAACGATTACCGCTACCTCGGCGGCAGTACTCTCCAATAAGCTCTTGCAGATGGCCAGCGGTTCCGTGTATGACGAGAAAGGTGAGGCCATAGAAATACACGCGGCCAAGCTGGAGGCCTTGGCGGAGGTTGTCGAGGCCAATAACAATAAGCCGCTCTTGGTGTTTTACTGGTTTCGGCATGACCTTGAGCGGTTACAAAAACAGTTCCCGGAGGCTCGTAAGCTGGATACAGTCAAGGATATTGAGGACTGGAACGCCGGGAAAGTAAAAATGCTATTGGCGCATCCGGCATCGGCAGGACACGGGCTAAACCTTCAGCAGGGTGGGAACGCTATTGTGTGGTTTTCGCTAACGTGGAGCCTTGAATTATATCAACAGGCGAACAAGCGTTTGCACCGTAGCGGCCAACGAAACACAGTAGTGGTGCATCACTTGGTGGCCGAAGGTACTATTGACCAAGCGGTGCTGGCGGCGTTATCTGCTAAAAAGACGGGGCAGGACGGCTTGCTGGCGGCGATAAAGGCAAAAGTGAAGGAGTATGAGCATGGCTAATTTGGATAAGCAAACTAAAGACGAGGTGCATTGGTCGTACCCTGTACCTTGCGTAAACGTAAGTGAGCAGTATATCTACCAGTGGGTGCGTAAGCTGAATGAGGAAGTAGGGGAGGCAGTGGACGCTATTTACAACAGCCACCGTCCGCATGAGGTAATGGGCGGTGTGCCTCTTAGCCGTCAAGCCGCCGAAGAACTCACCGACGTTATTACGGTGGCAACCTCACTCCTTCAGGCCGGGGGCTACGCTTTTAAGGAGCGTCAGGCTTTGCAGCAGTTTGTAAACGATAAAAACCGCGACCGGGGGTATTGGTGATGGACGGGTTCCGCGACGATGCGGTTTGTAGTATGGATTGCGTCTGCCCAAGGTGCGATTATTTTGAGGACGAGGCTGAGTGCATAGAAGGGAACCCCTGCGCTAATTGCGACAAAAACTATTATACGGCTTCTTGTGTTTTTTATCCGGAGGAGGAAGACGCATGAGAATCGATGCCGCTGCGTGGTTGCCCATACCAGGGTTTCCTCCCTACGAGATAAACGCTTTTGGCCGGATTCGCAAGCCGACGGCCAAGGGTTACAAGGAGATAGCGGTGAGGGCGTTTCGGTCGCATCACATTGTGGCCTTGACAAGAAACGGCAAGGCTCGGACGTTTCGTTTGCGGTCGCTTTTGGGGCGGACGTTCCTCCGTCCCTTGCGACAAGGCGAGGTTTATACATACCGCAACGGCGATACCCTTGACGACATCGCGTCAAACATCTGCATTACGACCCAGCGAGAACTGGGTCGTAGGATTGGCAGGAGAGGTACACGTCGCCGCGCTGTGGAGAAAATAGACGAAAACGGCGAAGTTATCGGCGCATACCGCAGTGCGCGGCAAGCGGCCAAGGAGAACTATATGTCTTTGCTGTGCGTGACTGACCGCTGTCACGGGAAAGTTAAAGCACCGCCGTTCTTCAGATGGGCAAAATAGGAGGGGTAGGACTGTGAAAAATTTTTTGGTTACGGTTTTGCAAGGCCGCAGATTGGTATTTGAGATTGCGGCCACCGACGAGTACGAGGCCAAAGAGCGTGTTTTGCTGAACAACGGAACTCTCCGCGCCGTAGAACATGACGCTACCGATGTGTCGGTGGCCGAGATTATTGACGTTACGGAGGAACGCTAGGTCATGGCCGCAAAACAAAAAATTAACCATACTGAAATGACCGTTTTGGTGTTTGCGCTACGTTACGCTGTGGGACGGCGCACCTATGCCCCGGCGCTGGTATGCGATTTTCTAAAAGACCGTTTGTCGGATATGACCGACGACCAAAAACAAAGCCTCGCCGCCGAGCTTGACTTAATGCTTAAATACGGCTACTGCATAGATGACCTATCAGAAGGGGCGGTCAACGGTTTGTACGAGGCCTTACGCCGGGAGTATGTGCGTTAGGAGGTATTGACATGAAAATTGTTAATCCGTCCTTTGAAATATTGGACGCGGTAGATGGCGCGGCTATGCTTCGGAAAATAGAGGCCGCCGCTCGCACTTGCTATAAGAGCGAGGATAAAATAACGGCAGACTCGGCGGAGGCCATGGTGCGGAACCTTATCAAGCGCGGCCATGAGACCCCGCTGGAGCATGAGAAAATTTCCGTCCGTATTATTTGCGACCGGGGTGTGTCCCACGAGCTTGTCCGGCACCGCATAGCGTCATATTCGCAGGAGTCGACTAGGTATTGCAACTATAGCCAAGGACGATTCGGTGGCGAGCTGGCTTTTATTAGGCCTTGCTTTTGGGAACCCGGGAGCGACGCCTATCAAGTCTGGGAGAACGCTATGCACAAGGCGGAGAATTATTATTTTGCTTTACGGTGCCGGGGCGCAACGCCGCAGGAGGCTCGCGCCGTTCTCCCCAATAGCCTCAAAACGGAAATAGTAGTCACGATGAACCTTCGGGAATGGCGTCATTTTTTCCGCTTGCGAGCGGCTCCCGACGCGCATCCGCAAATGCGCGAAATAGCCAGCGCGATGTTGGCTAATTTCAAGGAGCGCGTTCCCGTGGTATTTGACGATTTGGGAGAATTGCTATGATGGGTGGCTGGGTTAGCAAGGCACTGGAAGGGCTGTTAATCCTAACCTTTATCCTTTGGCTAATGGTTATGGTGATATCCGGTTCAGTGGTTTTATGGGCGCTGTTCACTATTTTTTCCGTGTGTTTCTAGGAGGCTCGCGATGTATAAGTACAATGACTATCTCAAGCTCACCAAGGATTACCTGCGGAACTACCCTTATTATAAGCAAGCGGTTAAATCTATCACGGAGGACATCACGGACATCCGGGAGCGTCTTGCCCTAGAATCGCCGAAAACGGCCAAATATAGCACGGAATCTGGCGGTGGTTATTCGGAGCTAAACGGGGTGGAACAAGCAGCTAATAAGCGGATGTGGCTTGAGCGGCGTTGCGATGAGCTTCAGGAGAACCGCCGCGCTCTCCAGCGGCAGACTGAAAAAGTAGATGCCGCCGTGAACGCGCTGTCCACGGAGGAACAAAAGATTATTCAGCTATTTTATTTTGAGGGGCTAACGCACCAAGCGTTGGCAGAGCGAATCCACCTCAGCGAGCGTTCCAGCCGCCGTCGAGTGAAAAAGGCAACGGATAGTATTGCGCTCATGTTGTTTGGTTTGGACGCCCAAAAAACATTCTTCTTCATTCGCGGTGTGTAAAGTTGGCCGTTTTTTGGCCGTTTTTCACTTTTGAAATGTGCTATAGTATAGACTGCGGATTCCAAGGAGGATTTGCGGAAAAGGCCGTTTCCGGTATAGGGGCGGCCTTTTCTGCTGTGGATAAATCTGTGGATAATATGTGGATAACTTCAAAACGAGGATGGTGGTGAGTGTGTAAATGAGCCGAGCGAAAAATCCACGGCGTACCGAGGCCATGCGGATATACCTTGAGAGCGAGGGGGCTAAAAAGCCTAAAGAGCTGGCAACGCTTTTAGGAGTAACCCCGGGGCGAGTGCGGACGTGGAAAAACCTTGATAAATGGGACGAGGAGCTGGCGAAACCCCTTAAAGAGCGAAATATACCTAAGCGGAAGAACGGCCCCCCATACGGCAGTAAAAACGCCGCCGGGTGCAGTAGCGGCGGTGCGCCTAAGGGGAATCAGAACGCCAAAGGCCACGGCCCTCCTAAAAGAAACACTAACGGCGTAATCACGGGAGAATACGCCAAAGTCTATATGGACGACTTAACCACCGAGGAACAGTTTCTATTGCGAGAGCTGGATACCAACCCGGTGGCGCAGTTGGACGAAGATATAAAGGTGCTGAATATCCGCATACACCGTATGCTAAAAAATATCGAGGGCATGAAGGAGAAATACGCAAGGGGCGAACTGGACGAAGTCACCAGCACAGTGAACGTCGATGGCCAAGATAAAGTTATGGGTAAGTCCCAAACCCGGCGCAAAAAGCCATTGCTTGAGCGTATATTATCTGCCGAAGACGCGCTGTTACGCGTTTACGACCGCAAGCAAAAAGCCCTTGCAATGAAGCACACCATGATGAAAGAACAGGGACTATATGGGAGTGCGCCGGAGAGCGAATCGGCTAAGGCCATGAAGGGGCTGACCGAAGAGGAGCTGAGAAACCTTGCCAAACTCGCAGAAACTGAATAAATACGTCGGGATTTTAGCCAAGGTGGAACTGGCTCGACGAAACTTCTTCGACTATTGCAACCTTCGCGCTCCGGATTTTTACAAGCGAAACCGAAAATACCTGTTGGAAATGTGTGACTCTCTGCAAAAATTCATGACCAGCCCTAAAAAGATATTGGTGGTTGACCTGCCGCCGCGTCACGGTAAAAGCCGGACGCTCCAGCTATTCGTCGAATGGGCTTTAGGCCACGACATTCACCTGAAAATCATGACCGGCTCCTATAATGAATTACTATCCACGGTATTCGCCAAAGGGGTGCGCGACGCTATTTGGGCTGAACATCTGGACGATGAGCGGCCTGTATATGGCGATGTGTTTCCCGGTGTTAGGATAAAACCCGGTGATGGCTCGGCTAATCGCTGGAGTTTGGAGGGCGGTTACAATAATTATCTGGCCACGTCGCCGGGAGGCTCCGCCACAGGATTCGGCGCGAATTTGCTTATTATCGATGATTTAATTCGCAACGCTGAAGAAGCTCATAATGAAATAGCCAAGGAAAGAATGTGGACGTGGTTTACCCAGACCATGCTCTCCCGGCTGGAAGAGGGCGGTAAAATCGTTATTGTTATGACCCGGTGGGCATCGAACGATTTGGCCGGACGGGTTATACAGCATTACGGCAAAGAAAAAATTTTGCACATCAACATGAAAGCCGTTCAACCGGACGGCTCTATGCTATGCGACGAAATTCTTTCTAAAGAATCCTGCGAAGAAAAGAAAAAAGCTATGGGGCTGGCTATTTGGAGCGCGAATTACCAGCAAGAGCCTATCGACATCAAAGGCCGTTTATACGGACGGTTTAAGACCTACAAGGGCGAATTGCCGCGTTTCAAAACCATTCGTTCTTATACCGATACTGCCGACACCGGGGCTGATTATCTTTGCGCTTACGTTTATGGCGTGACTTTCCAGAACGAGGCCTATATTTTGGACACGTTGTTTACCGATGAACCGATGGAAAAAACGGAACCGGCCATGGCGCGAATGTTACTGAGAAATAATGTGAATGTGGCCGTGGTGGAAAGCAATAACGGCGGTCGAGGTTTTGCAAGGAGCGTTGAACGGATTCTTAAACAAGAGCTAGGGAGCAATAAAACGGTAATCCGCTGGTTTACGCAAACGCAAAATAAACAAGCGCGTATTTTGTCCAACGCTACTTGGTGCATGGAGCATATTTATTTCCCCGAAGGTTGGAGTAATCGTTGGCCGGAGCTATATTCTAATCTCTATACTTACCAAAGGAATGGGAAGAATAAGCATGACGATGCTTGTTTTGTTGCGGGTACAAAGGTGGCCACAATCTTTGGCAATAAACCTATAGAAAGAATCGTCGAGGGTGATTTAGTAATAACGCCCTTTGGTATCAGAAGGGTGTTAGCTGCCGGAGCTACCGGGGCAAAAGCAGTTATACGCAATATTGGGCTAGAGGGAACGCCGGAACACCGAGTTTATTGCGATATTGGCGAGTTTAGGGAACTGCAAGATATAAACGCAAAAAGCTCTTGCAACGAATTTAGTTTCGGGGGGCTTATTCGATGGAAATACAAAGAACTGTTGTATTTAACGGAGAAGAATACAGCCTTATGGGGCAAGGACGGTATTATCTCCATCGGTCAAGTACAAATTCGGGGCGAAAAGGTGCCAAAGGACTTCATGTGGCGGTTTGGGAGTTTTATAACGGACGACGAGTACCTGATGGCTGTCACATTCACCACAAGGACGGTAATACTTTTAATAATGACATTGATAATTTGGAGTGCGTATCTGCTAGGCAACACCTTTCGGAGCATAACAAAGAGCGAGTCGGTACAAAGTGGTTCAGTCAATGGCAAGCCAAAGGCCAAAAAGCCGCTCCTGCTTGGCATAGGAGCGAGGAAGGCCGAAATTGGCATTCTGAACACGGAAAAAAGACATGGGAAAACCACCCCGTGTACCGTAAACAATGCATCGAATGCGGCACCGAATTTGAAAGCTACTTTGACCGAGCAAGATTTTGCTCGGATAAATGCGGCGAACGCTGGCGCGGAAAGCATAATCGCGTTGAATACACAGCCGTGTGTGTTATCTGCGGCAAAGAATTTACGCGAACAAAATATAAGCCCTCAGCTAAGGAATCAAAAACCTGCTCAAAGCTATGCTCAAATCGGCTTAATTACCAGCGCCGAAAAGGTAAAAGTTTACAACTTAACGGTTGAGCGCGACCACGTTTATTATGCCAACGGTATCTTAGTTTCTAATTGTGACGCTTTAACAGGCGTTTGTGAAGATGTGCTTAACGGTATTGTGGATTGGAGCGCGTTATTATGACAGGAGGCGAGAAAATGGCAAGTAGAACCGACGGTTTAAGTAGGGCGCTCATTGAGTATTCCTTGCAACAACGGCAAAAACGTGTAAAACACATTGGCTTGGTTGATTATCGCGCCGCTGATGAGCTGTTTACCTATAACGGCATTGCCAATAAAATAATTTCCGCTCCTGCCGAGGACGCTATCAGCTCCGGCTTTACCGTTATGCAAGGTGGCACTGAATGCGAGGATAACGATAATATTGCCTCTGCTTTAGAGGATTTGGACTTTGACCGCCAGTTTAGTACAGCCCTTTCATGGGATAGGCTATACGGCGGTGCGGTTGTCCTCGTTTTGGCCAACGACGGCGGAACGCTGGAAGAACCGCTGGACGAAAAACGGCTTAAATCCGTGGAGCGGCTGGAAGTATATACGCCGGAGGATGTAAGTTTTACCGACGATTATCTTTATGACAATCCGCTGGATGCTAATTTTGGCAAGCCTCAGTTTTACACATTGACGGGTTACTACGGAAATTCCTTCGCGGTACACGAGAGTCGATTGCTCCTCTTTCACGGGGCAACGGTTTCTAATTATACGCGCCGTATGAGAAACGGCTGGGGTGGCACGGTTTTTGAGCAGGTGCAGACCGATGTGGAATATTACACCGAGGGACTGCGCCTTTCTTTGGCCGCGCTTAGCCGTTTATCGCAAGGTGTAATGAAGTTAAACGGCATGACCGAGCTGATGATGAACGAAGATGGGGAAAAACAACTACAGCAACGCTTGCACCTCATTGACCTCTACCGTCATTTGGAAAACACTATCGCGCTTAGCGTGGGCGACGAATACGACCTGAAGAACTTGTCGCTGACCGGGATAAAAGACATCTTGGAGCTGTTTCAAAATGCGCTTTCTGCTTCCACCGGGATTCCTTCTACGGTGCTTTTTGGCCGTTCTCCGGCAGGAATGAGCGCCACCGGGGAAAGCGATATGGAAAACTACTACAACATGGTGCGGCGTATTCAAAAACGAACTCTCCGGCCAAACGTGATGCGACTGGTTTACCTTTTGAGCCTCGCCAGCGATTATAAAATCAATTTGCCCAAAGAGTGGAGAATTGAGTTTAATCCTTTATGGAATGCGTCGGATATGGAAAACGCCAACGTCAAAAAGCTGGAAGCAGACACGTTGGCTACTAAAGCGCAAGCGGCCATGGCCTTTATGAATATGGGGGCTTTGGATTCCGTGGAAATCCGAAACACACTAAAGGCCACCGGCGGTTACGAAATGGACGAATCCCTTGACAAGGCTTTATTGGAGCGAGTTTTGGCGGCGGCAGAAGGTGAAGCCTAATGGACATCGTACCGAAAAAGAAATGGCGATACCCTTTGGCCATAGAACGCGAATATGCGAAATATCTGGTAGCCTATATCGAAAAAGAAATGGCTATTGTTGAGTCTTTTATCCCGGAAATGGCTGATTCGCTTTACCGTAACGGCATACGCACCGACGGTATTGGAGACTGGTTAGGTAATCTTGTGGATAGGGTTAAGCGCAAGGTTACGGAAAAATTGTCGGTGGTTCCCGTCATTGGACGGATATTTCAACAAACAAATAGACACGTCAACCAGCAGATGGCGGAACTAACGGACAGCGTATTCGGCGCAAGGCCAAGGCAGTTCAAAACTAGGGAACTGGAAATGACCAAAACCATTTGGTCTAGTCAAAACCTCACGCTAATAAAATCCATCGACCAGCAAATAATGGACAAGGTTCGCTTTTACCTTTCCCAGCGTATAATTCGTACCGCCGATAAGGAAAAAACCATCGCCGAGCTAACGCAGGAGATACGGGACATCACCGGGGCGGCCAAAAAGCGAGCTACCCTTATTGCGGTTGACCAAGTAGGAAAACTTCACAGTCAGCTTTCTCAATATCGGCAGATGAACGCCGGGATTGAGCGCTATATTTGGGTAACAATGCTGGATAGCAGGGTGCGGCCAAAACACAGACCTAGGCATGGCGTGTCCTACCGTTGGGATTCGCCGCCTGATGACGGACACCCCGGCTGGCCTATACGGTGCCGGTGTGTGGCACAGCCTGTCTATAATTTGGACAGTTTTAAGCTAACGCCCAAAAGTAATAGCTTTACTAATAATCAAAGACAAGGTATAATGGCCGTAGATATAGACGGCATCGGGGAAGCGCATATACCAATCGCAAAAGTGGTCGGTTACGCCCTTGACCCCGAAAAAGCCCCCGAAAAGGCGAAGGCGTTCAAAGATGCGCTTGGCTACGAAAAACAACACGCATCCGAGCTATTGCAAAACATAGAAAAACACATCAATCAGTATTCGCTTGTGTCTAACGGAAATGACGGCTATGGTGACAAGTTTTACGTTAGAATGGAGCTTGTTGGCAGGAACGGAAAAAGGGCTTGGGTTTTAGCTGCGTGGATGGACGACAAGAAAACAGGAGAGTTTAGGCTCACCTCATTGTATGTAGACAAGAAGAAGGGGGGCGGCTAAAAAACATGAAATACGAAATGTTCGATAGGGTGCTACTAAAGACTGGTGAAAAGGGGTACATTGTGGAGATTTATGATGATGGGGTCGCCTATGAGGTTGAAATTGTGCCGCCTCCCATAAATGAAATCGCCCTAAGAACTGTTAAAGCCGATGAAATAGAAAAGTTTATTGGGATAGACGATTTGAAAAGTTAAACACATCAAAGCGACTTTGAGAGCAATCTCAAGGCCGCTTTTTTATTGCCGGAGGTGTGAATTTTGGCAGTTACTACTAAAGACATGGAGCTTATATCCATCGACAAGCTAATACCCTATGCCAACAATGCGCGAACCCACTCCAAGGAACAGGTGAAAAAGCTCCGAGCCTCCCTCCGTGAATATGGCTTTGTCAATCCCGTGCTTATTGACCGGGATTTTAATATACTGGCCGGACATGGCAGGGTTATGGCCGCGCAGGAGGAAGGTATAAAAGAAGTTCCATGTGTTTTCGTTGACCATCTTACGGAAACGCAAAAGAAAGGTTACATTCTCGCCGACAACCGTTTCGCTATGGACGCTGGCTGGGACGAAGAAATGCTCCGGGTGGAATTGGAATCTTTGCAGAATATGGATTTTGACCTGAGCATGACCGGCTTTACCGATATAGAAATAAAAGACATTTTTGAGTTAGAAGACGAGGCCGAAGAAGATGATTTTGACGTTGACGCGGAACTGGAAAAGCCTTGTATATCTCAGCCGGGAGATATTTGGCATTTAGGCAAGCACCGAGTAATTTGCGGCGACGCAACTTTGCCAGAAACATACCAGCGTTTATTGGGGAGCGAAAAGGTAAATCTGGTATGTACCGACCCTCCTTATTTTGTAGATGTTACTCGCGTGGCCGGGAAGATTAAAAACGACAACTTGTCGGATAAGGACGGTTACGCTTTTTTGTTGAAAGCATTTTCGTGTTTCCACGAAGCTATGGCGAGAGACGCTTCGATTTATGTGTTTTACGCTACGTCCAAGGGACGGATTTTTCATGATGCCTATGAAGATGCCGGATTCAAAATGGGCGCAGGTCTTGTATGGAAGAAAAACCACATGGTGATGACGCGCACCGATTGGAACTATATTCACGAGCCTATTATTTGGGGCTGGCGTAAAGACGGGAAACATATTTGGTATGGCGACCAAAAGCAGGTAACGGTTCTGGAATTTGACCGTGTCAAGCGGTCTAATGTTGATGGCTTTGGCCATCCGTCCAGTAAGCCTGTGCCGCTCCTCGCCTATATGATTAGTTTGTGTACCCAAACCAATGGCCTTGTATTAGACGGCTTTCTTGGTTCGGCTTCGACACTTATCGCTTGCGACCAGCTAGGACGCACTTGCTATGGGGTAGAGCTGGAGCCAAAATACGTTGATGTGGCGGTGGCGCGGTATATACAAGGCCATGACGGCGATACCGACGAAGTGTTTGTGGAGCGCGGCGGCGCGACATTTTCTTTTGATGAGCTAATGCTTGATAATGTGCTATAATGACTAGCTGTGTATGTGCCTAAACCCATTGACTTATCCGGCTTTCAGAGGCTTAATGTGACCACCAAATAAAAAGGAGTGGTTTACATGGAAACCCAGAACGAGCCGGACTACCGGGAAACTTACCTTTATATGGTACCGAGGGAAGAACATCGGCGGATGGCGCGAATTTTGAGCCGGGATTGCTATCACAGCGACGTTTTATGCATCGGCCAGCCGACGCATACCTACAAAATCTGTTACGGTATCGACGTTGAACTGCTGTCCTACGAGGACAAAGCCTTTCTTAAAACCAGCGCACCCCCGATGCTCGCCAAGTGGTTTGCTGAAGGGCTGGAGACGTACTTCTACTTCGGAAAAAATGTGACGCTACCCCGGCCCGTACGAAAGTATGTGCCACCGACATGGGAGGAACTGGAAGCGCGGCGGCAAGCTGAGGCCGAATTGGCAGATGCGGAGGATTTCGACGATACCGATGAGGAAGAGGAACTGCCGGAGTTTGATTGGGAAGCATACGCCAAAGAACGGGCAAACGGCGAGTATTATTACATCATGCGCTACGGCGACCCACGTTATGGCTACTGCGCGGAAGAATTAAACCTCTTGGAGCCGGAAAACGGGGAAGAAGCCGAAATGCCGGGAGAGCCGCCGGAGGCGGATACTCGGGAAGAGTGGGAACGTGAAGTTGACGAATCTGAAGGGGGTGAAGAAGTGATATTCGACCCCGGAGAAAGGGTAGTTACCGATGACGAGGAACTGTGTGTCAGCAGTAAAGCCCTATTTCTGCCTAAAGAGGGTTTTACCCGTGTCGCGTTGAATAATTTAGATGGGTTGCTGGAGAGTAAAGGCTCGCTAATTCGGAACGCCTTTAGAATTGAGTTTATAGGCTATACGCTGACGCGAGAGAATGTGATTTTCGATTGGCTGGACAACGATGCCTCCGAAGATATGCAAGAGGCTTTCCGCGTGTTCGTTACCAAGCTGTGCGACATGGCCAAAACACAGAAAAAAGTAACCTCTAAGGCTAGATTTTACGAAAACGAAAAATACGCTTTTCGCTGTTTCCTATTGCGCCTTGGCCTAATTGGCGACGAATATAGAACCAGCCGGAGAGAGCTTCTACGGCACCTCAAGGGCAACCCCTCGTGGCGTGACCGACAGAAAAAGGGGGACGATGAAGATGAATACCTATCCTAATGGCGTTATAGTCCGGGTTTTGCCTAGCTTCAAACCCGGCGTTGCAGGTCGGCCTACCGAGAGTGCCGCCGCTGATGGCGACAACTTCATACTGGACGACCAAGGGAAACTGCTGATTTTCCCCGACGAGGCGGCGGCGCGAGAGTTTCTGCGCGAAAGCGGCCTCTCCGACGCCGATATTGATAACGGGAGCCTCGTGTTCGAGGAGGCCGAGGACACGGGCGACGGTGACGAATCGCAGGCCTAGGATTGGCACCGCCAAGAAAAAAATTAAACATCTGGCAAAAAATATGTAAAAATCTGCAAAAAAAGACTTGCTTTTTCTCCCCAACAGAGTGATGAATGTGACTGGGCAAAACACAGGACGCGGCGCGGCGCTGTGGAAAACAACGCTACGCCGCGCGGCCTAGGGATTCACATTTTGAAAAAGGGGTAGATTGAAATGAAGAAAAGCACCGAATTGCAAATCGAGAACATGAAAGAGCAGACCTTCGGGGTAGAGGTAGAGATGTATGGTATCACCCGGCAGAATGCCGCCAAGGTAGCGGCCATGTATTTCGGAACCTATAATTACAAGGACACGGCCAGCACCAACGGGTACTACGCTTGGAGCGCGTGGGACGGTGAAGGCCGCGAGTGGAAATTCCAGCGTGACGTAAGCATTAACGCAAGCCGCAACACGGAGCAGACGGAACTGGTAACGCCGATTTTGACCTACAGCGACCTTGAAACCCTGCTGGAACTCCTGCGGCAACTGCGCCATGCCGGGGCAAAAAGCGACCCGAATCACGGATGCGGCGTGCACATCCACATCGGGGTTGACGACCACACGCCGCAAAGCCTCCGTAACCTTGCCAACATAATGGCCAGCCACGAAAGTATTTTAATCTCGGCTCTGCGGATAGACCAAAACAGAGTCAGCGGGTATTGCAAGACCGTTGACCTGAATTTCCTCGCGAGGCTCAATAAAGAAAAGCCCAAGACCATGGAAAAGCTAAAGGATATTTGGTACGAAACCCAGCACCCTACCAACCGCGACCACCACTACAATCCCAGCCGCTATCATTGCCTTAACCTCCACGCTACTTTCACGAAAGGTACGATAGAGTTCCGGCTCTTCCAATTCCGTAACCCTTCCCGAAACAGCAAGGGTGGCATCCACTGCGGCGAGCTAAAATCCTACATTCAGCTTTGCCTCGCGCTTTCGGAAATGGCTAAGCGACTTAAGACCGCCAGCCCCAAGGAACCCCAGCGCGAGAATCCTAAATACGCCATGCGTTGTTGGCTCCTGCGGTTAGGCTTTATCGGCAAGGAATTTAACACCGCGAGGAACGTACTCACGAAAAACCTCGACGGTGATGCCGCTTTCCGCTACGGAAGGAATAACTCGCTACTGATGGTCGGCGTTGGCCAGTAAACGCCGACTGTTAGCCCCAAACCCGGCGATGAGCCGGGCTTAGGGTGGTGTAAGGGGAGTTGTTCCTTCGGTCGCAGAAAGGGCTGGTAAAAATGAAAAACAGTGTGTATATTGCCTACGGTAGCAACATGGACGAGGTGCAGATGGAACTGCGGTGTCCCGATTCCGTGATTTTGGGCAAAGGTTACTTAAAAAACTGGCGGCTGATGTTCAAGGGGAGTAAAACCGGGGCTTACGCCACCATCGAGCGCAAGAAAGGCTTTGTGGTGCCGGTTATCCTTTGGACGATTTCGGTGGCGGACGAGGCAAATCTCGACCGCTACGAGGGGTTTCCCCGGTTCTACTACAAACGCCGTGTGCGCTACGAGGATGCCGCAGGTGGGGCGAAAATGGGCATGGCCTATATCATGCACGAGGAGCGCGTTTTGGGCGAACCTAGCGTTTATTACTACAAGGTTTTGGAGGACGCATATAAAAAATTTGGTTTTGACCTTGAGATTTTAGACACGGCTTACGAGTATAGCACCTGTGGCCGCGACGGCTCCTGCCGTTGCATCGCCTAAACTTAATATTTAATTCAGAGGCACTTTGCCATTAGGCAGGGTGCTTTTTTCGTGCCAAAAATAAAAGACGGGAGGCGACGGTGTGTATTCCGTAGTGTACAAAACCTCGGAGAAATGGAAAAACAAAAGCGGAGAGATTAACAAGCTAAATACCGATTGGCTTTTTGAGACCGACAACGAATACGGCTTCCCGGTGGTTAGCTCCTCGCCTAATTTTACGGCTAAAGACCTGCTACCCTTCCACCTAGCCAAAGGGCAATACAAAGACGACCTCAACAAGGCCGTCCATTTTTTCATCGACGATTACAAATTCGAGCAGATTTGGACAACACCGTTTAAGTATATCCCGATGTTCCGCAACTACGGCAATATCATCAGCCCGGATTTTTCGGTTTATAGCGTTCAGCCCTACGCCATAAACCTTTTCAATATGTACCGTTCCCGGTGGTGTACGAGGTTCTATCAAGAGATGGGCGTTAATGTTTTGGTAGATGTGCGTTGGGCGGATAAATCGACGTGGGATTTTTGCTTCAGTGGCATCGAAAAGCACACCCCGGTGATTATAAATACGGTAGGCACAAAGCTGTTGATGAATAGGCAGATGTTCATTGACGGCTTTTTTGCGATGCTGAAGCGGATAGAGCCTAGCGACCTATATGTTTACGGGGAGTATATGCCGGTGGAGTTTGAATTGTATTTTGACAAGGTGACTTACTTCGAGAGCTTTTGGGAAAAACAACGGCGAAAAATCGCTGAAAAAGAGTTGATATATTTTCACTGATAGACTAAACTAAAGGTGGTAGATAAGCATGGGCGCAGGTAGAGGCAGAACGGGTGGTGCCGGAGGTGGCGGCGGTAAAGGCGGAGGAGGCCCCGTTAATCTGTCGGCTATGAGCGATTCACAGTTGGCATCGTTTAACGATAACGCATTACAAGCCAATTTACCTAATGACCAATACGACAGTTACACTCAGAGACTAATTAACGCTGCTGGCTGGAATGATAAACCAGACGTTCTTCCGGACGCACAAGTTCGGTCTTTAGCTAGAAAAAAAGGCGCGATGGTCGTTTATCGCACACTTAAAGATGATGCTAAAACCAGTAAATCTGCAGCACAAATAGCAGGTGACTTCCAACAAGGCAACGCAAATAATATTGGCGGCTGGGGCGGACAAGCGTATGGCGGCGGTCATTATTTTGCCAGTACACTAAACGAGTCCAAAAGCTATGGCAATCGAGGCTCATACACTATGGCAGGTGTGCTAAACAGCAAAGCAAAAGTGGTGAATATGAGTGACCTTCGGGGGGTTAAAGGCGAAACTTGGCTTGACGCGCATCCGAATGCTGCGAAGTCTTTAGGGTTTACCAAAAAAATCGGAGGAGGATGGACGCCAGCTAGTCGGGGGAAACGTACAATTCCAGGAACCAACGGCAAACAGTCCAATCTAGGGGATAATGCCTACACATCTCTTGCTATGGCTATGGGGTACAATGTGGTACAAAATAACTTGAGTAAGCGCCTAAATTATTACACCGTTATGGATAGAAGCGTGGTAAGTGTAAGCGATAAAAATTATTATCCGCAAAGTCGTGGCTTGAGATAAATCTTTATACGAATCAGGAGGTACGGTAGCATGGCAAAGTTATGGGACGGCATTGTAACAGACGAAGATTACTATAAGTTAACCAGTCGTATGTCTCCGGAGCGGAAAAAAGACTTTGATGAAGGCTTTATAAGAGGGGAGGCAAACTTCCTAATGTCCCTAGGAGGCACCGGATTCTACAAGCCGATTAACGACAGCGAAGCCGCTGAGGGTTTACCGCCAAGAGAAAAGAATTTTGAGGTTTGGTGGGATAATTAAAAGGTAATCTCGCCAACAAAAAGCACCTTGCTATTTAGCTTGGTGCTTTTTGTATGCCCAAAAATCAAAATAAAACTTGCTTTTTAGTGAAAGGAGGGGGTATAATGGGAGCTGGTAGAGGACGAACAGGAGCCGCTGGGGGTGGCGGCAAAGGCGGCGGAGGTTCTGGCGGTGGCGCACCTCCGGCGTTTCCGGCCACGGATTCAAGTCCTTTTCACACGTTAGCTGATGAGGACGGCTACGAGGCCAAGCAGAACTTTAGCGCGGCGACACAGACGGCGGTTCAAACCTACTTAGACCCAAATCCTACTAGAGGGAGTTTATACGCGCCGTCGCAACAGCTAAATCACGCTTTAAGGCAAGGTCAGCCGCTGACGGCCAGTCAGCAACAAACCTATAATGGGCTGATGGCTGGAATGCACAACCTTGGCGAAAATTTGAGCATGACACGCTATGACCGTGTTGGATTTATGCAGACTTTAGGTATTAACAATTATGACCGAATGAAAATTACTACGCTGAAAAAGAGATTAGTAGGCCACGTTTATACAGATGCGGCGTTTGTAAGTGTTTCGGCCAATAATTTCTCTAAGTCACCAACGCGTAATCCGTTTACCGATAAAGCGATTAAGATAAACATCAAAGCTCCTGCTTCGGCACAAGGACTTAAACCGGGGACAGGCCCCGGTGGTAATTTCGGCGAGTTTTTGCTTGCACCGAATCAGAACTACCGTATAACAGATGTGCGCTGGACTGGTAAACAAGGGCGTTCTGGAGCGCAGTACTATAAACAGATAGAGCTTGACGTTGAAATGTTCTAAAGGGGGTAGAACATCATGGCTAAGAAGAATTTGTCCTTTGAAGACCTGCCTTTTCCCAAAGAAGAAGGGCCGGATTTGTCACCCGGTTTTTTCTCAAGCTACGGTTACGGTGAGGGTTGCTCGTCAATCCGATTGCTCGACGAAGACACCGGCAAATGGTACTACTATACGAACGCTGGCAGGGATAAGGTTTACGTTGACTAGCACCGCAAATTTAACCCGGCTACCCTTTACGAGGTGAGCTAATATGCAGTATGATTTGAGCCGTTTTACCAAAGCCCAGGAGCGCGATTATCTCAAGGCGTTGGCTGAAATTCGCGCCGGACACAAGCAGTCCCATTGGATTTGGTATATTTTCCCCCAGCTCCGGGAACTGTGTCGCAGTGATACCGCCAAATATTACGGTATCGCGGATTTAGGCGAGGCCAAAGCGTATTTGGCGAACGACACACTCCGCCAGCATCTCATTGAGATAAGTGGGGCGTTACTTGACCTAAAAGAAACGGATATAACGGCCATTATGGGTTTTCCTGATGACTTAAAGCTCCGTTCCTGCATGACCCTCTTTCACATGGCCGACGCTAAGAGCGATGTGTTTCTGAAGGTATTAGACAAGTATTTCGACGGCAAGCCGGATGCTAAAACCCTTGAAATCTTGCAAAGACGTAAGAAAAACTAAGCATAAGCACACAAGCACCAAGCTGAAAAGCGAGGTGCTTTTTTCATGCCTAAAATTAAAGTGTAGGGGGGGGGCTATAGAACATGGGAGCAGGTAGAGGACGAACAGGAGCCGCCGGGGGTGGAGGTTCTGGTGGTCCCATTAATTGGTCGGCTATGAGCGACCAAGAAATAAGTAACCTTGTAGATAACGCGCTAAATATGGATTTACCAGATGGGTTTCACGATGATATAACTCAACGCCTAATTCTTGCCGCAGGTGTAAACGATAAGCCTGAAGTTTTGCCATTAAATAAAGTAAGTGCTATGGCTCAAAAAGATGATGCGATAGTTCTGTACCGCGGTGTGACGAACAATAGAAATACAGGCGAGTCAGCTGAGAAAATAAGTGAGTCTTTTATAAACAGTAATCAATTTAATACAGGAGGCTTTGGTGGGCAGACCCATGGCGGCGGTTTATACTTTACGAGTTCTTACGATACCGCAAGAGGTTATGGTGGAATAAACCCAGTAGAAGCACATGTTACTGGTGGAGTGCTAAATAGTAAGGCGAGAGTTATTTCTTTAGGGAACCTCTAAATTTCAACGATTCGTTCAGATTATTTTCATCAACTAAGTACATTTTTATTTTATCATCAAATATTATGTGACAAACACCTTTTCAAGGCCTAAAATCTATCCTACACCTCACCTTTACCGACAT
>JAFVEM010000050.1 GCA_017476005.1 Selenomonadaceae bacterium | reverse complement strand
TCTTGAGGTCGGTTGGCCTAGACGCGGCTATGGCGGGCTGCTCCGGGGATTTTGACTTCGCCAGTTCTCGCTTCTTGGCCGCCTTTTTCGCTCGCGCTTCCTGTACAGTATGGCCATACACGGAAAGAAATCGGGTGCGCCCCTCCTTCCTCCCTAATATAATGCGCGCCTCATAGCGACCGTCTCGGCGGTGATAGATATTTTCTCCCTGTTTGGCCAAGGTGATTCCTCCTCACAAAGAAAATAGCCCGACACAAATTCCCTCGTGTCGAGCTACTTTTTATTTGCGGCTTGTTGCAAAAGTATCCTATTTTACTTGACGGGCATCAAAAAGGCGTAAAATCCACGCTTCAAGAATCGGCTACCGGCGACTATGATGTTTTTTCACAGGCTGTTTCGGTGAGTCCTAAAATACAGCGTCGTCATGGCCACCGACAGCGCCAACAGTCCCGTCAAAAGTCCCAGCCAGCCGCTTCCGGCGAGGCCTCCCACCAAATAACCGCAGAAACTGGCGGTGGAAACGATTATCACATAGGGGAGTTGGGTATTGACGTGTTCGATGTGGTCGCATTGGGCGCCGGCAGAGGAGAGAATGGTGGTATCGGCGATAGGCGAGGCGTGGTCGCCGCCTACGGCGCCGGACAAAATGGCCGCCACCGTCATTACCAGAATTTCCATATCGTTTATGCCCAGCAAGGTCACGGCAATGGGGATGAGTATGCCAAAGGCTCCCCAAGAATTTCCCGTGGTGAAAGAAAGACCCAAGGCGATGAGGAAAAATGCCGCCGGCATCACCGCCGTAAGAGAGCCATCTACCTGCACGACCTTACCCACAAAGCCGCCTAAATCCAAATAATCCTCACTGCATAACCCGGAAAAAGTCCAGTTAAGGCAGAGAATAAAAATCGCCGGGGTCATTAGCTTAAAGCCCAAACTGAAACTCGCGCAAAAAGCCTTAAAGCTAAGCACCCGTCGCGGCAGATAAAGCAGCGCCGTAAACACCAAGGCTAAATAAGCACCAAAGACCATGCCTTGCGAGGAATCACATTCGGCAAAGGCTTCGGCTACGGTTTTCCCATCTTCAAAACCTCCCGTGTAGAGCATACCGTAAACGCAACCAATGATGAGTATCAAGATAGGCAGTATCAAATCGAGGAGTTTCCCCCGTCCGTCTTTCCCCACCAAAGCCTCGTACTCGGCATCGTTATATTCTTGGGGAACCGTGAAATTTTCCTTGGCTTCCCGGACTTTTTTGGCCATGAAACCGAAATCTCGTCCCGAAATGATGATATAAAACAAAAATACCAAGGTCAGCCAAGCGTAAATATTGTAAGGGATGGTCTGAATAAATAGAGCAAAACCGTCGAGAGCGCTGTCTTTCGGTAGCGACGAGGCGATGGCCGCCGCCCAGCTGGATACCGGCGCAATGATGCACACCGGCGCCGCCGTAGCGTCGATGACATAGGCCAATTTCGCCCGGGCGATTTTAAATCTGTCCGTCACCGGGCGCATTACCGTACCCACCGTCAAGCAGTTAAAATAATCGTCGATAAAAATAATTACGCCCAAAATCGGCGTCACCAGGAGCGCCCCTCGTTCGCTGTGGATTCTGCGGTAAGCCCAGTCGCTATAAGCTCTGGTGGCGCCAGACCGAGCTATCACCGCCACCAGAATGCCCAAGATGATCAGAAAAATCAGCAGGTTGGCATTTTCCCCCACCTTTTCCGCCATGACCTTAAACATGGCGATGACCGCTTCAAAGAAGTTAAATTCGGCATAAAGAAAAGCCCCGGCAAATATGCCAATAAGGAGCGACATATAAACTTCTTTGGTGATTAAAGCCAGCACGATGGTGATAATGGGCAGGAGCATCACCCAAGCCGTTTGCGCCACATAAAACCCTCTTTCCCTTTTGTTTTCAGAACCAAAACTCCACCTTTACCGCGCCGCCGGGAAGTTCCTTTGACGTGCCAATACTGGCTATGCCGTGCCGCCGGAAATGGTGACGGAATTGGTGGTGACGGTATTGGTGGGGTTATTTTCATCGTTAATGTAGTTCAAAATGTAGGCACCGGCTAAAGAGAAGCCAGGCGAAGGCGATGAAATAGTACCGCCGTTTACAAATACCTTGTTGCCGGAGGCGCTAAAGTCAGTTGTGGGACTTTTGAAATAAAAACCAAACAAACCTTGACCTGTTTCACTGCTATAGTATATGTTGCCGCCGGTTGTCAAAGTGACGGTGTTGCCAGTGGTGTAATTCTCGGTGATTTCCGTACTTGCTTCTGATATATCACTTACGACATGATTACCATATGCAGATTTTTGGCCTAAATCGGTATCTACAGTCGTATCTTGCCCTGCATGACCAACCCCACCGCTCATTAGCCATAAAGAAACAGCTACCGCCAAAGCGCGAGTCCCATTATGTTTTTTCACCCCTAGGGAGTACCCTCCCCCCGAACAGAATTTTTCGATAATATTTTTATGGTCATGTAGATGTTCCTTTCGCTATCTATTTATAAATCTCGCTACGATGAGCGACGTCCAAAACCAAGATAATCACGCGATTATCCTCGATGCTGGCAATCAAGCGCCAGTCACCCACGCGGTAACGCCATTTGCCGCTAAGGTTTCCTGTAAGCGCTTTGCCGTAGGCGCGAGGGTCAGAGCAACCCTCTAGGTGTTTGCCAATCCAATCATAAATCATGGATTGTATCGGCTTATCTAGTTTGCGTAGATGTTTAATGGCCGCATTGGTATATTCCACATTGTAGGCTTTCATGGCGTAAGCCCCAACATTTTGCCTACTTCCTCATGAGAATATGTCACCGGGTCGGCGCGATACTCAGCCATAGCCTGCTCGTATAGAGCCAAGTCAGCCATATCTTCCAATTTTTCTTGAACCGCTTGGGAAATAAAATCCTGCGGACTCATATTTGCCTCGGCGGCATAGCGTTCTACTAGCACTGCCGCATCAGCAGGTATGGTGAAAACCATAGGGGGAGCCTCCTATCTACTGCATCTCTATAGCATTTCTCTTGGCTGTCTCGTCGCTTGTGTAGCTATCTTAGGTTTCCAAATGACAACTTTCAAAAACATCGGTGTAGCCGTAGGTATTCCCCAAAGCGTCCCAGAGAATGTCTTCTAACTAACGTGAACCGATAATGCGAACTTCCGGGTATAGTTTTACCCCGTGAGCGTCGTAAACCCTTTTTTGCACCTCGTCAATGAGCGCCAAAACATCAGCCGCCGTAGCGCCACCGGCATTTACCACGAAGCCGGCGTGTTTTTCCGATACCTGCGCTCCGCCCACGCGGAAACCTTTCAACCCCGTTTGGTCGATTAGGGTACCGGCGTAATAGCCCTTGGGGCGTTTAAAGGTACTGCCGGCGCTGGGCATCTCCAAAGGTTGCTTGTTTTCCCGTCGTTGAGTGAAATCCGCCATTTGGGCGACGATGTCCTCTTTGTTCCCCGGCTTCAAGCTCAGCTCCACTTCGCAAATGACGTGTTCGTTCTCTTGGAAGACACTGCGTCGATAGCCCAGTCCTAATTCCTCAGCTTCTAGGCGTGTTACCTCTCCGTCGGGCGATACCGAACGCACCGCCGATACTACGTCTTTCATTTCGCCGCCGTAAGCACCGGCATTCATAAAAACCGCGCCGCCAATACTGCCGGGGATGCCCACCGCGAACTCTAAACCGGAAAGTCCTTCCGCCGCCGCAAAACCGGCCACGTCTTTTAAGAGGGCGCCGGCTTCCGCCAGCAGATGGTTTCCCTCCCGACGAATGCCGGCAAAGCCCTCTTGGAAATTTATTATCGCTCCGCGCACGCCTTTGTCCAATACCAAGACGTTCGACCCGTTGCCGAGGATAACATAAGGAATGGCATAGTCCTTCAGCAAGCGAACTACGGCCTGCACCTCGGCTAAAGAAGTGGGGAAAAGCAGATAGTCAACGGGGCCGCCGATTTTAAAAGTGGTGTGGTTTTTCATCGGCTCGGCAATGAGTACTCGCTTAGCCGTTAGAATTTTTCTCACACCGGCCACAAATTCTTCGTTAATGTTCCCCGGCAACGTATATAACCTCTCTTCTTGTTTCGCCAAACCTTTAAGCCTCGCGAATCTCTATCTGACACATCTTCATGGCCGCAAGGGCGCTCACATGACTTTCCGGCGTCACCCCGGCCGAACAGGCGGCATCAACGGCGATTTTCATTTCCGGATAAGCCGCCTTCAAAATCATGGCGTTGCTGATAACGCATATATCGGTGCAAAGTCCCATAATTTCCGCTTCGTCGTAGCCTTCAACAGCCTTGATAAGCTCCAGCGACCCAAAGGCGGGCTTTTCGATAATCGCCTTGGCCTTCTTGACAAAAGGAGCGAGGGGGGCGGCGATTTCCCAACCGTGGCTAGGCTTAATGCAGTGTTCCACCGGCAAATTACGGCCTTCTTGAGTGGTCAGATAATCAGCCTCATGGGTGTCTTGGGTGAAAATAAAGTCCGCATCGGTTGCCTTTTGCAATTTAGCCGTAAGTTTCGGCAACATGGCTTGCGCCTCTTTGGTACCCAAGGAGCCGTCGATAAAATCATTTTGCATATCGATAACGACGATGCATTTTTTCATTTTGATTATGCCTCCCCTAAACGATGTAGCCGGCGGCCGACAGCCCCGGAAAACCTTGCTGGCGCAAAGCCTCGTAGGCCACGACGGCGACGGCATTGGACAAATTCAGGGAGCGCGCCGCCGCTATCATGGGAATACGAATACATTCTTCAAGGTGCTGCCGCAGAATTTCCTCCGGAATACCGGCGGTTTCTTTGCCAAACACCAACAAATCGTCTTTGCCGTAGTTTGCCTCGGCGTAGCTACGCGGCGCTTTGGTGGAGGCAAAGTGGAACTTGCCGCCTCGATACAGCGCCAGCACCTCGGCAAAATTTTCGTGGAGGTGTACTTTCACCAGCGGCCAATAATCCAATCCGGCGCGTTTCAAGTGCTTATCATCCACGGAAAAGCCCAAGGGTTTCACCAAATGAAGCTCGATACCGGTAGCCGCGCACAGCCGCGAAATATTCCCCGTATTGCCGGGGATTTCCGGCTCGATAAGTACGATGTGCATTGTCACACCCCTAGCGTAATGCCGCGACAGTGGCAAATGTTTGCAACAACAACCCGTCCACTTTGGAACAAAATCTTTCCTTCAACCTAGCAACTTCAAATTTACGGGAGAGTAGCGCGGCGTCGGGCATGTTTATCTCAAAGCACTTATTTTCGGCATTGAAACCATAGCTAAAACCATAAAACATGGTAGCACTCAACAAAAACTCGTAGTCAAGCCGCTTTTTATCCGGAACAAAAACATCTAAGCACTCAAAGTTCAGGCGACCTACCCGAAAATTTTGTAGCCGATAGATTTTTCCCTGCGCGATTCCCCCTATACCACCAACAGGTACTTTCTCGAATAAAACTTTGGCTTGGAAATTGTTCAACAGAAAAGTAGCGCTAGTGGTAAAGGTGGGGATATAGGCTCCAGTATCTATGAGGGCATCCATGTTATATAGTTTTACAACCGGCCGTTTATCAAATTCCAACAGCGGAATACGGATAGTCAACATAGTCTTTACCCATATCGTCGTCCAACGACGTGTAGCGTAAATCAATCTCACCATCAAAAGCGCGTTGCTCCAAATCAGCTTTGGTCATATTTTGGCTGGTATATTTCACCATGGCCGTTTGAAAATTCGGCGCCGACGGCTCAAGATTGACTAACCCAACGTACTGATGAGGGTACCTAGACTTGATTTCATTCCAAGTCAACGCTTCGGACATAATTACCATCCCCCTCAAAAGACTTATTTTCAAGCGCTACTTAACCACCGCGCCGGTGCTGGCCGAGGTAGTAAGTCTGGCGTAACGAGAGAGGTAGCCGGTTTTTATCTTAGGCTCCGGGGCTTGCCAAGCCGTCTTGCGTTTGGCCAGTTCCTCTTCGGACACTTTCAACTCCAGTTTGCGGTTCGGTATGTCAATGGAGATAATATCCCCATCTTGAATTAAGGCGATGGGGCCGCCGGCCATGGCTTCGGGGGAAATGTGACCAATGCACGCGCCTTGACTGGCTCCGCTGAAGCGACCGTCGGTGATAAGACCTACTTTGAGTCCCATGCCGGTTATGACCGCCGTGGGATTCAGCATTTCCTGCATCCCGGGGCCGCCTTTTGGTCCTTCGTAGCGGATAACTACTACGTCCCCGTCGTGTATTTTTCCGGCCATTATGGCCTCCACGCCGGCTTCTTCCGAGTCGAAACACTTGGCCTTTCCTTCATAGACCAGCATATCTTCCTTAACCGCCGAGGCTTTCACCACCGCATAATCGGGACAAAGATTGCCTTGAAGGATGGCGATGCCTCCCGTGGGGCGATAAGGATTTGCTACGGTACGAATGACATCCTCGCGTTCGATGACCGCATCCTTTATTCTTTCGCCCACGGTTCCCGTCACCGTCAGCGCATCGAGCTTAATGAGATTTTTCTTGGACAGCTCCTTCATCACCGCCGAGATCCCTCCGGCCTCATCTAAATCCTGCATGTGATGAGTTCCGGCCGGGCTTAATTTCGTAATGTAGGGCGTGCGGCGGCTGATTTCGTCAAAGAGAGGCGCCGGCAGTTCTATACCGGCTTCATGGGCGATGGCCGTCAGGTGCAACACCGTGTTGGAGGAACCGCCTATGCCCATATCAACGGTAATAGCGTTCTCAAAAGCATCTCTCGTCAAAATATCCTGGGGCTTGATGTCCTTTTTAATAAGTTCCATAATGACGGCGCCGGCTTTTTTGGCCAGCAGCAAACGAGCGCCGTTGTAGGCTGCCGGAATGGTGCCGTTCCCGGGGAGTCCCATGCCCAAAACTTCCGTCAAGCAGTTCATGGTGTTGGCGGTAAAAAGTCCGGCGCAGGAGCCGCAACCGGGGCAAACGTGAGCTTCCAACTCCGCCATTTCGGTAGCGTTCATCTTTCCGGCGGCGAATTTCCCGGCGGCTTCAAAGGCTTGACTGACGCTCACATCTTTGCCGTGGAAACGTCCGGCCAGCATCGGCCCACCACTGACTAAAATGCTGGGAATATTGAGTCTGGCCGCCGCCATCAGCATTCCCGGCACCACTTTGTCGCAGTGTGGAATCAACACCAAAGCGTCAAAACCCGAAGCCATGGCCACCGCCTCAATGGAATCAGCGATAAGCTCCCGGCTGGCGAGGGAATATTTCATCCCCGTGTGTCCCATGGCGATACCGTCGCAAACCCCGATAGCCGGAAACTCCACCGGCGTACCGCCGGCGGCGGCCACGCCCAGCTTTGCCGCTTCGGTAATGGATTTTAAGTGCATGTGACCGGGGATTATCTCGTTAAAGGAATTGCAAATTCCCACCAAGGGTTTGGCCAAATCCTCCGGCCCGAAACCGTTGGCATGAAACAAAGACCGATGGGCAGAGCGGGTGGCGCCCTTTTTTACAACGTCGCTTCTCATATTAGGTGGCTCTCCTCTTTTTTATTGGGGCGTAGCCCCAAACCCCACCAAAGGGCTTCGCCCTCTGGACTTCCAGCAGGGACTTTCGCCCCTGCACCCCTTATTAGTAGAAAATGAAAAAATTTTTTCTCCAAGCGATTATAGCTTATAAAATTCTTAACTTCAATACTCAATCCCGATTTGTGCCTTTATCCCCTGCTGATAGGGGTGCTTTATGAGTTTCATTTCGGTGACGAGGTGCGCGGCTTCGATAATTTCCGGCGGCGCATCCCGGCCGGTAATGACGAGATGCAAATTCTGGGGACGCTTAGCCAAGAGATTAAGCGCATCTTTTAACTCCACTAAACCAAATTTTACAGCATAGTTCAGCTCGTCTAGGATAATCAAGTCCCAAGCGCCGCTTGATATTTCTTCTCGTGCCATGGTTAAAGTTTGCGCGGCGGCCTCCTTATGCGCTTCTGCCTTATCGCCGCCCTTGGTAAAACCCAGCCCACCTTGCCTTATCGTCAAGCGTCCCTCGCCGGAAGTTTCCGCCAGCTTTTCTATGGCCAAAAGCTCGCCGCTTGGTTTCTGCCCCTTAATAAATTGCAGAATAAGCACGCGGAGGCCGTCGCCCCAAGCCCTTAGCGCCAACCCCAGTGCCGCCGTGGTCTTGCCCTTGCCTTCGCCGGTGTGAACTATCACAAGTCCCTGCCGGCTTAAGTCTTTTGTCTTGTTCAATTTGTTCTCCCTTTAAAACAGCATCATTCCTATGGCGCCCACAAACAACGCCACACTAAAACCGCCCAAGAGATTTTTCATAAAATTCCCCCACGGCTCTCCCAAAAGATGAGTGAACCGCCTGAGTTCAAACAGCAGATAGGAAACGGTGACAAAGGCCAAAGGTATATCGGCGGTAAATATAGCATAAAGGAAAATCAGCGCCGACAGCACCACGCCGGAGGTCTCGCCACGACTCATGCCGCCTCTGGGATTTTCCGGTACTTCGATGGGCTGACGAGTTTTGGGAACGCCAAGTTCATCGGTTTTATCCTCGTCGTTGGCGAACCAACGATAGCGCATATTCATTCAATCACTTCCTCAAAAAAACCTCCCATGTTGTCATGGGAGGCTGTATTACCAACCAAGTTTGCTGAGAGGATTGCCCCAAGCTCCCAGCTCGTTTTTTAAGGGAGCGTCAAAAGCGGCAAATTTCATATCCCAGCAGACCATCAAGAGTTTCATAACGCGCTCGTAAGCCCCCGACAGCACTTCTACCCCGAAGGGTTCCAGCCTATAGGGGTTATAGCCGTACTCTACGAAGAGATCCTCCCCTTCGTGGCCAAAGGTCACCGTCATGGCCAGTTGCTCTTCGTCCCAAGAGGCCATGGAAAGCAGCCCTCCGGCATCCCCCACGTTTAAATCGGCATAGGTGGGTTGATTCAGCATAAAATTATGGAAATGCAAGCGAAAGGGCATATCCTCCGGCAGTTGCCCGAAGTCCTCCAATAGTTCTCGCATCCTGGGGCAGGACATGGATTGACTCATGAGCATCTGCCGCATTTGCCGCCCCACTATGTCTTTCATCAGCCAGTCATAATCGCACATGAGCCGCATGGGAATGGGAAAAACGGCCTCCGCCGCCACCGCCGCATTGGAAAGTCTCAGGGTGCGGCTCGGCATGATGAGGCAAAAGCAGGTTTCTCGGCCAAAACTCATGTGTCTCTGCAATAGTCCCCAGCCGGTGTGCAACATGGTAATGAGGAGATCCCGATTCCCTTGGGCGCGAATTTTTATGGCTTTCCGTAGGGTTTTGTTCATGGTCTTACGGTAAACTTTACGAGTGCTTTTAGGGCCGTCGGGGCGATAGCCGGGGATTTGGGGTATGGGAGGGAGCTCCGTTAATTGGGGACTCCAGTAATCATAAACTTCATCCAGAGTTTTCTTCGGAAAAAAATCCTCCCGTTTTCCGCCGGTGGGAGCCGGACAAGTGAGGGCGTAGGCAAAAAAGAGTTTCTCGCTCCAAACCGGGATTAGCAGACGCGAGATGGTCACCAACACCACCGTAGCGTCGCCCTTCATGGCCACATGGATGAAACGCGCCAAAGGCTCCGTCTCCCAGTCAAAAGATTGATGGCGGTCGTCGGCCATAATGCGTTGCAGGGCGTTATCCAGCATCTCGTCAGGGAGGACGTTTAAACTGAGATAGCGAATTTTAGGCATCATTTGACGGAAGATTATTTTATGCCGCCTTTGGTCGCCGCCCATGGGGCAAAAATGCACTCTCAGTTCTCGTTCCTGCGCAAAGAGAGTCGCCAATCCATCCCGAAAATCCTCCCGGTGCAAGTCCCCGGCTACTTTGTAGAGAAATTGCAAGGAGAAATGGGGGGACACCAAGTCCTGCTCCTTAAAAATGTCCTGTTCGTAGCCCGTCAGGGTACGCACCTCTTCTATCAGGCGAGCGTCTGGAACATTGGCATCCGTTTGCTGTCCATAGTGAAAAACCAAATCCTCCTGATCGTAGGGGTGCAACTCGGCGAAACGCCAGGACTCATAGGCATTCATATCCTCCGGGTGAAGCCGCGCCAAGCGCAAATAATTTAACATCCTTCACCACCGCCGGTATCCACATACAGATTGCCGCACATAGAGCAATGTCTGACTTCGCCGCTCATAATCTTTGCCTCCTTGCCGTGTAAGAAAAAATACCCTCTCTGGATTTTATCGTTATAAATTGGGTCATCATTAAGTATTTTTAGCTGGCAATACCAAATAAACATGATATAATTAGTGCGAAAAAATCGGGGGTAGAGGGTGTGAAGCCAATGGATGACGTGGACAGCCGGATGAAAGTTTTATTGCCTCCGGCAACAGGGGGAACGCAGATACAGCCGACTTGTTTGGCTAAAAGGGACATTGGCATCTGTGTTTTGGCGGAAGATGGAGCCATTATCGACCTGAACGAACGCGCCGCCGCGCTGATGGAAATACCTCGCCGGCGAGCCGTGGGGATGCAGTTTGGCGACGCTTTCTGTTGCGCGAACAGCATACTTCGCGGTTGCGGCAACGGCGTGAACTGTCGTCATTGTCCCCTGCGGAAAAATATCGAGGCCGCCATCCTTCACGATGATTTTCAAGGAGATTTCACGGTAGCCATGGAGTCACGGAATCGCGCCGCCCCCTTGTGGCTGAAAATTTATGTAACCCAAGGCTATTTGGCGCATCACAAACGCATTATCGTCACTATGCTGGATCTGGCGACACATGACATAGCTGCCTTGGAAGAGGCCATAACCCGGCTCGGTAGCAATCCGCAGAATTATTTAGCGCAAGTGACCGATTTCTTTGGCCTCAGTCTTTCTGCTTGAGGTTTTTGTCTAAGGAGGGCTGCCCATGACCAGCATCATTATTTTAAGTTATAATACCATAGAACTCACCAAACTTTGTCTGCAAAGTATCCGCCACTTCACGGAAAGTGGCAGTTATGAACTCATTTTGGTCGATAACGCCTCAACGGACGGCTCTGGGGAGTGGCTGGCCGCCCAACCTGACGTGCGGCTCATTGCCAATCGAGAAAACGTGGGATTCCCCAAGGGGTGCAATCAAGGCATGGAGGTAGCTTGCGGCGAGGATATTTTGCTTTTAAACAGCGACACCGTTGTAACGCCTCGTTGGCTGGAGCAACTAAAGCGCGCG
Organism: Selenomonadaceae bacterium; assembly: GCA_017476005.1. Lineage (GTDB taxonomy): Bacteria > Bacillota > Negativicutes > Selenomonadales > Selenomonadaceae > RGIG5097. The sequence continues at coordinate 33,927 of JAFVEM010000050.1, read as the reverse complement.
TTGTACTCTTCTCCCAAGGTGGGAGCCGTGGGGCCGGTAACCAATAAGTGTGCTCGTATGCAACAACTCACCGTAAATTATGGCAACAATTTGGATGATATGCTAACTATGGCCGAAAATTTCAATCATGTAAATCCTGCCAAGTGGGAACTGACTTTCAAGCTGGTGGCTTTCTGTTTCTTGTTCAAACGGGAGATATACGAAAAAATCGGCGGTCTCGACGAGCGTTTTGCTCCCGGTAACTTTGAAGACGACGATTACTCCTTGCGTCTGCGACTGGCCGGTTTTCAACTACTTCTCTTGCGCGATACTTTTATTCATCACTTCGGTAGTTCCTCTTTTGTGCAACAAAAAAGCCGCGAAGAGTGGCTACGCGCCGCGGAAGCCTATAACGCCTTGCTGACGCGTAACGAGAGGTTCTTCCTGGAAAAATGGAAATTATCTAGCAACATGCTTAACTACAATCTGTGGCTCGACGATTTATCCTTGCCTACAGCTACTCCCAAGATACTCCTCTGGGAAAATGAGTACCTAAATTCGCCCTATCAGCTAAGAAGGCTGTATCCCCAAGGGGAGATTGAAGTCATGACCGACAGCGCCGGCTACGCCAGAGCCATGGCGCCGGATTTTCCCGTAAGGCTTATCACCGCCGATTATCGGGAGGATTTTTGGCTACAGGGCAAAGAGGGCTACTATGACTGCGCCATCTACAGGAAAGATTTGCTCAAGGTACCTGAGCGAGAAGATTTGCTCCAAGTAATTCGCCGCGCCATAAAACCCCAAGGTAGCTATATTTACGAAGAAGGCGACAGGGTGCGCGCCTTTACGGTGTAAAAAAGGGAGAGAGAGCCATGAAAAATGTTACGCTGGGAACTACCGGCATCACGGTGCCGCAAAATGCTTTCGGCGCCTTGCCCATTCAGCGCGTAAGCGCGGAGGCAGCGATAAAGTTACTGCGCCGCGCTTATGAGGGCGGTATGCGCTATTTTGACACGGCCAGAGCCTACTCGGACAGCGAGGAAAAAATCGGCCTCGCCTTCGCCGGGATGCGCGATAAGGTTTATATCGCCACCAAAACCATGGCCAAAACCCCGGCGGCTTTCAATGAGGACTTGGCCACGTCTCTAAAAAACCTCCAAACCGATTATATCGACGTATATCAATTCCATTGCGCGGAAAGTTGCTATCGTCCCGACGACGGCACCGGGCTGTACGAGGCCATGGAGGCCGCCAAAAAGGCCGGCAAGATTCGCCATATTGGCATCACCGCTCACAAGATCGGCATTGCCATGGAGGCCGCTAAGTCCGGTTTATACGAAACAGTGCAGTTCCCCTTTTCCTATCTTTCCGGAGATAAGGAAGAAAAATTGGTGCGTACTTGCTACGAAAACAAGGTGGGTTTCGTGTGTATGAAGGGGCTGGCCGGCGGCCTCATCACCAATTCCCGGGCGGCCATGGCTTTCACGGCGGAATTTCCCGGGGCGCTGCCCATTTGGGGGATTCAAAAGGAAGAGGAGCTAACCGAGTGGCTCTCTTACATGGAAGCTACCCCCACCATGACGGCGGAAATAAAAAACTTCATCGAAGGCGAACGCCGGGAGCTTTCCGGCAATTTCTGTCGTGGGTGCGGCTATTGTATGCCCTGTCCGGCTGGCATAACCATCAATCAATGCGCCAGGATGTCCCTGATGCTACGTCGGGCGCCTTCCAAATTCTGGCTCAGCGAATACTGGCAAAAGGAAATGAAAAAAATCGAAGGTTGTCTCCACTGCAATAAATGTATGTCCCACTGTCCCTACGAACTCAACACGCCGGAACTCTTAGCTAAAAACTACGAGGATTACCAAAAGGTTTTGGCCGGAGAAGTGGCGGTGTAAAAAAAGCCGGCGGACGGATACTTGACGTATCTGCCCACCGGCTTTCTTTACATATCCAGCAAGTTTTTCCCTCCGGCGGTAAGCTCGAGGCGCTGAATCCGCGCCTGAGTCGCCTCCACCGGCAAGGCAAACTCCTCACCGAGTACCGCCAAAATTTCTGCCGGTTTCACGCTACCGGTGGGAGTTATGCTTATGGCCAGTTGGAGACAAAGTTCTCGCGCAGCTTCGTTAAATTCGCAAGTTACAGCCTCTCGCAGATATTCTTTGACGTTTATCTCCCGTTGCTTCTTGGGAGTGACGCGCCTATAGATGACATGGGGATTTTGATTAAAGGCCGCCAAGGCCGCGAGAATAGGCGCCTTGGCGCCGCGATAGGGAACGCGCGCCTCGTATTTGGCGAGGTCGGCCATGGCCATCAAGGCAGGCTGTTTGCCGCGCATGAGCTTTATACGGATAATTTTGGCGCCGGAGGGCAACGCCCCGTTTAACCGCTCTTTCACCTCCCGTGGCGTTAGCTCGGTGACAAGCTCTAAGTCAAAATATTCCATGGAACTTGTCACCCCCACCGACAGCGCCGAGGCAAAGGCCAGTTTCGGATGGGGATTAAATCCTGCGGAATAGGCGATGGGCAGGGCGGCGCGCTCAATGGCGCGAGCGAACAGGGCGGCGTAGTCCAGGTGCGACAAATAGCGCAGGGGTTCTTCTTTGGTTATTTGGCAGCGATAAAGGTAAGTGGGACGAGGCGCGCCGCCACCTGCGCCGACTTCTCTCGTGGGGACAGTATTTGCTGGCGCGGCCGCTTTGGTCTTGCCTACGGAAGCTAACCGTGAGGCCGAGGCTGCTTTTTCCTCGCTCGCATAATCAATGACTTTGGCCTGGAGCGTGGGACAAACGCCGCAATCGGCGCACCGCCCCCGGCGGCAATCCGCCGTGAGTTCTCCGGCCAGCGCCTTGCGCCATTCCCTTTGCAAAAATTCTTTGCTCACCCCCGGCGAAGTTATCTCCCAAGGCAAGGGTTCATTTAAGTCGCGAGAGCGTTCGTTGTACTCTTGCGGCTTGATGTCGCACTCGCTTAGCGCCTCCTGCCAAACGTCATACTTAAACAGATCCGACCACCCGTCGAATTTAGCGCCCTTTTGCCAAGCTCGCAGAATTACCTTAGCCAGCCGCCTGTCGCCGCGAGCGATGACTCCTTCCAAGGTGGAGAGTTTGGCATCGTGATAATTATAAGTAATGGCGCGACCGGGCAGTTTTTTTATATAATCCTTGAGCAGCATTTGGCGGCGCGTAAATTCCGCCAAAGATATTTGCCCGAACCACTGAAAGGGAGTATAAGGTTTCGGCACGAAGCAGGAAACGCTGACGGTGATTTTCACGCCGCCTTTGCCGGTGACTTGACGATAAAGCTCCGCTACTCGCTGCGCCAACTTGCCGATGCCGATAATGTCCTCGTCGGTTTCCGTAGGCAAGCCCAGCATAAAATACAATTTCACCTGCCGCCAACCTTCCCTAAAGGCGGCGCCGCAAGCCGTCAAGAGATTTTCCTCCGTGACGCCCTTATTGATAACGTCTCGCAGTCGCTGGGTGCCGGCCTCCGGCGCGAAGGTCAGGCCGCTTTTGCGTACCTGTTGCAAGCGGCTCGCCAGTTCCACCGAAAAGCTGTCAATACGCAGGGAAGGCAAGGAAAGGCTGATTTTTCGCCCGTGAAAGTCGGTCGTGAGTTCATCTATCAAACGGGGCAAACAGGAATAATCGGCGGAGGAAAGCGAAGTCAAGGACATTTCATCATAGCCGGTATTGACCGCCATGCGTCCGGCGCGTGTGCGTAGTTTATCCGGCCGACGCTCTCGCACCGGGCGGTAGCACATACCGGCTTGACAGAAACGACAGCCGCGCGAGCAACCGCGAAAGAGTTCCAGCATCAAGCGGTCGTGAACAATGCCCAAATAGGGAACGATGGGCTTTTCCAAGGTAGGTATCGCGTCGAGGTCTCTTACCACTCGCTTGTGAACCACCGTGGGCGCATCGGCTCTCTTGGGCAGAAGCATCCTAAAACGCCCTGCGGCATCATAATGCGGCTCGTAGAAAGAGGGGACATAAATCCCCGGGATTTTTAGCAGCCGCCCCAAAAATTCCTGCCGTCCCCCGGGTTTTCCCTCGCCTTTCCAAGCGATTAAAGCGGCGGCCACTTCGCCGATAATTTCTTCCCCTTCGCCCACAATGAAAAAATCAAAAAAATCTGCCACCGGTTCCACATTGTAAACGCAAGGGCCGCCCCCCACGATGAAGGGCATATCCGCCGCGCGCTCTGCGGCTTTCAAGGGAATGCCGGCCAAATCCAACATATTGAGTACGTTGGAGTAAATCATCTCGTATTGCAACGAAAAACCCCACAGATCAAACTCTTTTAGGTGATGCCCCGACTCAAGCGCGGAAAGGGGCATATTTTTTTCGCGCAATAAGGCTTCCATGTCCTGCCAAGGGGCATAAACCCTCTCTGCCCAAGTGTCCTCGCGCCTATTCAATATTTCGTAGAGGATGGCAAGGCCTAGATTGGACATACCCACCTCATAGACATCGGGGAGGGACAGGGCAAAATGGCAGGGAATCTCCTCCCAATCTTTCTTGACCGCGTTCCATTCGCCGCCCATGTAACGAGCCGGCTTTTCTATTTCTTTTTCATATCTCATAATCGCCTTATCTCGCAAAATATCGTTGACCTCGATTTCCCAAATCATCTATAACTCACCTTTTTAATTCGACTTTTAATTCGACGGCTTGTCGTAATTTTCCTGCCTAACAATTGCGATGTCATTAACCTAGCTACTCACGCCTAAATCCATCAGCTTATTTTCATCCAGCAGATTCATTTAAATTTTTTCAAATAGTCGGCAATTGCCTGCCTTGAGGAAGGGATGTCGCTGCTGTATATGTCGAGATATTCGTTCTTGACCTCGGCTTTGGTGGCTCGGCGGATGGCGTCAAGGCTGTCGCCAATGCCGCTTCCCCCATGAGTTACAATGGGAATAATGGTTTTTCCTGCCAAGTCGTATTGATTTAAGAGGCCTTCTATGGACATAGGTAGCGTATTCCACCAAAGAGGGTACACCAGAAAAATCACATCGTAATCTTCAAGTTGCGGCAAAGGTTCTCGCAAAGCAGGGGCAATGCCCGATTCTATTTCTCGTTGTCCTTCTTGAGTGGTTTCCCCATAGTCGGTGGGATATGTTTTCTCTGTCCGAATGGCAAAGAGGTCGCCACCTGCCGCATCCTTTACCATATAGGCTATCATTTCGGCATTGCCGATAAGCTCCTGTCCGTCCTTCATGACCGATGCCCCGGATACGGCATCCACATCTGTAGGAAAATCCGTATTGCCTACCCGGCTAAAATATACGGTGATGATTTTGCCGGGAATTTGTACCTTTTCGCCCTGCGCCAGTATTGCCTTATTCACATGCACCGGATTATACCATCTATCCAAATAGGGCAACCCGAAAATACCTGCCGCTGCCAAAACAAAGCCCAAGCCCATGGCAACGGTATAACCTCTGCCCCGTATATAGCGTTTGCCTTGAAACAGTAAATGGGAACAGAGCAAAATGAGCGTACCGATGGCTCCGCCGAGGTGTAGGGAACGCCAATTGACATCGCCGGCGATATAGAACTGAGGGAACAAATCATGGGATAGCACCATGCCCGAAATGGCAATAAGAACGAAAAACATGACTAAAAGGATTATGTCAAGGCTGTTTCCAACACGATGAAAACTATATGCTCCACGACAGATGGATTGATAAAAACGACGGTTTAAAACATTGTGCCATATCGCTAGGGTTAGGAAAAGCATACCCAACAATTCATGCACAAGGTGGGGCAGGAACATTCCACCAAGTTCGGCGAAGAACAAAATCAGCAAAAATGAGGCAAGCCATTTTCTAAGGGCAGTGTTGTTCATAATGCGCCTCCCTGTTTCGACGGACGATTTTCGTTGCCCCAGTCGCATAACTTGTCCAGTACCGCCATCAAGGAATGCCCTCGTTCGGTCAGGGAATACTCTACCTTCGGCGGCATCTGGTTATAAACATAGCGGCTTATAAGCCCATCGTTTTCCAATTCTTTCAATTTCTGGCTGAGCGTCTTATCCGCCACGGTTTTCAGATAGCGGCGCAAATCATTGAAACGGACAGGCTCATACTCCATCAGGCAGTACAGAATGACGGGCTTATACTTCCCGGAGATGAGAGAAAGCGTATAGCTGTAACCTGTTTCCTCAAAATTTGCATCATCGATTTTCTTCTTCTCCATAACTTACCTCCAAGTAAGTACATTACCGGAAAATCAGTACTTGATTAACCATTCGCTATGTGTATAATATAAAGCAAGCAGGGGGCAGTGTCAACCTGTAAATATGTGTATGTGAAATAAGGAGTGCTTTTATATGAGCAAAAAGATTGTGGTTATCACGGGTAGCCCACGCAAAAAGGGCAACAGCATTAAGATGACGGAAGCGTTCATCGAACGCGCCGAAGAAATCGGCCATACCGTTACCCGATTCGATGCGGCCTTCCTGCAACTTGGAGGATGTCACGCTTGCGAAACTTGTTATTCCAAAGGCCGTGCCTGCACTTTCGATGATGACTTTAACATAATCGCCCCTGCAATTTTGGAGGCGGATGCCGTAGTATTTTCCACTCCCACATACTGGTACAGCATTCCGGCGCAAATCAAATGTATTATCGACAAGATGTTTTCCTTCGTGGTTGGCGGTAAGGATATCGCCGGAAAAGAATACGCCATTATCACTTGTTGCGAAGAAAGCGATATGAGCGTCATGGATGGTGTGCGTATGCCTATCAAACGTAGCGGCGAACTCATTAAGTGGAAACTCGTGGGCGAGGTCGCAGTTCCCGGCGTTTTGAACATTGGCGATATTGACAAGACTGACGGTTGCAAGCAAGCTGCGGCACTCGCCGAGAAGTTTTAAGCACAAACGGCTAAGTTTTTCTAATGGATTATCCCCGAGAATCGAATTGATTTGGCCGTGAGGTTCCCACTACAATAATACAAGGGGCTGTAGCACTTTACGCGCTACAGCCCCTAAAAGTTTTATTTTGTTAATCAAACACCGTCCGCGTCGCCATCAACCGCGCTTTTGCTCTAGCAAGCGCCAACTCCGCTCGTTTCATGTCAAAATCCTTGTCGGTGTCGCCGTTTTGATGGAAGGCGGCGATGCGCTCTTTGGCGCGTTCGTAGGCTTCCTTGGCGCGGTTCACGTCGATGCTATCCGGCACTTCCGCCGTGGAGGCTATCACCGTGATTTTTTCCGGCGTAACTTCCATGAAGCCGCCGGAAACGGCGATAAGGGTTTCTTCCTCCGTGTCGGGGAGTTTAATCCGCATGGCGTGAGGGATTAGCCCGGTAACCAGCGGCGCATGGTGCGGCAGGATGCCAAGCTCTCCTCCCGTGGAACGGACGATGAGCATGGCAATGTCGGCATCATACACACTGCTGTCGGGAGAGACTATCTCAAGTCTAATGGTAGCCATAAGCGCCTCAGCCCTCCTCTTTGAGCTTCTTCGCCTTCTCTACGGCCTCCTCAATGCCGCCCACCATGTAGAAAGCCGCCTCCGGCAAATCATCATACTTACCGTCCAAAATTTCCTTGAAGCCCTTAATGGTATCCTTCAAGGGAACATATTTGCCGGGAGAGCCGGTAAAGACTTCCGCCACCGCGAAGGGTTGCGACAGGAAACGCTGAATCTTTCTGGCGCGAGAAACCGTGAGTTTATCGTCGTCGGAAAGTTCTTCCATACCCAAAATGGCGATAATGTCTTGTAGCTCCTTGTATTTTTGCAGAACAGCCTGTACGCCGCGCGCTACTTGGTAATGCTCTTCGCCGATAACGTGGGGATCCAAGATTCGCGAGGTAGAATCCAAGGGATCCACCGCCGGATAAATGCCCAGCTCCGCTATCTGACGGGAAAGCACCGTGGTGGCGTCAAGGTGGGTAAAAGTCCCCGCCGGTGCCGGGTCGGTGAGGTCATCCGCCGGCACATAAACCGCTTGCACGGAGGTGATAGAGCCTTTCTTGGTGGAGGTGATACGCTCCTGCAAAGCGCCGATGTCTGTGGACAGGGTGGGCTGATAACCAACCGCCGAAGGCATACGGCCTAAGAGAGCCGACACTTCGGAACCGGCCTGTATGAAACGGAAAATGTTGTCGATGAAAAGCAACACGTCCTGCCCCTGCACGTCGCGGAAATACTCCGCCATGGTAAGACCCGTTAAACCTACGCGCATACGCGCTCCGGGAGGCTCGTTCATCTGGCCGTAAACGAGCGCCGTTTTGTCGATAACCCCGGACTCCTTCATTTCGTTCCACAGGTCGTTGCCTTCACGGGTACGCTCGCCCACGCCGGAAAATACGGAATAACCGCCGTGTTCCGTGGCGATGTTGTGAATAAGCTCCATAATGAGAACCGTTTTGCCCACGCCGGCACCACCGAAGAGGCCAATCTTACCGCCGCGAGAGTAGGGGGCGATGAGGTCAACCACCTTGATACCGGTTTCGAGGATTTGGGTGGAAGTCTCTTGGTCGTCGAATTTCGGCGCCGGACGATGGATAGGCCAAAATTCTTTGTTGCCCACGGGGGTGGGGTCATGGTCAACGGTTTGCCCGAGGACGTTAAAGACGCGCCCTAGGCACTCGTTGCCCACGGGGACTTTGATGGGGCTACCGGTATCCTCCGCCTCCATGCCGCGAGTTAAACCATCGGTGGAACTCATGGCGATGCAACGGGTGACGCTGTCCCCTAAGTGCTGCATGACTTCTACCACGAGGTCTATTTTGACTTCTCCCACTTCGCCCTTGATTGTTACCGCATTTAGTATCTCCGGCAATTCCCCTGCCGGAAACTCAATATCTACGACAGGCCCGATGACCTGTACGACTTTGCCTTTTGCCAATGGTAAACCTCCTTCGCGCTATTTCAATGCCTCGGCGCCGCCCACGATTTCGTTAATCTCGTTGGTAATGCCCGCCTGACGCACTTTGTTGTAGTGCAGGTCGAGTTTGGCAATGAGTTCGCCGGCGTTGTCCGTGGCATTACTCATAGCGTTCATTCTGGAACTAAGCTCGCTGGCGGCGGCCTGCAAAAGCGCCGCATAGATCACCGTGACCAGATACTGGGGCAGGAGAAAGCCTAAAACATCCTCCGCCGACGGCTCATAGATATACTCGGCAACCGGGCCGCTCTCTTTGGCCTCGGACACGAAGGGGAGCAATGCCACCGTCTCCGGCACACAGTTAATGGCCGACACGAACCGCGTATAAATCATGGAGATTTCCTTTACCTCGCCGGACTCAAAACGACTAATGAGGTCTTTGGCAATGGTTTCGGCGTGTTCGTATTTGGGTTTTTCGCTAAAACCCGTGTAGTCGCGAGCGATGTTATAACCCCGATTGCCAAAATGCTCCTTGGCCTTGCGACCCACAGTAACGAGTTCGGTGTCTGACTTGTTTTCGATATGCGCCACCGTCTCTTTGAAGACGTTGCTGGAATAAGCTCCGGCCAATCCCTTGTCGGCGGCGATAACCAAAATGAGTTTTTTGCCCGTCTCGTGCTGCATGAGGAGGGGATGAGAAAAATCTCCGGCGTGGGCGGCAATATCCGTTACGACTTGCGACACTTTTTCGGCATAAGGTTTATTGTTGATGGCCGCTTCCTTGGCGTGACGTAGGCGAGAGGTAGCCACCATGTTCATGGCGTTGGTGATTTGTTGAATGCTTTTGACGCTCTTAATGCGCCGACGTATGTCTTGTAAACTGGCCAAATCGAATCACCTCGCTGCCTTACGCCGTCTTATAATTAACGGTTTCCTTAAAGGATTTCACCGCTTGGGAAATTTCCGCTTCTAAGGCATCGTCCAATTTTTTCTGGTCGGCAATCTTCTTACCGATTTCCGGATGCTCCGCGTGCATAAATTTAATGAAGTCGTTGTGGAACTGCACCACTTTTTCCACCGGAATGTCCGTTAAGAAGCCTCGCACCGCCGTGAAGATGGTGAGTACCTGATCTTCCACGGCCAGCGGCGAATACTGCGCCTGTTTCAAAGTTTCCACCATGCGTGCGCCGCGATCAAGTTGGGCTTTCGTGGCTTTATCGAGGTCGGAACCGAACTGGGCAAAAGCCGCCAGTTCCCGATACTGCGCCAAATCCAGACGCATGGTACCGGCTACTTGCTTCATGGCCTTGATTTGCGCCGAACCGCCTACACGAGAAACCGAAAGACCAACGCTTATAGCCGGGCGAATACCGGAGTAGAAAGAGTCGGTCTCCAGCATTATCTGGCCGTCGGTGATGGAGATAACGTTCGTGGGAATGTAAGCGGACACGTCACCGGCCAAGGTTTCGATAACGGGCAAAGCCGTGATGGAACCTGCTCCCATTTCGTCGGAAAGTTTCGCCGCTCGCTCCAACAGACGAGAGTGCAAATAGAACACGTCGCCGGGATAAGCCTCGCGGCCGGGAGGACGACGGAGGAGTAGGGACATGGCGCGGTAAGCCGCCGCGTGTTTCGTCAAATCGTCATACACGCACAGGCAGTGACCGCCCTTGAGCATGAAATACTCGGCCATGGCCACCCCGGCGTAAGGCGCGAGGTACTGCAAAGGTGCGCTGTCGGCGGCAGTAGCCGCCACCACGATGGTATATTCCATGGCGCCGTGGTCTTCAAAAGTTTTTACCACTCGCGCCACGGTGGAAGCTTTTTGGCCGATGGCCACATAGACGCAGATACAATTCTGTCCCTTTTGATTCAAAATGGTATCCACGGCAATGGCGGTTTTACCAGTGCCGCGGTCACCGATGATAAGTTCGCGCTGGCCGCGACCGATAGGCACCAAAGCGTCAATGGCCTTGAGGCCGGTTTGTAGCGGCTCATGCACCGATTTACGGTCGGCGATACCCGGCGCTTTGTACTCTACGGGACGGGATTCGGTGGTGTTTATCGCGCCTTTGCCGTCCAAGGGACGACCCAAGGCATCCACTACGCGGCCGATCATGGCTTCGCCCACCGGCACTTGCATAATGCGTCCCGTGCGCTTTACCTGCGCCCCTTCCTTTATTTCCGTGTCGCCGCCTAAGATAACGGCGCCCACGTTGTCCTGCTCCAAGTTCAACACGAGGCCATAGACGTCGTTGCCGAAATCCAACAGCTCCCCGGCCATGGCTTTGTTAAGGCCGTGAACATGGGCTATACCATCGCCGATTTCTATAACGGTACCCACATCATCGACGTTCAAATCCACGTTGTAATTTTTGATTTGATCCTTGATGATGGCGGTTATTTCCTCAGGATTCATTTTCATATTTTGCTGTCACCCCAGTTCATTCTCTACCCTTTAAGCTCGCGAGCAAGTCCGGCGAGACGACCGGCCACGCTGCCGTCCAGACGACGGTCGCCGATTTTCACCACCACGCCGCCGATAATGCTCTCGTCTTGATGATGGCGCAGTTCTACGGTTTTGCCGGTAACTTCCTCCAGTTTGGCTTTCAGTTTCTGCTCCTGTCCGGATTCCATGGGGCTGACGGTGGTCACGTCGGCGATTATTATGCCCATGGCTTTGTTCGCTAGGGCATGATATTCGGCGGCAATGTCGGCCAGGATACCGATGCGACGTTTATCCACGAGCAGCAGGAGGAAGTGGTAAATATGGGGGCTAAGCTCGCCTTCGAAGAGTTTCGTCAAAAGCTCCTTCTTGGCTTGGGGCTGAATCTGGGGGTTTTGGAAGAAGGATTTCGCTCCTTCCACGGAAAAGAGGTCATTTTTTACCTGATCCAGTTCCTCGCCGTAAGCGGTGAGTTTATCCTCCTCTTGAGCGATGGCAAAGATGGCTCCGGCATATTTTCGCGCCAGCTGTAAATTTAGCATGACAGATCACCAATCTTGTCTTTATCCAGCTTGGCGATAAATTCGCCGATGATTTCTTCGTTGTCGGCGGCGCTGATGTTCTTGGCGATGATTTTGCTGGCCGCCGCCATGGAAAGATTCACCACTTCGCCTTTGAGTTCGGCGACAGCCTTTTCCCGGTCGCGCTGAATCTCTTCTTGGGCGGCCTTTTTGAGCTGTTCAATCTCGTGCTTGGTAGCCGCGATGCTGGCGTCTCTTTCGTCCCGGGCGGCTTTTTCCGCCTTGTCCATGATGTCCTGAGCTTTGGTTCTGGCTTCTGCCAGTTGCGCCTGATATTTCTTGAGGGTGGCGCCGGCCTCGGCCTTGTCCGCCTCGGCTTTGTCGAGGCTCTCGGCGATCTTGTCCTCCCGCGCCTTCAGCATATTCACTACCGGCTTATAGGCCACTGCCCGGAGGATGACCACGAGTATCAGGAAGTTCAGTATTTGCGCCATAATGGTGGCATTTATTTCAATCAATTCCTACACCCTCCCTTTCGCGAGTATATACCTGAAGGGCATCACTTGATAAGGGGGTTGGCATAGAGCATGATGAGCGCCACAACGGTGGCAATGATGGCCATGGACTCGATTAAGCCCACGGAGATAAGGGTATTGGTGAAGAGGGTGTTCTTGGCTTCCGGCTGACGGGTGATGCCGTCAATGAAGTGGCTCGTTACAAGGCCGTCGCCGATACCGGCGCCGATTGCCGCCAAGCCCATCGTAATACCTGCGCCCACCAGAGCAGCTGCCACCATGATTGCGTTTTCCATGAAAGAATCCTCCTTATAAATGAAACAAAGGTAAAAAAACGGAAAAAATCATTCCTCATGCTCTTCCTTGACGGCATTAGACAAATACGCCATGGACAGCATGGTGAAAATGAAAGCCTGTACTCCGCCGATGAAGATACTGAAAGCCAGCCAAATAACCGAAGGCACCGGCATCCATATCGGCATCAGCTTCAGCAGGATGATGATGAGAATTTCGCCCGCTAGGATGTTGCCGAAGAGACGGAAAGCCAACGTAATGGGTTTGGCCACTTCTTCAATGGCGTTAATGACCACGAAGAGGGGTACCGGTTTAAAGAAATGGGCGATGTAGTGGCCGCCCTTAAAGTACAGACCCAGAACGTGTACCATGACGATGATGAGGAGCGCCAGCCCCAAGGTGGTGTTCAAGTCGTTGGTCGGCGAAGCCATTTGGGGAATAAGCCCCAGCCAATTGGAAATGAGCAAAAACAGAAAGAGCGAGATGATAAGGGGCGCAAAATCCCGGCCTCTTTTGCCGAGAGTCGCATCTATCTGCGAATGCAAGCCGGTAATGACCATTTCCATGACGTTCTGCCAGCCCGAGGGAACCATTTTCAGATTCCGGGTGGCCAAAAAGGCAATGAGGATGACTACCGCCATGGTAATCCAAGTCATTACGAGCGTTTCCCAATTGAAGGTAAAGCCGGCAAACTGCACTGTTTCGCGAACACCGATGTCATGCATAACCTCTACCTCCTAACTTTACGGAAGCTACAGAGCCTCCTTCGGATGAATCTCGCGGTTTTCGTCCAGCGCCGCCCTAGCCAAATGCGCCATTCCCAGCCCATAGCAACAGACAAATCCGCCCACCGCCGCCATGAATACCTCCACCGACAGCCGAATGGCCGTGCCGAGAACCAGGAAGAGCATCAAGAGCCGCAAAAAAAGCCCCCACCACATCTGCCTTTTGGCCGCCCCCACGGACAGACCGATACTGCGCCACAGGCGGCTGCCCATGGTGAAAAGGGTAACCCCGGCCAAAAAATAGCCCATGATTAGCGCCGGGAGCAAATAAATTTTGCCCGAAAGCGCCAAGAACAGACCCAAGACCGCAGTGGAGACAGCGAGGGTTAGCCCCAAGCGTCGCGCCGATTGCCGCAAGATTTCCATAAACTTCACCTCCGACGACCGACAAGCCATCATCGCTGAATTATTGCTTACAGCTAAATGGTTTTCGACACACAAAAAAAAATCCCTGCTTGCCGCAGGAAAAAAAGCAGGAATTTTTTTGTTAAGTCAGCAAATCGCTTGGCAAATCATCGGGCAGTATCCCAAATAACGGGCTTGCCTTCATTGACATCCTTCACATGGGAAAAATCTTCTTCCTTTTTGGCCACGGTGAGTTTGCCGCTGTCCAGTTTAATGCTGGTGATTATGCGTCCCAAGCGGATGCCGGAGAAGAGGTTCCAAGCCCACTTGATGGCCACGGTGAAATTGGCGTGGGCGCCGGCCAGCCGCAAGAGGTGAACAAACATCCAAGCGCACCAAGCTAGGAATCCCGTCATCTTCGGCGAATTTACCACGGCTTTGCCCCGTCCGATGGTGGCCATGGCTCCCAGATCCTTGTATTTAAACTTGATGAGATCATTTTCGCCGCGAATGAGCTTCATGATATTTTTACAGCAAACCGCCGCTTCTTGAGTTGCCACCGGGGCAACGGTGGGCAGAGGCCGCTGCATATCGCCGTGCATGAAGGCGGCGCAATCGCCGATGGCAAAGACGTTGCGATTTACCGCCCCCTTCACCAATAAATCCTCTTCGATCCAAATACGACCGTCCCTGGCACACTCGCCGCCGCAGTCTTTGATGAAATCCACGGCCCTTACGCCTGCTGCCCAGATAACCGTGCTGGTGGGGATTTGTTCGCCGCTTTTTAGGGTTAAGACCTTGCCGTCATAATCCGTTACCGCCGTGTTTAGCATGACCTCCACGCCCTTGTCGCGCAGGGTTTTCACCGTGTATTCCTGCAAGTCCGGGGTGATCATGGGGAGAACCCGGCCGGTGGCCTCGATGAGTTTAATGCTGACGTTGCTGAAATCTAGGTGATGATACTCCTTTTTGAGGGTTTCCACCAGTTCGCTGATGGCTCCGGCTTCCTCGATGCCGGTAGGGCCGCCTCCCACAATGACGAAGGTGAGCTTTTGCCGCCGTTCTTCGTCGGTGCGGTAGGGCTTGTCGGCGCGTTCAAATTCGTGAATGACGTGATTGCGGATGGCCAGCGCTTCCTGAATGGTCTTCATGCCGTAGGCATTATCCTCCATGGCCTTCATGCCAAAGAAATTGGTGGTGGCGCCCGCCGCCAAAACCAAATAGTCGTAGGCGATTTCCCCGTGATTGGTGAGCAGGACATTCCGGGATTGGTCAACGCCCTTGGCCTTGGCCATAAAGAAATTTACGTTCTTATTGTCCCGGAAAAAACTGCGCGTGGGATAGGCAATTTCATCCACGGACAGCACCGAGGTGGATACCTGATACAGGAGTGGCTGGAACAAATGGAAATTATGCCGATCCACCAGCGTAATTTCCACGTCCTCCTTAGCGAGGAGCTTGCAGAGCTTAATGCCGCCGAAACCGCTACCCACTACCACAATATGAGGCTTGTTGTTCTTCATGGTTTAATGACCTCCAAATAGGCGCAAAATTTTATAGGATAAACTGGGAGAGATCCCGGTTCTTGGCAATTTCGCTTAACTTGTCATCCACATAAGTCGCGTCAATGGTGACGTTTTTGTCCGCTAAATCCGGCGCGTCGAAGGAAACGTCCTCCAAAAGTTTCTCCAGCAAGGTATGGAGACGCCGAGCGCCAATGTCCTCCGCTTGCTCGTTGACATCGCAGGCAATCTCCGCCAGCCGGGTAATGGCGCTTTCCGCAAAATCCAAGGTAACGCCTTCGGTGGCCAAGAGCGCCTTATACTGCTTCAGCAATGCGTTTTGGGGTTCCGTGAGGATTTTTTCAAAGTCCTCCTGTTGCAGGGATTTTAGCTCCACCCGAATGGGGAAACGCCCCTGTAGCTCCGGGATTAAATCCGAGGGTTTGGACATATGAAAAGCGCCGGCGGCGATGAAAAGCACATGGTCGGTTTTCACCGGGCCGTATTTAGTCATTACGGTAGAGCCTTCCACGATGGGGAGAATATCCCGTTGCACTCCCTCCCGAGATACGTCGGCGCCGGAAGAATGACCTCGCACCGCCACTTTGTCGATTTCGTCCAAAAAGACGATGCCGCTTCTTTCCGCCACTTTTACGGCGGTTTCCGCCACTTCCTCCATGTCGATGAGTTTGGCGGCCTCTTCTTGGGCAAAAATTTTACGGGCGGCGGCCACCGTCACCTTTCTCTTTTTATGGCGTTTGGGCATGAGACTGCCGATCATGTCTTGGAGGTTATCGCCCATGCTCTCTAGGCTGGAGCCGGAGAACATGCCCACCATGGGACGGGGCGCTTCCTCCACGTCTATCTCGATGAGTTCCTTTTCCAGTTCCCCTTTGTCCAGCCGCTTACGAACCCACTCGCGGCCGGCTTGATACTTCGGCGCCTCCTTCTCGGCATCATCGCTGCTCTCTTCCTCGCTATCGTTGCCGAAAAGCCGGCCTAGGGGGTTATGGGATTTTTTCGGCTCCGGCACAAAGACATCCAGAATGCGATCTTCGGCCAGCTCCTCCGCCTTTTCTCGCACATCTTCCATGCGTTGCTGACGCACCATGCGTACCGAGGTTTCCGCCAAATCACGAATGATGGATTCCACGTCCCGGCCTACATAGCCCACTTCGGTGAATTTGGTAGCCTCCACCTTAATGAAGGGGGCGCGCACCAGCTTGGCGAGTCTGCGAGCGATTTCCGTTTTGCCCACGCCGGTGGAGCCGATCATCAGGATGTTCTTGGGAATAACATCGTCTTGCATACTCTCGTCTAACCGATGGGAGCGCCAGCGATTACGGAGAGCGATGGCCACCGATCGCTTGGCCTCCTTTTGTCCCACAATGTACTTGTCCAGCTCAGTCACTATTTGTTTGGGGGTTTGCTCATTGGTTCCCATGGTATCCACCATGGCTTTTATATCACTAACCTCTTTAGCTTCTTTACTCGTTTTAACTTTCGCCATTATGCCAATTCCTCCACCTTGATGTTATGATTAGTATAAACGCAAATGTCGGCGGCGATGCCGAGTGCCTCTTTGGCAATATCGCCGGCCGAAAGATCCTTAGCGTAGCGTACCATGGCTCTGGCGGCGGCCAAGGCGTAGAAACCGCCGGAACCGATGGCCGCCACCTCTCCTTCCGGCTCGATGACCTCCCCGTTGCCGGAGAGCATCAGCGTCCGATCTTTGTCCGCCACTAGGAGTAGCGCCTCCAATTTGCGTAAAATCTTATCCGTGCGCCAGTCCTTGGCCAGCTCCACCGCGGCGCGTTGCAAGTTGCCGTTGTAGCTTTCCAATTTGGCCTCGAATTTTTCAAACAAGGTAAAGGCGTCCGCCACCGACCCGGCGAACCCGGCCAGCACTTTGTCGTGATACATCTTTCTTATCTTGCGCGCATTCCCCTTCATAATGGCTGCTTGTCCGAAGGTAACTTGCCCGTCACCGGCTATGGCCGTTTTGCCATCCTTACGAACGCAACAAATAGTCGTAGCCTGAAAATTTATTTCCATGTTGAGTTTAACCCATTCCTTTCTGCCGCTATTCCTCAGCTAACGGCATTATAGCAAAAAGAAGGGTTAGGGGCAAGAATACACTAAAAGAGGGCAAAGTAAATTCACGAGTCAAGAACTTGTCTTTTTTTATGAATACAATCCGGCCAAAAAATCGGCGCTAACGGGCAGTTCTGTCTCCCCCACTTGCACCATGGCGATTACCGGCACGCCGCTCATGGCCTCAATCATGGCGCGGTTATCCTCTTCCATAATGTCGCCGGGGTGGAAGCGATTGAGAATAATGCCCTTGATGGGAATCTGTTGACTGTTAAGGTAATGAACGGTGAGCAAGGTGGCGTTAATGGTACCCAAACCGGCAGGAGCCACTATAAGCACCGCCAGATTCAATTTTTTTATCAGTTCCGCAAGACCCCATTTTTCCTTTTCGTCCCAACGCAAAGGACAGATAATGCCGCCGCTACCTTCCACCGTAAGATACTCGCAAGCCTCACTAGCCGCCGTAAAATCTTCAGTAAGACGCTCCATATCTATGGGGCGATTATTAAGCCGCGCCGCCAAATGAGGGGACACCGCCTCGGGATAAACATAGGAAACCAATTTTTCATCGGTGGTCTTGAGCGCCGCCACTTTTTTCACATAAAGGGCATCGCTTAAAGCCTCCGGCACTGCCCCGGAAATGGCTGCTTTATAATAACCGGCGCTAAAACCGGCCTCGCAGAGTTTTTTGACCAGCAAACCAGTCACATAGGTTTTCCCTACGTCGGTACCCGTTCCCGTGACGAACAAACTTTTTCCCATGAAAAATCCTCCTGATAAATATTTTTTGGGGTTTCACCCCAAGATTTTTAATCACAGCCAAAAGCCGGCGGCTTTTGCGCGTAGCGCAAGGTAAGCGGCGGCCATGCACAGCAGAAAATCCGGCGGTGCTTGCAAGATGCCGCAGTAAAAAAGCGCCGCCCACGCCGTGACCGTCGTTCCCAGTACGAAATTGGACACGGCGTAGAACCAGCCGATGCCGATGACATAAACCACCGCCATGCCCAGTAAATTGACAAAGAGCAAGTGACGAAAATCGGCGGCAACGCGACGGCTCAAGTAGCCGCACAGATAGGCTTGCAGAATAAAACCCAGAAGATAACCGAAGGTCGGCTGCAAAACGTAACCGGGGCCGCCCCCCACGGCAAAAACCGGGATGCCTATCAGTCCCATAAAAACGTAGGCGGCCACCGCGACGGCGCCGATTTTGGCTCCCAACATTAATCCGGCCAGCAACGTAAACAAAAATTGCAAGGTATAGACGTCGCCCCCCACAGGGATTCTCACCATGGTACCGGCGGTTATGAGGGCGATAAAAAGACCGCAAAGAGCCAGTTCCTTGGCCGTAAGTTTTGCCATCAGTTGTCACTTCCCGTAGGCGAATTTTCTGCTCGGTTGGATAGCCCCAATTTTTTCAGGATGGCCATGTCCTCCTTGATGGTAGTGCCGGAGGTGGTGAGCATATTGCCGGTAATGGAGGCGGAAGCGCCGGAAAGAAAGGCGGTAGCACCGTTTTCCGGCAAAAGTTTTCTGCCGGCGGCCAAGCGAATGTTCGCCGTGGGGTTAATGAAGCGGAACATGGCCACGGTACGCAAAATATCCTCGGCGGCCAGAAGCGGCCTATTTTCCAGAGGTGTGCCGGGAATGGGCATTAAAGCGTTGATGGGAATGGACTCAATGTTAAGCTCTGCAAGGCTTACCGCCATATCCAGCCTGTCCTCCCAATTTTCTCCCATGCCGATAATCCCCCCGGAGCAGACGTTAAAACCGGCCTCTTGCGCCAGCTTGATGGTATTTATTCGATCGTCATAGGTGTGGGTGGTGCAAATTTCCGGGAAAAACCGCCGGGAGGTTTCAATATTGTGGTGGTAGCTGGTGACTCCCGTAGCGCGCAGCTCCTTAAATTGCTCCCGGGTGAGAATCCCGTGGGAGGCGCACAAATCTATGGAGAGAACCTCCCTGAGCTTTCGATAGACCGCCAAGGTATCCTGAAACTCCTTGCCCACGAGAGCGCGGCCTGAGGTGACGATTGAGAAGCGATTGACGCCGGCTTTTTCATTGGCGAGGGCGTTTTGTACGATTTCCTCCGCCGGCAATGAGTCATACTGTTTAATGCCGGTCTTATGCCGCAGGGACTGGGCGCAGTACTTGCAATCCTCGCCGCATTTGCCGCTACGACCGTTGATGATGGTGCAAAGGTCAACGTGTTTGCCGCAAAAATGTTTTTGTATCGCCCCGGCTGATGCCATTAGCTCCTCCAATGGCGCCGTGAGCAAAAGCTGAAAATCCTCGCCTCGCTTTAAGCGCCGTCCCTTAATAATTTCTTCGGCCAGTGCCGCTACCGTCTCCATGGTATCTCCTCCTATTTTTTAATTACTACAGTCGTTAATTATACGTTTGGGGAACTTGATAGTCAACCAAAATAAATATCAAGGTTTACACAGTCTGCAACAAAACGCCGACAGAGTATCATTTCTGTCGGCGTTTTGGGTTATTCTTTTTCACCCAGTATGGCCGTAAGCTCTTCGGGGCTTAGTTTGAAGGTGGCCATGAGCTTTTCCCTGTCCATGGAACCGCTGCTGTGGATGCGGCGCAGAATCTCGTCTCGCGCCGCCACCAGTCCTTCGGTGAAACCGGCGGAGAAGGCGCGGTGATCCCCTACGTTTAAGCGCGACAGCTTGTAATGGAGGTTCGAGAGAAAATCGTCGTCGTCGGCCACCACCTTGGTTTTTTTCCACAGGCTCTCGCGATCTACCATGGTAATGGGACGTGGGGCGTTGGATTTTAGGACGTAGTCCCCATCGTTTAGCATCTTCCAAGTTTCGCTCGCCAGCCAAGAATCATTGAGTACCCGATCGATATTGGGGCGGTCGTAGATTTCATAAATTTTGGCGGCGGCCTCCGGTGTATAACCGCCGCTTATCCGTCGCTGCACTAGCCGCTCCCATAGTTGCTCCGGCTTGGCCGTAATGAACAGGGTATGGTCGGCATAATCCTTAATGTCTTGCCAAGGGTTATCGCGCAGGAGAAGCCAGTTCCCTTCCAGCAGAATAATATTTTTTCGGAGGGTGAGGGCGTCCTCCATAACCCTCTGTCGCCTAGCGTCATAGAGCGGCCAGAGAGGATTATCCTCCCGAATAGCTCTTAGCTTGGCGCCAAGTTTCACGCTATCGAAAGTTTCCGGCGCCCCCTTCATGGTCGTAGGCGGCAATGCCTTATAAAAACCCTCTATTCCCACCGCTTGCACCGGTTCAAACTCCTCTCCCATGAGGGAAAGTTTGGCGAGTAGCAGGGAAAGTGTCGTTTTCCCAGTCCCCGGGGGAGCGACCAAATAAACCAGCAAGCGGTGTCCCAAACGGTCGTGTAAACGCGTCAGACGGCGCAAGAAGGGGAAAAACAAGTTGTCGATGGTATCTTCGTTAAAAAGTACCTTGCTCACCATGCCGTTAATGGTTAAACGGCAGGTGCGCCAGACCTTCTCGGCCATCCTCTCACCTCGCTTTACATGGCCATGGAGACAGAACGCTCTTGCACTTGACCCATCATGAAAGTGTAACAAAGCCACAAATTTTCTAAAATGGATTTATCCTCTCGCACCCCCACCGGGTGTTTCATTTGGAAAAATCGTTTTATCTCTCGTCTGGCGACCCAATCATCGTCATCGTAAATTGCCGTTAAGAGTTCTTGGGTGGCGGCGTAATCCACCGTTTTGTCGGTAAACAGGGGGCTGGTCAACCTGAGGTATAGTTTTTTGAGCATTTCCCGAAACTCATCTAGGCCGCCGGGAACATGGTGTTTAAAGTAAATGGAAATCACTTGCCCCGCTAAAAGTTTCATATCTCCCCAGCGCTCCTCGGACAGTAAGTAGCCCCGTCCACGCAGATCAGCCTCAATTACGTCGTAGGCTCGCAACCGGCGGTGCCACTCGCTGGATAGGAGATCCCGGTAAAACCTAGCCAAGGGATCCGCTTTGATTTTTAAACGCATGACATATAATCACCTCCTTTAGCCATCTACCGGAAATAATTTCGCCACCCCCGAGTAAAAAACCTGCTAGACAGGCAAAAATTGTTGTGAGAAATGGCCAATGCCTGTATAATGCTTACTGTAGTCGAAGGCAAGAGGAGGTTTTTTTATTTGCAACAGATGAAAATTTGGCGTCAAAAACTGGCGGCCGGTTTTTTGACGCTGGCTCTGTTTTTTGGCGCCCCTGCTATGGCTTACGCCGCCGTATCTTTGACGGGGATAGAGTTTCAAAGCGAAAAAGATTACGACCGCGTGACCATAGATTTGGAGCGACTGCCCTTTTCCCAAGTGCATTTAATGGAAAACGGCACGCGTATTGTGCTGGAACTGTACGGCGCCGAAGCAAAGACCGTTAAAATCCCTCAGTTTAACAGCGCCTTAATTCGCAATGTGCGTTACCTCGCCGAAGGAGATAACCTCAAGGTCTATATTTATCTCACGGAACGGGCGGACTACCGAGTCGATAAAGAGCGCACCCCACCGCGCATTACCGTGGATGTCCTGCGGCCTGCTAAGTCCTCCACCCAAACCGTAACTCCCGACTATTCAGCTACCGTCGATAAACCTGTTACGCCGTCGGTCGGCGGCACGCCAACCAAGCCGCTTAAACCAAGCAAGCCGGGAGAAAATCCCGACATAACCATCCGAGAAATTGCCCCGGGACTCACGGAAAAAATTTACAATCATTGGTACGACGATGGCCCGGTGACGGCTTATTTTTTAGAGGCGGACAAAGACCGTTACGCTCTGAGGCCGGTATTGGCCAGAGGCAAGGTGCCGGGAAGGCAAACATTAAGCGCCATGGCCAAGGCCAACCAAGCCACCGCCGCCATTAACGCTTCTTATTTTGCGTTAAACGGCGAGATTTTAGGCGTGACCAAAATCAACGGACAGGTGGTAGGCACCACTTATTTTACCCGAACGGCCATGGGCATCATGCCCGACGATTCCATTGTTTTTGGCAAGGTAGCCTACGATGGCTCCGTGACCTTGGGTGATGTTACCCTGCCGGTGTCCGGCGTGGATGCGGAGCGCGGCGAAAACGGGCTGATTATCTACAATCGTTTCTACGGCGCCAGCACCGGCACCAATGAGTATGGACAAGAGTATGTGGTGCAAAACGGCGCTGTCACCGCCGTTAGTAAGGCCAATACCCACATTCCCCCAGAGGGCGTGGTAATTTCCGTGCACGGCACCTCGGAGAGCGCCTTTAAGGACGTGCAAGTGGGGGACAGAGCCGTGGTTTACGAAAATTTGTCCAGTCCTTGGAACGAAGCGCTTTATGTGTTGGGGGTAGGGCCGAGGCTACTGGAAAAGGGAGCCGTCCATGTCACTGCCGGCGAAGAGCAATTCCCCGGCGACATTCGCTATGGCCGGGCGCCGCGTACCGGTTTTGGCCTGACCCAAAAGGGAAACTATCTTTTCGCCGTGGTAGATGGGCGGCAAAGCATCAGTCACGGCTGTACCCTAACGGAGTTTGCGGAACTGATGAAGGCTTTCGGCGCCGTGGAGGCCATAAATTTTGACGGCGGCGGCTCCTCGGAGATGATTATCGAGGGCGAAATCGTAAATTCGCCTTCCGACGGCGGCGAAAGAGCCGTAGGCACGGCTCTCGTTCTCCTGCCGCGACACTTGGTAAAAAAATAAAAAATAAAAAGGGGTGCAGATTTTGATAAAAAAAGGGATTATTTTGGCCGGCGGTTCGGGAACGCGGCTATATCCTCTGACGAAAGTGGTCTCTAAGCAGCTCATGCCCATTTATGACAAGCCCATGATCTATTATCCCTTGAGTACCTTGATGCTGGCCGGGATAAAAGATATTTTGGTGATAACCACGCCGCAAGACGCGCGGCTCTTCAGCGACCTTTTGGGAGACGGCAGTCAGTGGGGGATAAGCATTTCCTACACGGTACAGCCAAGCCCCGATGGACTGGCACAGGCTTTTATTTTAGGGGAAGATTTTATCGCCGGGGAAGGCGCCGCGCTTATTTTGGGGGACAATATTTTTTACGGTCACGACTTGGCAGTGAAGGCGCAGAGCGCCGCCGCCCAAGACGAAGGCGCCACGGTTTTTGCCTATTACGTCAGCGACCCGGAGCGTTACGGCGTAGTGGAATTTGACGACGAGGGCAACGCTTTGAGCCTCGAAGAAAAACCCCAAAACCCTCGTTCTAATTACGCCGTCACGGGTCTATATTTCTACGATAAGGACATTGTGTCCATCGCCAAAGCCATTAAGCCATCTCCTAGGGGAGAACTGGAGATCACCGACGTTAATAAAACCTATCTCGCCCAAGGGAAACTTAGGGTGGAAAAGATGCGCCGGGGCTATGCTTGGCTGGATACCGGCACCCACAAATCCCTCTTAAAGGCCGCTACCTTCGTAGAAACCATTCAAGCGCGGCAGGGGCTGAAGATTGCCTGTGTGGAAGAAATCGCCTACCGCATGAAGCTCATTGATGCCCAGCAGGTTTTACGGCTGGCGGAGCCGCTGAAGAAAAACGAGTATGGCCGTTATTTAGCGCAACTGGTGAAGGAGTAAGGAAAGTGAAATTAGTACCGACGGAGCTAAAAGACGTTTATATAGTGGAACCGCAGGTGTTTGGTGACGAGCGAGGTTGGTTTATGGAGAGCTGGTCGCAAAAAAAGCTCGCTGATCTTGGCCTCAAGGTTGATTTTGTCCAAGACAATCACTCTTTTTCCGCCGCCAAAGGCACCCTTAGGGGACTGCATTATCAGCTGAATCCCATGAGCCAAGCCAAGCTCATTCGTTGCACCCGGGGAAAAATCTGGGACGTGGCGGTGGATTTACGTCAAGGTTCTCCCGAGTATGCCAAATGGGTGGGCTACGAATTGTCGGCGGAAAACAAGCGCGGCCTCTTCATTCCGCGCGGTTTTGCCCACGGTTTTATCACTCTCACCGACGATGTGGAAGTGCAGTACAAGGCGGATAATTACTACGCCCCGGAATGCGACGGCAATATTCGCTGGGACGACCCGGACATCGGCGTAAAATGGGTAGCCACCCCTCAGGTTCTCTCCGCTAAAGATGCTAAAGCCCCTTCCCTAAGGGAACGTACGGAACTGAATTTTCGCTATGAACATTGAATAGACAAAAGGCGCAGACATACACGGTCTGCGCCCTTTGTTTATTCACTTCATCTTCATTCGCGCCAAAGGCAGACAATTAACCATATCCCCGGCAGTAAGTCCCTCCCCGTACTTTTCGGCGGCCAGATCCCCTGCCAGCGAGTGCATATAGACTCCGGCTAGGACAGCGGCTTTGCCCGGTACTTCCTTGGCAAGTCCGGCCAAAGTTCCGGCCAGTACGTCGCCGCTGCCGGCGGTGGCCATGCCGGGATTGCCTTTGGTATTAAAAAATACTTCCCCGTCGGGGAAGGCCACCAAGGTACACTCGCTTTTTACCACGAAAATAGCGTTGCACTTCATAGCCGTATCTCGCGTCATGGAGAGGAGGGAGGCTTTGAGAATTGGTACTTCCGTCTCTAGGAAAGCCGCCATTTCTCCCAAATGAGGCGTAAGCACCGGGATTTTTTTCAGCTCGCGCAGTTTGGTTCGTTTACCCTGCATGGCGTAAATAGCATCCGCATCCATGATTACTTGGCCGCGCAAATGAGGCAATAAGGCGCGTATCATCTCTTTGGTCTCAGGGTTGCGCCCCAGTCCCGGCCCGATGAGAAAGGTATCGTGACTGTCCGCCAGTTCCAAAATACTTCCCACCGCCCGGTCGCCTCCCATAATTCCCGGCGCTACCTCCGGAATGGGAGCGGTCATCACCTCCGTCAATTTTACTTCCATCAAGGGATGCAAACTTTCGGGAACGGCCAGTGTCGCCACGCCGCCGCCGCTTCTGAGCGCCGCCATGCTGGCTAAAGCCCCCGCCCCCGTCAGCCCCGGGGAGCCGGCTATTACCAAAACCTTGCCGCAGGTTCCCTTGTGGGCGGCCAGCGGTCGAGGAGGGATTAGTCCCGTGGCTAACTGCTCGTCCAGTAGGTACTGCTTTATTTCTTCGTGGTTTAACAGCGCCGTTGGCAAGCCAATGTCATCTACCAGCAGTTTTCCCGTGTGTTCCGCTCCGGGGCAGAAAAAATGTCCGGCCTTAGGCAGTCCCAAAGTTATGGTGACGGTGGCTTCAATGGCCGCCTCTTTTACCTCTCCCGTATCGGCGTTGACGCCGCTGGGAATATCAATGGCTACCACCGGTTTATGGGCATCGTTGACCACGCGGATGAGTTTTTGCATATCGGCGCGCATACTGCCGGCAAAACCCGTTCCCATGAGGCCGTCCAGCACTCCGTCGCAAAAACGCCGCAAGACCACCTGCAACCTGTCCAAAGACCGCTCGCCTTTAAGGGTCTGTATCTCCGGCTCCATTTTCGCGATAATGGCTTGTTGGGTGAGGGTGGATGGGGTGCAGTGTTCAATATTGCCGGCGAAAAATATTTTCACCTTGGCGCCGTGGTTCATGAGGTGTCGCGCGGCCGCCAAAGCGTCGCCGCCGTTATTGCCGCTGCCGGCGAGGACGCAAATGTCTTTGCCGGCTACGCCTCCTAAAAGTTCCTCCATGGCCAGATACGCCTGATACCCGGCGTTTTCCATTAAGGAAAGCTCCGGCACGCCGTATTCATCGATGGCCTTCCTGTCTATGTCTCGCATTTCTTTTACTAAAGCCAGCTTCATTCCTTTTCCTCCAATACGCAACAGGCCGTGGCATATTCCCTAGCGTGGCTCAAGGATATATGCGCGGCGGCAATATTTTTTTTCGCGGCCAAAGCGGCAAAATGGCCGTAAAGGGTTACTTGGGGAGCGCCAAGCTCGTCCGGCAATATTTCTATGTCTAAGAGAGAGCCGTCTCTTAGTCCCGTGCCAAAGGCTTTTAACACGGCTTCTTTTCCGGCAAAACGGGCGGCGTAGGATGAAGCGGCTTGCCGGCCGCGACTTTCGCAATAATTTATTTCTTTATCCGTATAAACCCGTTTTATAAAATGCTCGTTTTGGATTGCCCTTTTAACACGGTCTATCTCTATAATATCTGTTCCTACTCCTAAAATCAATAAGCTCACCGCCCAAACAGCAAGGAGGCGTGAAGAAATTCATCTTCACACCTCCCATATTTATAAATTTTCTATTCCCCGGCCAGTTTCCTCGCCATGGCGATACGCTCGGCCTCGTGAGGGTCGAAGGTTTGAGAGCGGGCGATTAAGACCTCCACCCGGCGATTTTGTTGCCGTCCTGCCTCCGTGTTATTGTCCGCAATGGGGCGGTACTCGCTGTAACCCACGGAGCTGAAACGTTGGGGTTGCAAGGCCGGATTGATGTTCATGAGGAAACGCATGAAGTTTAAGGCTCGGGAGGTACTCAATTCCCAGTTGGAGGGATACTGCGCCGTGTTAATGGGGACGTTGTCCGTGTGTCCCGAAATGACTACTCGCTGGTTAATGGTACCCAGCATCCCGGCCACCACCGGGCCTATGCGCTCGGCATCCCCCACCAGCTGTGCCGAACCCGACGGGAACAGCGCCCGTTCCTTAATGCGAATCATCAAGCCTTCTTCGATAAGCTCGGTACTAAGCTCGTCTTCTAGGTTGTTTTGGTCGATGTACTCATCCAATTCTTTTTTGATTTGCTCCAGCATCTGATTTTCCTGAATGTAGGCCGAATTACCTCGATCCTCGTCGTAGGGGATTTCCGCCATACGTCCGGCATTCGGCCCCATCTGACTAAAGAAGGAGGGGCCGCCCATGTTAAAAGCGGAGGTGAAGGCCTGCGCCAGTTGGGTCATCTTCTGCTGATCCGTTTGGGACATGGCGAAAAGGGCGATAAAGAGCGCGAGGAGCAACGTCATCAGGTCGGAATAGGGCAGTAGCCAAGCCTCGCCGTTTTCCTCTTCATGCTTCTTGCCGCGTTTTTTCTTGGCCATTACACTACTCCTTCTTCAAGCCTTCGCGTTCAGACTGGGGAATGAATACCATGAGTTTCGCCTCAATGGCCGTGGGGGAATCACCGGCTTGCAGGGACAAAATCCCTTCGATGATCATGCGCTTATCGCTGACCTCCGCTTCGGAGAGGAGTTTTAGCTTGTTGGCCAAAGGCAGATAGATAACGTAAGCGGAGAAGATACCGAGAATAGTGGCCACGAAAGCCGCGGCGATGGCGTGACCCAGCTTATTAACGTCGTCTAAGTTACCGAGGGCGGCGATAAGACCAACCACGGCGCCCAGCACCCCCAGCGTCGGGGCGTAAGTACCGGCCTGAGTGAGTATCGAGCGCCCCACGGAGTGACGCTCCTGCATGACCGCCAGCTCCGCATCGAGTACGTCGCTGACAAATTCCGGATCCATACCGTCAATGACCATGCCGAGACCGGTACGGAAGAAGGGATCTTCGATTTCTTGCACCTTGTTTTCCAGCGCCAAAATACCTTCGCGACGAGCTATCTGGGACAGCTCGATAAAGAGGCGCACCAACTCCGCCTTCTCGTGTACTGCGGCCTTGTTAAAGGTCATCTTCACCAATTTAGGCAGGGTTTTTAGCTGGTTCATGTTGAAACCGATGAATAAACAGGAAAAAGTGCCGCCTATAATGATAAGGAACGCCGCCGGGTTATTCAAGGAACTGATGGGCGCGCCCTTGATGACCATACCGACGAAAACGGATATAAAGCCCGCCACCACGCCGATTACCGTTGATATTTCCAAATTTTATTCCCCCTTATTTGCCTTTCCTTGCTTTACAACGCTAATTACACTTCGCCACACTTATTCGCATAGCAATACCACTCTCCGTACATTTCGCCGTAAATAAAGAAAATCCTACTTGCGGCCGAAAATTTTAGGGAAAAATTTTCGGTGGTAGCCGCTAGGTTGACGGAGGGATTTCGCGCTTCCGTGTAGGCGGAGGATTTTGACGGCGTATCAGTTGACAGCCAAAAAAAGCGTACAGCCCCATTATACCTACCAATAGAGCCAGATAAACGATGAAAGGCTTCTGCACCGCCTCGGTGGCAAAAATATGCTTCATGAGCAAGCGGTCGCCGACGCGATTCAAAAAGGAGCCGTACAATCCCAGTCCTACCATTAGCCACGGGACATAACGGCAGGTCACGCGGTAGCTGAGAGAGGCCGCCTCCCAATGTCGCCACTTGACAAAACGCCGCCACAGTCCCGACCAATGGGACCCCACATGAAAGCCCAAGAAAATCAGTAGCAGGTAGGGCAGGGACACATGGAGTTGATGCACTAGGATGCTTCTTTGCAGTTCCATGCCAAACCAGTCTCGAAATAAATAGTTCGAGATAAAGCAACCGGTCACCGCGACGGTAAGCATACCCACCAGCAGGAGAACGTTCACCGTCGCGGCAAGGAGGCGCGTTAAACCCCACTTCCCTCTAAAGAACGAAGTAAACCAAGCTCTGTTTGCAAGGAGATGCCAAAATACGGTAAAGAGCAGAGCCAGCCCCAGTACCTCATGCAAAATTTGGGGCAGGAACTGAAAGCTCATGGTCAAAAGAAACAGCGCGAGCAGCGCGCTGTCTAACGCTATTCTTTTCATGGCGTAATCCTCATCAAACTAAATATTTTTGCTTTTTGTTTCGCCAAAATATTTTTCTTTCCTGCCGCCGCTAGCGTTTGTAATCAAATCTTAATTTCAATCCCCTCCCTTTTGTGTTATGATAGGCCTGTTTTTGGGAATAATTACAGTCGGAGGAAACGTACATGAAGCACCAGCGAAAACTTGTTTGCCGTCTCCTTGCTTTATGGGGAGCCGGCATGATATTTTGGCCGGCCGCCGACGCCGGGGCGGCCTCTTTGTCTTTGCAACAGGCCATCGACATGGCCTTGCAACAAAATACGGCGCTAAGGGTCACGCAAAAGGGGGAGGACACCGCCGCCGCCACTTTAAAAAGCGCCAAAGGAACCAACGGCGTATCCGCCTCCCTGTCCGACAGCCTCTCGGTTAGCAAGGATTCGGACAGCGATCGCGCCTCCTCCAACAGCCTTTCGGTGAGCGCCTCCCTCCCCCTTTATTCCGGCGGTAAAAATCAAGCCCGGATAGAAAGCGGCGAAATCGGAGTGGATGCCGCGCGGCTCACTACCCAGCGCGCGCAGGAGGATTTAAAGTTAAACGTCATTAAGGCCTATTACGACGCTTTAGAGGCGAAGAAAACCATCGACGTGGCGCAGGAATCCGTGGATAATTATCAGGCGCATCTCACCAACGTGGAGCAACTTTACTCTGCCGGTAGCAAAGCGCGCATAGATGTCCTCCGCTCGTCGGTGGAACTCTCTAACGCCAAACAGACCCTCATTAAGGACAAAAACAGCTATGAAGTGAATTTGGCGACCCTGCGCAATTATCTCAACATGAATCGCGCCGAACCCCTTACCCTCACGGATGATTTTTCCTATACGGCTTTTCCGCAGCAAATGCAGGAGTGTATCGACTACGCCCTTTTACACCGTAAGGATATACTCGCCGCCGAGTACGCGCTTAAACAAAAGGAGCTGGCGGTGAAAATGGCCAAGGCCGACTACCTGCCTACCCTGAGCCTAACCGCCGGTTCCACCCTCCTAAACAGCCAATTTGAACCAAACAGCAACACCGGTCATGACATTCGCGCCGGTCTCAGCGCCAGCTGGAATATCTTTGACAGCGGCGTGACGGCGGCAGCGGTGCAAAGCGCCGAAACGGAACGAGACATTGCCAAACTCAATTTGGACAAGGACAAGGAAGATGTGGATTTAGCCCTGCGGCAAGCCTACCTCAATATGCGCGAAGCGGAAGAGCGGTTTAATTCCACTTCGGATGCGGTGCATCAGGCGGAAGAGGATTTTTTTATTGCCAAGGAAAAATACCGCGCCGGGGAAGGAATAATGCTGGACATTATCGATGCCCAAAAAGCCCTGTCCGAGGCGAAACTGAATTATATCACCGCGCAATACGACTACGCTCGCTACAAAGCCACGGTGGAAAATGTCATGGGGCTGGATTTGACGGAAGGAGAAACAGCCGCCGCCGATAATCTTCGGCTTACCATGGACAGCGCCGTTAAGGAACTGTCGGTGGTGGAGCAAGCTAGGGCAAGGGAGGATAGCTAAATAATGCACATAAATTGGAAAGTAAAGGCGGCCATAGCCTTGGTGGTGGTGGCGGCCTGCGCCTTTGGCGGTTATCGGTACTACGAAACGGAGCAGGAAAAAAAAGCCGCCGCCGCTATTGAAACAGCGCCGGTGACTAGGATGGACTTAAAATCCACCGTGTCGGCCACGGGAACCATCAGCCCCGTTGATTCCGTGGAAGTAAGCTCAAAAGTCACGGCGCGCATAACCGCCATATTGGTGAAGGAAAACGACGAAGTGAAAGCCGGACAGGTGGTGGCTACTTTGGACGGCAAGGACTATGAGGCCACTCGCGATCAGGCGCAGTTTAAAGTCACCAATACCAAGGCCAAGTATAACCGCATGGCCTATTTGTACTCTATCGGCGCCGAGTCCCAAGAGAATTTGGAAGACGCTCAGTATAATTACGATACGGCGCGTTCCAGTCTGGAGGAAGCGGAGACCAACGTCAGCGAAACCATTATCACCGCCCCCATGGACGGCGTGGTGGTGGGCGAACCGCAGTCGGTGGGTACCATGGCCGTGCAGGGAACCAGTAATCCGACGGTCATTATGCGGATAGCTGATTTG
This sequence comes from Selenomonadaceae bacterium, assembly GCA_017476005.1. Taxonomy (GTDB): domain Bacteria; phylum Bacillota; class Negativicutes; order Selenomonadales; family Selenomonadaceae; genus RGIG5097. Next base: position 2,864 of record JAFVEM010000050.1, on the reverse strand, counting down.
TCCCGGAAACAAATTTTGGCCAAGGTAGATGAAACGGATATTGGCAGCGTGAAGGTGGGACAGACCGCTAATTTCACGGTGGATACTTATAACGGCAAAACCTTTACGGCGAGGGTATCGAAAATTTCCCAGACGGATACCAGCAACACTTGGAATATAAATTCCTCCAGCTCATCTTCCTCCAGCTCCAGCAGTTCTACCGCCAGCGTTATCTATTACTATGTGACGCTGGACGTGGATGACCCGGAAAATTTGTTACTGCCATCCATGACTGCCCGAGTCGATATAGATACCGCTACTCGCGTGGGTGCGCTGGTGGTGCCGATTTCCACTCTCAAAACCGATGCGAACGGGTCTTACGTTATCTTGGTAAATGGGGATGGCGCCCAAGAAAACCGCTATGTGGAAACGGGTATTTACAGCGACGAATATGTGGAAATACTGAGCGGCCTCACGGAAGGCGAGAAAGTCCTTTCGACTTACACCGCCAAGACCAGCGCGACGAGTTCGTCAAAAAACGCCCGTCAGGGCCCTCCGCCAATGTAATGAGTCGGAGAATGGGGATTCGCAGATGAACAATAAAACAGGAAACACGGGGAAACCCACCACCATTCAATTAACCGGCATCAAAAAGTTATACAAGATTGGCAAAGAAGAGGTTGCGGCCTTAAACGGCATCGATCTCATCATCAAGGAGGGGGAGTTCGCGGCTCTCATGGGGCCGTCGGGTTCGGGTAAATCCACCCTCATGAACATCCTCGGCTGCTTAGATCGGCCGACCCTGGGTTCTTACAAATTGGACGGGGAGGAAGTGGCGCATTTAAGCGACGATCAACTGGCCGTTACCCGCAACAAAAAAATCGGGTTCGTCTTTCAAAATTTTAATTTGCTTTCGCGCATCAGCGCCTTGGAAAATGTGGCACTCCCCTTGGTCTATGCCGGCGTTTCTCGCCGGGAACGGCTGGAAAAAGCCATGCATTATCTGGAAGCGGTGGGCTTGGGGGACAGAGCCGACCACCAGCCCAACGAACTATCAGGCGGCCAGCGGCAACGGGTGGCCATCGCTCGGGCGCTGGTGAATGACCCTCATATCATTATGGCGGACGAACCTACCGGTAATCTCGACACCAAATCCACCAAAGAGATCATGGAGATTTTCGAGAATATGCACGGCAAGGGGAGGACGATAATTCTCGTGACCCACGAACCGGAGATTGCCGCTTGCGCCGGTAGGCAACTTTTGGTGCGAGATGGGGTGATAACCCGAGACGAAGGCAAGGGGGTGGTCATGGATGTTGTTTAGAGAAAGCGTAGGCATGGCGCTGACGGCTCTCATGGCCAACAAACTTCGTTCGCTCCTCACCATGCTGGGCATCATTATCGGCGTGGGGGCGGTTATCGCCATGGTATCAGTTGGCATGGGCGTGAGGAGCAATGTGCAAACCTCCATCGCCAGTCTAGGCAGCAATATGCTCATCGTCTCCCCCGGCTCCTCCAATCGGGGCGGGCCAAGGGGCGCCGCCGGTTCCATGACCACCCTAAAATATGACGACGCTCTAGCCATCAAGGAAAAAATCAAGAACATCGACTATGTTTCGCCCACGGTGAGCAAGTCATACCAAGTGGTCAACGGCAATCAAAACTGGAATACCACGGTGCAGGGGGTAACGCCGGAATTTATGGCCATTCGCTCCTTGGAGGTTGATTACGGCTCTTTCATTACGCAGAATGACAACACGAAGCGCAACCGGGTGGCGGTGATCGGCACCACGGTAGCCACCAATCTTTTCGGTACGGCGAATCCCGTGGGGCAAAATATTCGCATCAACAATCAGCCCTTCAAGGTCATCGGTATTTTAAAAAGCAAAGGCCAGTCCTCCGTGGGACAAGACCAAGACGATGCGGTATATATCCCTCTCACCACGGCGCAGGAACGCATGATTGGCATCACCTATGTGAACTCCATTAACATACAGGTCAGCGACCAAAACAAAATGGATCAGGTGCAAGAAGAGATAGAAACGCTCCTCCGGCAGCGGCACCATATTTTGACCGGCAAGGAGGATGACTTTAACGTTAGGAACCTCACCAGTCTCATGGAAACCATGACCCAAACCACTACCATGATCACGATTTTGCTGGGCAGTATCGCCGGCATTTCCTTGGTGGTGGGCGGCATCGGCATCATGAACATCATGATGGTGTCCGTCACGGAACGCACCCGAGAAATAGGTATTAGGAAGGCTTTGGGCGCCACCTTCCAAAATATCATGATGCAGTTTTTGATAGAGTCGGTGGTAATAAGCGTCATCGGCGGCATCATTGGTATCGGGATAGGCATTGGTCTTTCCACCGCCATCTCGCAAATCGGCAACTTCACCACGGTGGTGACGGCGCTACCCATCATCATGTCCTTCGGTTTTTCCGTAGGTATCGGGCTGTTCTTCGGGATTTATCCGGCGAGGAAAGCGGCGAAATTAGATCCTATCGAGGCGCTCCGTTACGAATAAAAACCTTGACAGGCAGTCAAAAAAGAGTTAGTATAGCACGGTAGCTAACGGGATGTAGCACAGTTTGGTAGCGCGCATCGTTCGGGACGATGAGGTCGCAGGTTCGAATCCTGTCATCCCGACCAGGAAATTATGGGGCTGTCGCACATAGTTATCGTGTGGCAGTCCCTTTTTAGCGAAAAAAATCCCACAAAGCAGGAAACTTTGTGGGGCATGTGTAATATTGCAGTATGGAATCAAACAACATCACACACAGAGATTATACAGCATGGGGTACACCATATCAACTGGTTCTGCCCATGAATTTTGAAGTTCATATACCCAAGGATGACCCCGTCCGCCTGCTACGCCATT
>JAFVEM010000002.1 GCA_017476005.1 Selenomonadaceae bacterium | reverse complement strand
TTGATTTTGCCGCCGATAATCTCCTTGGAGAGAGCCGTTTCTACCTGATGGGAAAGGAGCCGCCGCAGAGGTCTGGCGCCGAAATTGGGGTCGAAGCCGGTTTCGGTCAGTTTCGTGAGTACGCTGTCGTCCCAAGTCAGGGAAAGTTTGACTTGTCGCTCCAACCTCGCGTTAAGAGCCTTCAGCAAGATAGCCGCGATGGCTTTCACCTGTTCCTGATTGAGGGCTTTAAAGACGATGGTGTCATCCACCCGGTTCAAAAATTCGGGGCGGAAATACTCTTTTAAGAGTTCCTTTACGGTGGCTTCAGCCTTGGCGAAGTCTTGGCTCAAAATCTCTTGGGAGCCTAAGTTGCTGGTCATGATGATAACCGTGTTCTTGAAATTCACCACCCGACCTTTGCCGTCGGTGAGGCGGCCGTCGTCTAGGATTTGCAAGAGTACGTTGAACACGTCCCGATGGGCTTTTTCGATTTCGTCCAGCAAAATGACGCTGTAGGGGCGGCGACGTACCGCCTCGGTGAGCTGTCCGCCTTCGTCGTAACCTACATAGCCGGGAGGCGCTCCAATGAGCCGCGCCACCGAATGTTTCTCCATGTATTCGCTCATGTCGATGCGAATCATGCTGCGCTCATCGTCAAAGAGCGCCTCGGCGAGCGTCTTGGCCAGCTCCGTCTTGCCAACGCCGGTGGGGCCGAGGAAAATGAAGGAACCGATGGGACGATTGGGGTCTTTGATACCGGCGCGCGCTCGCAAAATGGCCTCGCTGACGGCCTTTACCGCCTCGTCCTGCCCGACCACTCTTTCATGTAAGACATCCTCCAGCCGCAGGAGTTTCTCCCGTTCCCCGGTGAGCATTTTCGTTACGGGAATCCCCGTCCAGCGGCTTACCACTTTGGCGATGTCCTCTTCCCCCACTTCCTCCTTCAAGAGTTGCTCGCCCTTAGCTTGAGCGGCCAGCTGCGCCTCCTCTGCTTGGAGTTGTTTTTGGAGGGTGGGCATTTTGCCGTATTTTAATTCCGACAGCCGATTGAGATCGTAAGCCCGTTCGGCGGCCTCCATTTGCCCGTTGACCTCGTCCATTTCTTTTTTGATGGCGCGCACCCGGAGAATGGCTTGCTTTTCCGCCTCCCACCTGTCCTGCAAAGCCTTTTCCTCCGCCTTGAGCTTATTCATTTCGGCGGCGATGGCGTCAGCTTTTTCCTTGGATGCCGCATCCGTTTCTTTTTTCAAGGCTTGTTCTTCGATGGTCAGTTGCATGATTTTCCGTCGCACTTCGTCCAAAGGCGCCGGCAGGGATTCGATTTCCGTTCTGAGTTTGGCCGCCGCCTCATCCACCAAGTCAATGGCTTTGTCCGGCAGAAAACGGTCGGAAATGTACCGGTCGGACAGTACCGCCGCCGATACCAAGGCCGCATCTCTGATGCGCACGCCGTGATGCACCTCGTAGCGTTCTTTCAGGCCGCGTAAAATGGAAATGGTATCTTCTACCGTCGGTTCTCCCACCATTACCGGCTGAAAACGACGTTCGAGCGCCGTGTCCTTTTCGATGTACTTCCGGTATTCGTTCAGGGTGGTGGCGCCGATACAACGCAGCTCCCCACGCGCCAGCATGGGTTTTAAAAGATTCCCGGCATCCATGGCGCCTTCGGCGGCGCCGGCGCCCACTACCGTGTGAACTTCGTCGATAAAGAGAAGGATTTGCCCTTCGGATTTGGCAATTTCGTTTAAGACCGCCTTCAGACGCTCTTCAAATTCACCCCGGAACTTAGCCCCGGCCACCATGGCGCCCAAATCCAAAGAATACAGGGTTTTATTCTTTAGGGATTCCGGCACGTCGCCGGCCACAATACGCCGCGCCAATCCTTCCACAATGGCGGTTTTGCCCACCCCCGGCTCGCCGATGAGTACCGGGTTGTTTTTGGTACGCCGCGATAAAATTTCCACGGTGCGGCGAATTTCTTCGTCGCGACCGATGACCGGGTCTAATTTACCGGCGCGAGCGGCGGCGGTGAGATCCCGGCCGAATTTTTCGAGGGAGCGATAGCCCTCCTCGGGATTCTCGGAAGTGACGTTTTGTTTGCGGTTTTTGGTAATAGCGGCTTGAATTTTATTGCGAGTCAGACGGAAGTCAGCGGCGATGCGCTGGGTTTCCTCGTTGCCGTCGGTGACGAGCGCCATGAGCAGGTGTTCCGTGCTGATATAATCGTCGCGCAAGACCTTCATGTATTCCTCGGCCTTGGCCAGCACTCGCACCATATCCGTCCCCATGTGCAGCCTGTCTTGCCCCTTTACCCCGGGGATTTTACTTAGCTGCGCCTCCAGTCTATTTTTTAATCTCCCTAAATCCACGCCGCATTCGGCAAAAATCGTAGCCAGCAGCCCCTCCGGTTCTTTGGCCAGCGCCAAAAGTACATGCAAAGAAGTTATCTCCTGATGGTATTTCAGCGCCGCCGTTTGCTGAGCGGCCTGCAAGGCGGCCAAAGTTTTGGCCGTGTATCTTTCCTCTCCCATGACATTTTCCTCCTTAAAATATTTATCATCGCTTGCCTTATTCGCTAATCTAACCTTACAGCTCTTATTATAAGTCAAAAAGTCAAAAAGTCAAATATTATTTTTGACTTTTTGACTTTTATTTTGCCGGATTTTTTCGTTTCGTATAGGGGAAAGTCTATACTATCCCTTGACGCGTCGGCACTCATGCCCTATAATGTACGCGTGCTTGACTGGCACGCCTTTAGAAATCATTTTTTATGGAGGTAATCGTTAATGGAAGAAAAGACCGTTATCAGCAAGACGATGTTAGTTGATGCTATCGCGGAGAAGACCCAAGTGGGCAAGAAGGATGTCAAGGCCGTCATTGACGCTTTCATGGAGCTTATCCCCGCTGAGGTAAAAGCGGACAAGGAGATCCGCCTCATCGGTTTCGGCACCTTCAAGAAATCTCATCGTTCGGCGCGCAAGGGTCGCAACCCTTCCACCGGGGCGGAGATCGACATCCCGGCCAGCGATTCTCTGGGCTTTAAGACCAGCATCAAGTTCTAAAATTATAGAGGAGGCTGCGAAGAAGGATACTCGCCAAGAGTACTTCTTCGTAGCCTCCTCATTTACTTATCGATAACCGCCTCGATTAAAATCATGGTCACGTCTCTTTGGGGATTGTAGCTTTTGTAAAAGGTGTAAATCCGCCCTAAATCCTCGCGTGTAAACCGCGAGGCTAAAGGTTCTTCCGTCGTTATGTCCAGCTCGCTAAAGCTCTGTTCGTATTTGACCTCGTGATTCGCCGTTTGGTCGTAGCCCAAGGCATCCAAGATGCCGCTGTAAATGGCGTACATAGCCTTTTGTTCCTCGGCGGTAACTTTTCCTTGGTGGAGCAGGATAATATTGGCAATACGTCCTTCGCCGTTGGAGTTAATGACGAGGGCTTCCTTTTCCCCCACCGGGGACATGGTGGTTTGGTAATCGCCGCTGTCGCGCGGCTCGCTGGTTTTTTCCACGGGATAAGTGGGGCAAGCCTTTTGGTAGGCGGTGAGAAAAGCCGCCCTGTCCAAGGCGTCGTGGAGTTGCACCTTGTAGGAGCGCACCTCGTTATTTTCCTCGGCATAGGTCAACGTCGGCCAGCCAAGCAAAGTTAAAACCAGCGCCAACCCCAATATCATTTTGTTTTTCAAGTCTGTTCCTCCTTTGTCACGGTGAAGCCGCACCGATAGATTCTCTCGGCATTGTCGGCAAAAACCGCCGGCCAGTGTTCCTCAGGGATAACGGCTTTGGTAAATTCTATGTAATCTTGGAGATTCGCCAGCGGCCAATCCGTGCCGAACATCAGGCGGCTGTAGTCGTCCAAATAGGCCAGCCAGCCTTGCATTTGTTCCACATAAAAGCGCTTTTGCCGGAGGAAAGCGGCCATATCCGGGATTTTACCTTCTAAAATGCCGGAAAGGTCGGCGCTGACGTTGTGATTTTTTTCCAGCACCGCCACCGCATCCTCAAACCATGGCTCCCCCAAGTGACACATGACGAAACGCACCTTGGGGAATTTGGTCGCCGCCTCGTCCATTATTCGGGGATGACAATACTTGAGAAAACCCTCCCCGGAAGCGGTGAGGCCGGTATGAACCGCCACGGGTTTATCGCAAGCGGCGGCCAGCTCATAAATCGGCGCCATGAAATCATCGTAAATATAGAAGGGAATGTAGCCGGGATAAAGTTTAAGTCCCAGACACTCCTTTTTGGCCAAATGCCGCGCGATAAAGGGAAGTTCCGGCGTGGGATTCCTCAGCGTGGCCTCGTCCAGCCCCAGACAGTATTTCAGAAAGGGAGGATACGCGCCCTTTTCTAGGCTGGGAGGACAGTTTCCCCCCATGGCTACGCCGCCCACGATGCCGTACTCGCGGTAGGCCGCTTGTAAGTGGGGGGCGTTGTTTTCGTGTCCGGCCGCCAGCGCAATTCGGTCAAAATAGGCCTCCGCCGCAAAATGTAAATGCGCATCGATAATGTCCATATAAATCTCCCTCTACCCTTGCCCCCGTTTATACTCCCGGCATTTTTCCACGAAACAAGCCGCCGCTTCGGGGCACCCGGCAAAATGAATATGCAGGTAGGAGCCTAAAACATTGCCCTCGGCGTAGCCGGCCAAGTATTTTTCCCCGGTGCGCATCTTGGTTACGCTGTAGGCGCGCGGATATTCGATTCCCACGGCTTGTTCGGTGGAAAAGTGGAATTCGTGTCCCCGGAGTACCGCTCCCTTTTTACCCAGCACCGTATCGCGCTCCATGGTAGCCGTAACGTAACCCACCGTTTGGAGCTTTTTGTTCATCTGCGCCACGCCGGTAATAACCCCCGTCATGGGGAAGCTCTCGCCCGTAAAATCTCGCATACTGTCCATTAAGTACATAAAACCGCCGCATTCGGCATATACCGGCATCCCAAAGAAGGCCGCGCTCTCGATGGAAACGCGCATGGCCGTATTGCGGAACAGCCGTTTCGCGTACATTTCCGGGAAACCGCCGCCTAAAATCAGCCCATCCGCTTCCGGCAAAAAGGTATCGTGCAGGGGGCTGAAGGGAATAATCTCCGCCCCCAATGACGCCAACACCTTCAAACTGGAGGGATAGTAAAAAGAAAAGGCCTCGTCCTGCGCCACGGCGATGCGTACTTTTTCCCCGTCGTGGGCGGCGACAGGGGGAGGAGTCTCCTCTACGAACAGGGGCGCCGACCTAGCTAATTTTAAGACCGCCTCGATATTGACTCGCGCTTCCACGGCGGCCGTCAAGCGATCCAGCACCTTGACGGCTTCGTCGGCCATTTCCGCCGTGGGTATCAGTCCCAAGTGACGCTCCGGCAAAGTCAGTTCCTCATTCCGGGACAGGATGCCATAGATGGGGAGTTTCACCGGCAAGCTCGCCAACGCTTCGCGAATCATGGCGGCGTGACTTAAAGAGCCTACTCGGTTTAACAGCACCCCGGCGATATTCACCTCGGGGTCGTAGTTACAAAAACCCAAAGCCACCGCCGCCGCCGATGCCCCCATGGATTTTACGTCCAAGACTAGGAGGATGGGAGCATGGAGGAGTTTAGCGATCTCTGCCGTGGAGCTTACCCCTTTCAAGCCGCCGTCGTACAGCCCCATGACCCCTTCGATGATGGCGATATCCGCCCCCTGATTTTCCGTGGCAAACAATCGCCGCAAAGTAGCCGGGGGCATGAGCCAAGTGTCTAAATTATGGGTGGGACTGCCGGCAGCCAGAGTATGGTAAGTAGGGTCAATGTAGTCTGGCCCCACCTTATAGCCCTTCACTTTCAAACCTCGCTCCCTTAGGGCGGCGATAAGTCCCGTAACCATGGTGGTTTTGCCGGCGCCGCTGTGGGTAGCCGCAATAATTAGGCGTGGAATGTTATATTCCATATAATGTTTCCTTCTCTTGCTGATTTTTTTACAACATATACATGATGGCGTTGACAGCCGCCACGGCAATGGGACTGCCTCCCTTGGTGCCTAAGACGGTTATGTAAGGGATGTCTTGCCTGGCGAGAGCTTCTTTGGATTCCGCTGCCCCCACAAAACCTACGGGGGTGCCGATGATGACCGCAGGTTTGATGCCCTCCGCCGCCATGTTCAGCACCTCAAAAAGAGCGGTGGGCGCGTTGCCGATGGCCACGATGGCGCCGTTTAATTTTTCCCCGAAAGTTCGCATGGCCGCCATGGAACGCGTGACGCCCTGCTCCTTCGCTAGGGCGGCGACCTGCTCGTCGGCAATCAAACAATGGACTTCTCCGCCGAGGGCGGCTAGTTTTCTTTTGTTTATCCCCGTGCGTACCATTTCCACATCGGTATAAATAGCAGCGCCCCTCTTTAACGCCTGTTTCGCCGCCTCGATAGCATGGGGATGAATTTTTATGAGAGGCGCGTACTCCGTGTCCCCGGCGGCGTGAATAAGGCGCGAATAAACTTTAGTCTCCGCCTCGCTTAAATTATAATCTCGGAGATGGGGCGCGATTATTTCCATACTGCGCCGCTCGATTTCGGTGGGCGCCGTGATGTAGTTCATTATTTTTTCTCCTTTTTCGTTGGGGTTTCACCCCAAACCCCACTGCTAACGCATAAGCGACCTCTAAGGGCTAAAGCCCTAAGAGTCTGCTTAAAGAGGCTCCGCCTCGTGACTCCGGCAGGGAGCATTGCCCCCTGCACCCCATTTTATAGGTTTTCTTGCACAAAATCTCTTACCTGCTCTATTGTAGCGGCCACTCGTGGGTATTTGATTTTTGGTCGCCCGATTAGCACCACGGGGATATTCAGGTCGGCGGCGGCCTCTATTTTGGTATCGGTGCCGCCGATTTGTCCGCTGTCCTTGGTGACTATGACCTGCGCTTCGTACTTTTGGTACAGTTCTCGGTTTAGCCCTCGGGAAAACGGCCCTTGCAAGGCTACTATTTGCTTGGGGGCAAGCCCTAGGTCTTGGCACCCTTGCAATACTTCGGGGGTGGGCAGGACTCGCGCCGTCAGTGTCGCTTGTTTTAGCGCCGGGTGTTTTACGAGCAACGCCAAATTACGACTGCCCACGGTGAGAAAAATATTTTGGCCGAGGGCGGCGGCCTCTTGGGCGGCCTCTTCATAACTTTCCACGGGGATAATACGCCCCGTGTTTTTTTTTGTTTCCGGCCGTTCGTAGCGCAGGTAGGGGATTTTCAAACGAGCGCAGACCTGTATGGCATTGTGGGAGACTTGCGCCGCGTAAGGATGCGTGGCGTCAATGAATAACCGCGCGTTTTGCCGAGTCAAATATTCTCTGAGAGCCTCTTCGTCCAAAGGACGAGTATTTACCGTCAAATTCGGTAAATCCGCTTCTTTAATGAGTTCGCCGCCGTATTCGCTGACAGCCGACGCGATTACCGGGTAGCCCCTTTGCGCTAAGTCGGCGGCAATCGTGCGCCCATCTAAAGTTCCCGCCGCCACAAAGATCATGAGGCCGCTTCCTTATTCTCATAGCCGCGAGGCGTTATCATGTAGCCCTCCCGTACATAGGTTTGGGAATTGCCCACGATAACTAGGGAGGACATGGTTATTTCTTCTTGGGTGAAATCTTGGAGGCTAGCGATAACTTTTTTCTCGTTGGGACGACCGGCATCGGTGACAATTCCCACCGGCGTGTACTGGGATTTGTATTGTTGGAGGATGTATTGGGCTTTTTTGATATTTTCCCGGCGGCTGTGGCTTTGAGGATTGTACAAGGCAATCACAAAATCCCCCAACCCCGCCGCGCGCAGTCTCCTTTCGATGGTCTCCCAAGGGGTGAGGAGGTCGCTCAGGCTGATAGTGGCGTAATCGTGCATCAGGGGCGCGCCCAAAGCCGCCGCCGCCGCATTCACCGCCGAAATTCCCGCCACCGTTTCAAACAGCGGCCTTCTGTCCTCCGTTAGCTTTAGAATTTGCTCCAATATCAGCCCGGCCATGCCATATACCCCGGCATCGCCCCCCGATACCACCGCCACGGATTTTCCGGCTGCCGCCGCCTCTACCGCCGCTTGAGCGCGTTCTATTTCCTGCTTCATGCCGGTGCCGATAATTTCCTGCTCCCCTCGTTTTAGCAGGGATTCCGCCAGTTTCAAGTAGGTGTGATAACCAACCACCACTTCCGCCCCCCGGATGGCCGCTGTGGCCTTGGGGGTCATTTCGTCGTCATTTCCGGGGCCAATCCCTACCACCGTTACTTTCCCCATACTAATGCCACCGTCACTTTCTCGCAATATATTTTTTTCTTTAAGGCCAGTTCCCCCTCCTGCGCCGCCGCTAACGCCGCCGCTTCGGCTACGTTTCCCACGCCGATTTTCTCTTTCACCATGGGGGATTCCTTTAATTTGTGCTTTTGGATAATCTCGCTTAGTTCTTGGGGCGAAAAGAAATCTCGCCTTACCCCGAGGCAATCCGCCGCCGCTTTTAGTCCGACTTCGTCCTCTTTAATCGTTACGCTGGCGATACTATAAATCGCATCGATATTTTGTCCCAAGGCGTGACAAGCCGTGTGCAGAGCCATCATCACCTCGCCCTGACTTACTCCACGGCGACAACCCACGCCGGCAATGAGTTTATAGGCTGTTAGGCTAAGTACATGGGGGGGATAAATATTGGGGCTTTGCCCCAAACCCCACAAGGGGCTGGCAGCCCCTTGACCCGGCAATAAATTATTATTTATTTTGGTTCTGAAATTTAGCGGCTTAGAGGTGATAATAACCTTATGGCTGTCACAGTCCCCAGAGGCTTTGCCAAGATGCTCCCGTTTAAACTGCTCTAAAGTAATGTCGTAGGCGATGATGTCCAGTTCCAGCAACTTAGCTTGCGTTTTTTCGAGTTGCGGAAAGTCTTGGTCTAAAAAATAGGTAATTTTTTTTCCGTCCAGCATGGCGCCGTTGAGATATTTGATATTCTCCTTGGGGTAGGGGCGCAGTCCTAGGAATCTTGCCACCGCATCCGGGGCGACGATACCGCGCAGGTCTGTGGCGGTGGTGATGACGGGGTCGGCTTTCATAATTTGGGCTATTCTCAGCGTAAGTTCGTTGGCGCCTCCCATGTGTCCCGACAGGAGGCTGATAACGTGTTCTCCTCTGTCATCCATCACCACTACCGCCGGGTCGCGTAATTTGTCGCGTAAGTACGGCGCGATTAGGCGTACCGCTATGCCCGTGGCCATAATGAACACCAAGGCTTTGCTCGCAAAGACAGCTTCTGCCACCGCGACAGCCAGTCGCTCGTAACCAATCACCCCGGAGTCGTTTTTGGCCGCAACCTCTTTTATTCGTTCCGGGCAAAAGATAGTGGTTTCCTCTCCCAAGGCTGTAGCCACCATACACGCCAGTTCGGTTCCCTGCCTACTAGCCGTAAAAATGGCGATTTTCATGGCGAGGCCGTCCGAAACGTATGGCTAAACTCCGGGGCGTACAACTGGGACAGCTCGTAGGCGGCCGCTTCCTTGTCCAGCACCCTTCCCACCACTATCATGGCGGTACGGTCAATATTTTCTGCGGCTACCCTAGCCACGATATTATCGAGGCGACCGCGCACAATTTTTTCCTCCGGCCACGAGGCTTTTTGCACAATGGCTATGGGCGTGTCGGAAGGATACCCTCCGGCGATTAGCTCTTTTACTACCTCCGCCAGCTTATCTACCGACAAAAAAATGCACATGGTGGCTTGATGGGCGGCGAGGGCTTTCAGTTTTTCCCGTTCCGGCACGGGAGTGCGGCCTTCTTGCCGCGTTATAATGACGGTTTGGGAAATTCCCGGCAGGGTATATTCCTGTTTGAGGGAAGCCGCCGCCGCCAAAAAGGAGCTTACCCCGGCGGTGACGTCGTAGCTGATGCCCTCCCGGTCGAGAGAGGCCATTTGCTCTTGAATGGCGCCGTAAAGAGCCGGATCCCCGGTATGCAGTCGCACCGTGGTTTTCCCGGCGGCCTCCGCCTCTTTAATTTTGTCGATGACCTCCGGCAAGGTCATGTTCGCCGAATTATAAACAGCCGCCTCCGGGCGGCAAAACCCAAGCAGCTCCGGATTCACCAAAGAGCCGGCGTAAATCACCACGTCGGCCTCTTTCAGATACCGCCGGCCTTTCAAAGTGATAAGCTCAGGATCCCCAGAGCCGGCTCCCACTATATGTACCATAGTTATATCGCCTTCTTCCCCTCTTTATCCTACAGGGTAGCCCGTATTTAACTTTACGCGTTGTCTGCATTTTGTCTGCATTTACCCTTTGTCTGCGTTTTTGCCATGCATAGCCTCTACCATCGCTAG
>JAFVEM010000049.1 GCA_017476005.1 Selenomonadaceae bacterium | reverse complement strand
GGGAATCCCCCAACTTGCTCAGCTTTTCTAGACGGTTTTCCTCATCGAAATAAGTAAATTTCACCGTAAATCCCTCCTTTATCTTAATACAACCTATTTTATCATCATTTTGCCGAATTTGTCAATTTTTAGAGATTCCCCGTAGGGAAAAAGAAAGACAAAAAAGCCGCTCTTCGCGACTTCAAAAATCGCTTGAGCGGCGAAAACACCAGTTCGGTGTTGTATATTCAGGAGGGTCTATCCAGGCACTTGCGGCCCCCAACCGAACACCGGACTTCACAGGGAAGTGCCTCCCTCCGTCCCTTCGGTAACTCAAGTATAGCACAGGAGAATCAACAGGGCAATACTCAAACTGGGGCAACCAACGAAAATATTTCACAGCCCGCGCCAAAAAGCAAGCAAAAAGAAACCCCTGCCCAAAAATTCTCTCGCTTGCAGAGCCAACTGGCCAACCTTATCGACATCGACAACGCCAGCGGCAACACCGCCGCCGCCAACGAGAAATACGCCGCCATTGTCAACCGGGATATTCCGGCTATGGAGCGCATGGTGCAGGAGCCACAAGATAACCTTCTCTTGACCATGAGCGACATTTCCCTAGCTATGGCCGAGCCTAAAGGAAGCGACAAAGCCAACAGCGACCAAACCAAAAAAGAACGTAAAGCCCAAGCTGAAGCCATTCTGCGCCTTTTGAATAACCCCTTGATTTCCCAATACGCCACTAAGCCTTTGAAATTCAATAAGAATCTTCTCAAGGATTTACGCGCAGGAAAATCCAAGGCTATTCGTTACGCTCAAAAACTTCTACGGGATGCCGGGATACCAAATCTAGCCGCCAGTGAGCAAGCCCAAGCCTTACGCCGGGAAATTCTCGCTAGGCAAAAACAAGAACGCCGGGGAAAGGCCGCTGAACAGACCGCGCCGCAAACTCAAGGCGAAAGTCAGACGCAAGCCGAAAGCAAGCCGGACGAAAGCCAGACGCAAGCCGAGCCGGAGATTAGCGAAGCACCTGCCGACACCACCGAGGCACAGCCGCAGACGGTGCAACCCTCGCAGGAAGAACCTGCCGCCATCACTACGCCGCAGAACAAGCCCAAGCAAAAAGCAATTCCCGGTTACGCCGGAAAAACTATCACCGTCACCACCGACAGCGGCCAGCAAATCCAAGTGCGCTACCGTATTGTTCCGGCGGAACGCCTTGTTACCTCCCACAAATTCAACGGCGGCCAACCTACCGTCAACCAAGCCTATCCGCAGGAGTTGCAACCTCGCGACCGCGCTCGTGTTTCCATGGGCTTGCAGATTGTGGAAATGGCGAACAAACTAAACCCGGAGGAATTGGGGGAGAGCCGCAATCTCAATCAAGGCGCGCCCGTTATCAGAAGCGACGGCGTTGTCTTAAACGGCAACGGGCGAGTAATGGCCATTCGTGAAGCCCAAAGCAAACACAGCGACACCGCCAAGGAATATAAGAAATGGCTATACAATCACCTAAAAGAACTGGGCTTTACGACCAAAACCCTAGAGGGCAATCGTTTAGTTTTGGTGCGCGAAGTAGTGGGCGAAGTTGACGACGCGACTTTGAAGGAAATAACCACTTCCACCACGGGCGGCAGTCGGATGGGAGCCAGTGAACAGGCCAAAACCGACGCGGAGAAAATCAAGGTTGAGGACTTAGACAGCTATGTAGAAAACGAAACAGGCGACTTCACCACGGCGGCCAATCAAAACTTTGTCAGCGGCATTCTGCACCGTGTAACCAGTAAGAACGACGTGAACGCCTACACCGACAAAAACGGCCACGCCAATCCTGACGGCATACAGCGCGTAAAACGGGCTGTCTTTTCGGCTGCTTATGACGACGACCATTTAATTGCCAAAATGGCCGAAAGCACCGACGACAACACGCGCAATGTTTCTACGGGATTGATGAACGCCGCGCCGATCATCGCAAGACTGAAAAAGCTGATGGAACGCGGCGAACGTCATGAATACCCACTGGCCGCCACCATTGCCGAAGCGGTAAAACGCCTAGACAACCTGCGCGAAAACGGGCAGACGGTAGAAAACTATCTCAGCGCCGATTCCATGTTCAGCGAATACGCCGACAGCGAGGAAACAAAAGAAGTCCTGCGAGCCTTCGACGAGTTTAAGCGGAGCGGCAAAAAGGTGAGCCGTTTCCTACGCCGCATAGCGGAATTGATTAACGGCCAAGGCGACCCCAACCAAACGAGCCTTATGGGCGAGAATGAAACGGCCAGTTTGCTAGATATGATTAAGCAAGCCCGGAAAGAAGCAAGAGACGGGGATTTAAGTGGGAATGTGTTTGAGGGTACATCCGAAGCCCCCACCAACAGAAAATTCTCTGATTATATGAAAGACCTGATAGATAAAACTGTTTTACGCATAAAGAGCAATACAAATGATATGTTGTCTGCTCCTAAAAACGAGGAGACTGTGAAAAATGACTTTGAAGCACTAAAAGCACTTTTAGAAGCAGCGGGAATCCCGGTAACTCTTTTCTCCTCGTTTGGCGGCAACCTAAAAGGGCGCGCGTACACAGGGCGGTACGGGGTGGGGGTAACTATTGCTTCCCCTGTGAACATAAAAAGCGCACTGGAAATACCTATTCATGAATACACCCATCTTTGGGATCATTACATAATCGAAAACAACCAAAACTATGGGCAAAAGGTGTCGAGTTAATGAAAAGTCTCCCTGTATGGGAACCCATGAAAAACCACCGTAACTATAAAACAGATTTCGATAGGCTATCGGGGGAAGCACTAGAAAACCAGATTGCCACTGAATGTCATGCTTATTTAACGGGGGTACACGGCAACGAAATACTAGCAAAAATGAGAGATGTTGTTCCCGAGAGCGTTGTTGATAGAGTAAAAAAGTGGCTAAACGATTGTTGGAAGGCTATTAAGAGTGCAATAGACCCGTGGACTAGCCAAGAAATACAAGAGATGTCTCTTGAGGATTTTGTGAATATGCCTTTGGCAGACCTGGTAAAAGGCATCCCCATAGGGAATGAGCTAAAAGAGATAGCGAAGCGGAACGATGAGGCAAGGCATGCAAAACAGGAGCTTCGCAAAAAAGCGGCATTAAAATACCACAGTGAACTTAACGCGAAACTGAAACCGTACCATGTGCGAATAGATGCCAAAGGTGATTTAGCTTGGCTAAGTCAAAACCCGAGCCATAAGGAACGAATGCACTATGCGGAGAAAGAAGATGAAGTCTGGAAGATTATCGACGAGTATGTAGCCCGGTACGAAGCCGAAGCGTCAAACACCACCCCCACCAACAGAAAATTCTCTATCAGCGGCGAAAAAAATCTTGACGCGCAAGAAGGAAAAAGCGATAATAAAGGCGAAGTAACAGACATAAAGGGAACCTCTAAATTTCAACGATTCGTTCAGATTATTTTCATCAACTAAGTACATTTTTATTTTATCATCAAATATTATGTGACAAACACCTTTTCAAGGCCTAAAATCTATCCTACACCTCACCTTTACCGACAT
>JAFVEM010000048.1 GCA_017476005.1 Selenomonadaceae bacterium | reverse complement strand
TCACTCGCTACGCCATCAAGGAAGAAAACGTGATTGGCAAAGTCCAAAGCAAGCGCGAGGACTACGACCTACTCAGCATCGTCATGGTGTGCCTAGGCTCACCAGAACGCGCCGAGAAAGATTTGCTGAGGCTTTTAAACGTCCTGCTGTCGCAGGAACTGCCGCCAGACACGAAGAAGAATATACTGAAAGACGATTTCGCGATCCCCATGACTTACTCAATGTTAAAGGAGGCTGGTACAATGCTTACCATGTGGGACGTAGCCGAGCAACAAGGAATAGAAAAAGGCATTAGCCAAGGCATTAGCCAAGGCATTAGCCAAGGCATTAGCCAGGGCATTAGCCAAGGCATTAGCCAAGGCTACATTAATGCAGCAACCAATGTCGCCCAGCGTTACAATCTGTCGGTGGAGGATGCCATGGATGCCATCGGTATCAACCACGACGACCGGGAAACCTACGCCCCGGCCATTGCAGCCAATCTAGCTCGCTAAAAACGCTTTCGGAGCTTCCTCGCTATGGGGAGGCTCTTTTTATTTGCCCAGTTTGGCGCGTACATACGCTAGGCGTTTACCTATCATTTCATCCTCGGGAGCCAGTTCCCGAGCCTTGGTAAAATCCTGCGCCGCCTTTTCGTAGCGTTCCAGCTTGATGTAGGTGATGCCTCGGTTGTTGTAGGCGGATACGTTATCAGGCTCAAGGTTTATGGCGCGAGTGTAGTCCTTGACGGCCTCGTAAAATTTCCCCAGTTCGTCATGGGCGTAGCCTCGATTGTTGTAGGCGTCGGCGTTGTCTGGCTCCTCTTTTATCACCGCCGTGTAGTCGTTGACGGCGCTTTGGTATTTGCCCATCTCGATGTAGATATTGCCTCGGTTGTATTTTGCCGCTACGTTATCAGGCTCTAGGCGCAGAGCGTAATGATAATCCAAAAAAGCTTCGGCGTAACGTTGCAATTTATGGTAAGCAATGCCTCGCTCGATGTAGAGAGCGGCATCGTCGGGATTTTCGTCGATGGCCGTCGTGCAGGTGTCGATTACTGCCTCCGCCGCATCTCTCCTTTCCTCTTGATGTTCGGCGTCTTGGCCGCTCCCTTGAGGGGCAAGACCTAAACCGGTCAGCGTGACCAAACCAAAAATAATTGCCAATGTGTACCGTTTCACCATTATGCTACCCACCAAAACGTATAAAGAAAACAAGGCCGCAAATCTTGCGAACACAGCGCCCTTACAGAACGTCCGGGTTGTCACCGAACCATTCTTATTTCACGCGCCATTGCAAAATTTACATTTACATGATAAGCCCTTTGAAATTAAAATGCAAGTACTTTTTTCACACTGTTTTTTTTTTTTTGAAAATTTCGGCGCTACCTCCTATGGAATTACTTGGCGATGTGCCCTAAATTTTTATAGCGGCAATGAGCGTTTGTTTTTTTCTGGCTCGAGATGAAAACGGGATGAAAAAATTTTTCCGATGGTAAAATACTTGCAAGGCGGCCTAATGTTTTGTAAAATAGGAGCAGTGTTTGTATGTGGGAGGAAAATTATTTTGCAACAGATAACATTGGCGCGTGAAGTTTCCATGGTGGGCGTTGGCCTCCATGCGGGAAAAGACGTTCATTTGACGCTAAAACCTGCCGAGGCAGGTACGGGCATTGTGTTTTGTCGCGCCGACTTGCCGGATAGGCCGGTGATTCACGCCACCGCCGATAAGGTTACGGCCACTGTAAGGGCTACCACCTTAGAGGAAAACGGGGCGCAAGTCTTTACCGTAGAACATTTAATGAGCGCTTTCCACGGCCTCAAAATCGATAACTGTTTGGTGGAAATGGATTCGCCGGAACCGCCGGTGGCCGACGGTAGCGCCCTTTCCTCTGTGGAACTAATCGAGTCCGCCGGCATACGGGAACTTGCGGCTCCGCGTCGGGAAATTGTTATTGACCGGGTGTATCGCGTTGACGAGCCGGGAAAATTCGTCATGGCTTTGCCTTACGACGGCTTTCGCGTCACCTTTACTTCTGTAAATTCCCATCGCCTCATCGGCATACAGGTAGCCGACTTCACACTGGAGGGGGACACTTACCGCCGGGAGATTGCGCCGGCTCGCACCATTGCCTATGAAAAAGAAGTACAGGCTTTGCGCGAAATGGGCTTAGGCTTAGGAGGGACGTTGGAAAATGTCATCGTCTATAACGACGAGGGCTGGCTGAATCCACTGCGATTCTCCGACGAGCTGGTACGCCACAAGGCGCTTGACGTTATCGGCGATTTAAGATTGGCCGGGATTATACGAGGGCATGTTATCGCGCTGGCCTCGGGTCATGCCCTCAATACTAGGCTGGCCAAAAAGATTTTGGCCGCCGGTTAGATTCGTTTACTGTTTACTTCATTAACAATACAAGCAGCGAGGGGACGCAGGGCGTCTGCCTACGCCGCACGGAAGAGGGAAGCGAATATGGTTTTAGACATCAATGAAATACAAAAGATCCTGCCCCATCGTCCGCCTATGCTGTTGGTGGATCGTATCATCGAGCTGGTGCCTTTTAAATCGGCGGTGGGTATTAAGAACATCACTATGAACGAGCCGCAGTTCCAGGGTCATTTTCCCGGCCATCCCATTATGCCGGGAGTGCTTCTTTTGGAAGCCATGGCGCAGGTGGGGGGCGTGGCCATGTTGTACCCGGAGGAGCATCGCGGCAAGATTGCTCTTTTTGGCGGCATGGAGAATGTGAAGTTTAAACGTCCGGTGGTACCCGGGGATCAAGTGGTAACGAAAGCCGAATTGGTACGGGTACGGGGAGATTTTGGCACCTTGCATGCCGATGCCTATGTGGAAGAGCAATTAGTCGCTTCAGCTGATTTTAAATTTGCGCTGAAAAAACAGGAGGCTCTTTGACTTGACAAATCCCCCTTTTTAGGGGAGTCAAAGGAGATGGAGCAGATGAACGCTAATTCAAGCGCGAAAGTCGTCGCTTTTATACACGATACAGCTGTGATAGCGCCGGGGGCTCGTATCGCCAAAAATGTGGAGATAGGCCCTTACTCGGTCATTGGGGAGAACGTCTCCATCGGCG
Organism: Selenomonadaceae bacterium; assembly: GCA_017476005.1. Lineage (GTDB taxonomy): Bacteria > Bacillota > Negativicutes > Selenomonadales > Selenomonadaceae > RGIG5097. The sequence continues at coordinate 160,657 of JAFVEM010000048.1, read as the reverse complement.
AGGGTACTAGGATTGGCCCACATGTGGTGATTGCCGGGTGGACGGACATTGGTCGCGATTGCAAGATTTTCCAAGGCGCTTCCATCGGCGACGAGCCCCAAGATTTGAAATTCAAGGGCGAAAAAAGCGGCACGGTCATCGGTGATCGCACCATTATTCGGGAGGGCGTTACCATTCATCGCGCCACCGGCGAGGGAGAGGAAACCAAAATCGGCAGCGATTGTCTCCTCATGGCGCTGGTACATGTGGCGCACAACTGCGTCCTCGGCAATCACGTCATTATGTCTAACGTAGCCAGCCTTGCCGGCCACGCCGTTGTGGAGGATCGGGCAGTTATCGGCGGTATGGCCGGAGTTCATCAATTCGTGAAAATCGGCCGCAACGCCATGATCGGCGGTATGGCTCGCCTGACGCAGGATGTGGTGCCTTACACTATCGTAGCCGGGTATCCGGCCAAAGTGGTGGGGATAAACAGCGTGGGGCTGTCTCGCGCCGGTATTCCCTTAGAAGTGCGGCACAGCATCAAAAAAGCCTACAAAATCCTCTTCCGTTCCGGGCTGATGCTAAAAGAAGCCATTTCGGTTATTGAGCAGGAAGTGGATTCTTGCGAGGAAGTGGATCACTTCTTGCGATTTTTACGCAACGCCGACCGCGGTATCTGTCGCGAACGCCGAGAAAATTTATCGGAGATATAATCACTGGAGGTAAAACATGGAAAGAATCGGACTCTTAGCCGGTGTGGGAAAATTGCCGGTGGAATGCGCTCGGGCGGCTAAGGTGCTGGGTTATGAAGTGTATGCGGTGGCGTTGCTATCGGAGACGGATCCGGAGCTTAGCGAGTGTACGGTGGAGTGTCGCAGTATTAGCGTGGCGCATCTCGATGAAATTATCGGCTATCTCAAGGAAAAGCAAGTAACCAAAGTCACCATGCTGGGCAAAGTCACCAAGGAATTACTGTTTGCCGGGAGCGTCCAGCCTGACGCCAGAATGTTGAAACTCATAATGGAATTGCCGGACAGAAGCGACGATACCATTATGATGATGTTCGTTAGAGAACTGGCCAAAGAGGGAATGCAAGCCTTTGATCAAACGGCGCTGATAAGAAAGCTCATGCCGCGCCGGGGAACCATTTCCAAACGTGAACCTACGGAGGCAGAGCGCAAAGACATGGAATTTGGTATCCGCATGGCGCGCGAGCTGGGGCGTTTGGACGTGGGACAGACCGTGGTAGTGAAGAATGTGGCTGTGATGGCCTTGGAGGCTATCGAAGGCACCGACGCCTGTATTCGTCGCGGCGGAGAGCTGGCGCATGGCGGCGCCGTGGTTTGCAAGACGGCCAAACCCCAGCAGGACAATCGTTTCGATGTTCCCACCGTGGGGCCGCAAACCATTGAGACCATGATCGAAGTGGGCGCTAAGGCGCTGGCCATTGAAGCGGACAAAACGCTTTTGGTGGAACGAGATAGGGTAATAGAACTGGCGGAGTCCAGCGACATTGCCATCGTGGCTATGTAACAGGGAAAGACGCGGTGGATAGAATCCGCGTCTTTTCGTATAATGGGGTGCGCCGTGAAAATAATGATGTCTGCCGGGGAAACTTCCGGCGATTTGCATGGAGCGCAGCTTATTGCGGCCATTAAACGCCAAAGCCCCACGACGGAAATTATCGCCTTCGGCGGTGACAACATGGCCAAGGAGGGCGCGCGCCTCCTGAAAAACTTCGCCGGGTATAACGTCATGGGGGTATGGGAAGTCATCAAGAATCTCAGGCGCATCTTTGCGCTGTTGGATTTTTTGGAGGCAAGGATGCGCGAGGAAAAGCCGGATCTTTTGGTACTCATCGACTATCCGGATTTCAATTGGCGGCTGGCGAAACGAGCCAAAAAACTCTCCATCCCCGTCTTTTCCTACATTCCCCCTTCGGCTTGGGCTTGGCGTAAGGGACGGGCGAAAACCTGCGCGAAAATTGCCGACGAGTTTGTGGCGATTTTTCCCTTTGAGCTACCGGTCTATGAAAAAGCCGGCGCCAAGATTTCCTTTCTGGGGAATCCTTTGGTAGATAAGGTGCGCGGCGATTTGACCGAAGAGGAAGCTCGCGACTTCTTCCAAATCCCTAAGGGGAAACATGCGGTCTTGCTCCTGCCTGGCAGTCGCTTGCAGGAAATAAAACTCCTCCTCCCTACCATGCTTGCGGCGGCAGAAAAAATACTGCAAGCAAGACCCGACACGCTGTTTTTTTTGCCGGTGGCATCCGCTGACGTAGAAGCGGCCATCAGGGAGCAGGTGACCAAAAGCCCCATCGAGATAAAGCTCACGAAAAGCCATCGCTACGACCTCATGGGCTTGGCCGATGTGGCTATGGCCACTTCGGGGACGGTGGTGCTGGAGGCGGCCTTAATGGGACTGCCCTGTGTGTCCCTCTATCGCATGGCGAAATTCAATTATTGCCTCGGACGGCTCCTCGTACACATCGACAATTTCACCCTCCCCAATATTCTCATGAACAGCCGCGTGCAACCCGAGCTGTTGCAGGACGAAGTGGAGCCGGGGAGGATCGCGGCGGAGATACTTTCTCTTTATCGCGGCGAGGAAAAAAGAGCCAAGACGGTGGCCGGTTTAAAAGAGGCTTGCTCCAAATTAGGGCAGCCGGGGGCGGCGGACAGAATCGCGGCTAAGATTTTAGCGGCGGCAAAGCGCGGAGGCAAGGCAACCTAATGAAGAATTATAAACGACTCTTGGTCTATATGCGGCCTTACGTCAAAAGATTTATCTTGGCTATTTTCTGCATCATCATGGCCGCCGGGGCGAATTTGTACCTGCCTTGGATAATCAAGGACATGATAGATGACGTGCTGGCGGCAAAAAATATGTTCATGTTGAACATTATCGCCGTGGGCATCATAGTGACCTTCATCATTCGGGGCATATTCTACTACGGACAGTCCTACCTCGTGTCGTATATTGGCCAGCGAGTCATTATCGATGTGCGAGACATGATGTTCCGGAAATTCCAGCGTCTCCCCATAGCGTATTTTGACCGCCATCAGACCGGCGAGACCATGAGCTACATTACCAACGACGTGGGCGCTATGCAGACGGCCTTGGTTGACCAACTTATCGAGATGTTCACGGAAGCCTCCGTCCTCATCGGCTCCATCGCTATGATGCTCTATCTGGACTGGAAGCTGAGTCTCCTCACCTTGGTAGTCATCCCCATGGTGGGATACGCCATGAAGATTTTCGGGCGCAAGATTAAAGCCGCCGGCACCGTTATTCAAGAACGGGCGGCGGATATTACCTCCCTCATGCAGGAGAGCATTTCTTCTATTAGGGTGGTAAAATCCTTTGTACGCGAGGATTACGAATCGGAGCGTTTTCGGAATCAAAATGAGCTGAATTTCCAAGCGGCCATGAAAAACGTCCAGCTTACCAGCCTCCTTACTCCCACCGTGGAATTTTTGGCGGCGGTGGCGGTGACGTTCATCGTCTGGTTCGGTGGCTATGAAGTGGTGAACGGGGAAATTACCGCCGGCGCCTTGGTGGCTTTTTTGACCTACGCGGTAAACCTAGCCAATCCGGTAAAACGCCTGTCTAGGGTCTATGCCAATATGCAACGAGCCATGGCGGCCATTGACCGGGTCTTTGCGGTGGTGGATTTGGAAGAAACGGTGTCCAATCGTCCCGGCGCCATAGACCTGCCGCCTATCGAGGGACGCGTAACCTTGGAAGATGTCACCTTTGCCTATAATGAGGAAGTAACGGCGCTCCGCGATGTTACTCTCGCCGTGGAGCCGGGGCAGATGATTGCCTTTGTCGGCCCCAGCGGCGCGGGCAAATCCACCATTGCCAATTTAATCCCCAGATTTTACGATGTCACCGAGGGCGCTATCAAAATCGACGGCCATGATATTCGGGAGGTAACGGTGGAGTCTCTCCGGGGACAAATTGGCATCGTGCCGCAGGAAACGGCGCTCTTTAGCAGTACGGTGATGGAAAATATTCGCTACGGTAGGCTTGACGCTACCGACGAAGAAGTTATCGCGGCGGCTAAATCGGCCAACGCCGATGCCTTTATTCAAGAACTCCCTCACGGTTACGCTACGCCCATCGGCGAACGGGGCATGAATCTGTCCGGCGGCCAGCGGCAGCGCATCGCCATCGCTCGCGCCATCCTCAAAAACCCGAGAATCCTCATTTTGGACGAAGCCACCTCGGCGTTGGATACGGAAAGCGAAAAAATCGTGCAAGCGGCCTTGGATAATTTACTCGTCGGTCGTACTTCCTTCGTTATCGCCCACCGGCTCTCCACCATCTTTGATGCGGATCAAATATACGTTATCGACGGCGGCAAAGTGGCGGAACACGGCACCCACGAGGAACTTTTGGCCAAGGGCGGACTTTACAGCAATCTCTATCACATTCAATTCAGCAAGGAAGCATAACAAAATAATTTGCACAAATTATTTTCTACAAAATTGAAATGTGTGTATTAAGAGTCTTGTAGGATAAATAAGTAAGTTAAAATCATGATAGTTCCTAAATCGGAGTAAAGGGGCAGGGATATGCAATTTCTCTATAACATAGCGGCCATCATTGTGGTGGTGCTGATAATCCCGATGTTCATGATCCGTTCCGTACGCGAAAAGGGTTTTGTGGAGCGCATACGGCAGAGTTTGGGCTTTTTCCCGGAGGGCGCCTTGGACAAGGTGGCCAAGAAAAACTGCATATGGGTTCATGCGGCATCGGTGGGAGAGATTGTGGCCACCAGTCCCCTCATCAAGGAATTTCGTAAGGAATTTCCCCAAAGTCCCATTTTGGTGTCGGTGGTAACCACCAGCGGTTACGAAATGGCCAATCGTATCATCAAGGATGCGGACAGCATTATCTATTTCCCCTTGGATTTGCCTTGGCTAGCCGGTCATGTATTGCGGCGTATCCACCCCAGAATTTTCCTGCCGGTGGAAACGGAGCTGTGGCCGAATTTCTTTAAGACCGCCAGAGAACTGCGCATCCCGGTGATGATGGTCAACGGCCGCATCAGCGATAAGAGCGTCAAACGCTATAAACACCTGCGCAGTATCTTAAAGGACATGATCGGCACGGTGAAGATGTTCGCCATGCAGTCCCCCATTGACGCCGATTACATTCAACGACTGGGGGCGCCGCCGGAACTGGTCACCGTCACCGGCAACACTAAATTCGACCAAACCTATACCGATGTCAGCCCCGAGGAGAAGGAGCAAATTCTTGCCGAAATGGGGCTGACGGGTAGCGACGGCATACTGCTCGCTGGGAGTACCCATCGCGGCGAAGAAGAACACGTCTTAAAAGCCTTCGCGGCGGTAAGAGAAAAACATCCCAAAGCGCGACTCGTTATAGCGCCGCGAGAACTTTTGCGTACCATGGAGGTACAGCACATTTGCCGCAAAGCCGGTTACACCGTGGCCACCCGGACGGAACTGCAGAAAAGGCCGGGAAACGGTGAGGATATCATCGTCCTCGATACCATCGGCGAACTGGGAAAAATTTACAGCGTGGGCGATGTGATTTATGTGGGTGGAAGCCTTATCTCCCACGGCGGTCACAATATCTTGGAACCGGCGGCGCACGGTAAAGCCATTATCGTGGGTCACAACATGTTTAATTTTAAAGACACCCACTCGCTGTTCACCAAGCGGAACGCCTGCATCACCGTAAACGATGGGGATGAACTGGCCAGAGAAACGGTGCGGCTCTTTGACGACGTTGACCTAAGGCAGCGCATGGAGCAAGAGACCCTCGCCATTGTCAACGAAAACAAGGGGGCTTCCCGTAAGTCGGCCGTTATTTTACATCAGCTCCTCGACGATTACGAAAGCAGAACTTACAGCCATGGTCGTATTCATTCCACGGAAAAAATCACCAATATGCAGACCTATTTCACCAATTTGGTGCACAGCAAGGAAGTCAACGGCCTCTCCATGCACTTGTTAATGGGCGTCCTCTTCGTGTTTTCCTTGATTTACAGCCAACTGGTGAATTTTAAATTAGCCGGCTACAAATTCAATTTACTAAAAAAAAGGGAGCTGGATTGCTTCGTTATCAGCCTCGGCAACATCACCGTGGGAGGAACGGGAAAAACCCCCACGGCGCAACGACTAGCCAGAAGTATTCGCGACATGGGCTATCGGGTGGTTATTTTGAATCGTGGCTATCGCGCTAAGTGGCACGGCAAGGTCGGCATTGTGTCCGACGGGGATAAACTGCACATGGACGCGGCGGAAGCCGGCGACGAAGCCTTCATGCTGGCCAAGCACCTGCCCAATGTGCCGGTACTCATCGGCGCCGAACGGGCGCAAACCGGGCAGTATGCCATTGAACATTTCGGCGCGGAGGTAGCTATCTTAGACGACGGCTATCAACACTGGCAATTAAAGCGCGACATGGACATTTTGCTGATTGACGCGGTGAATGTCTTCGGCAACGAATATATTTTGCCGCGAGGCACCTTAAGAGAACCCATGTCCCATATAAAACGCGCCGACGTTTGTCTCTTAACCAAGGTGGATCAGGCGGCCAACGGTTCGCGAGAGTACATCAGAGATAAAGTGCGCCGCTATAACGATCACGCCCTTATTGTGGAAAGCATTCACCAGCCCCGTTGTTTTATCCCCTTGGCGGATTGGTATGTGGATATTGCCGGGGATGGCATCGACGTGTCGGAGATTAAGGGTAAGCGCATCATGGCCGTATCGGCCATTGGTAACCCTGCTTCCTTTGAGCAGACCCTCAACGATTTAGGCGTCGTTATCATCGAAAGTCTCCGTTACCCCGACCACCACGACTACACTTTAAAAGAGATGACGGACATTTTGCAACAGGCGGTGGCTCAAGGCGCCGAGGCCATTGTAATCACAGAGAAAGACGCGGTGAAGATTCCGGCGGAGGTAGTGACAGCCACTTGGCAAATACCGGTATATGTGATTTGCGTGGAGGTTACTTTCCAAGGGGGAAGAGAAGAGTTCCACGAACTCTTGGAGAGCAGTTTGGCCGAGCGTCTTGGCAAGAAAAAGTGAGGAGCATAGCATGAATGTCTTGTGTGTGATTCCGGCGAGGTATTCTTCAACTAGGTTGCCGGGTAAGCCTTTGAAAGATATAGCCGGTAAGCCCATGGTGGTGAGAGTTTATGAACGAGCCAGCAAAGCCAAAAGCGTCAGTCAAACCATTGTAGCCACCGACGACGACAGAATTTATGAGGCGGTAGCCTCCCATGGCGGACGCGCCATGATGACGGCCAAAACTCACCCCACGGGAACGGATCGCTTGGCGGAAGTGGCCGCCTCTTTCCCGGAGGCGGAGGTTATCATCAATGTCCAAGGGGACGAGCCGTTGATAGAACCAGCTTTAATTGATGAATTGGCCGCCTGTTTTGCCGCCGACCATGAATTGCAGATGGCCACGGTGGCCACGCCCCTAACAGAAAAGAACGAACAGGAAAATCCCAATAACGTGAAAGTGGTTATGGATAAGAATGGTCATGCCCTGTATTTTTCGCGCTCCCTGATACCGTACCCCAGAAAACAATCGGAGGCGACTGTCTATAAACACATTGGCCTTTACGCCTATAGGCGAGATTTTTTGCTAAAATACGCCAAGCTTCCCCCCACTCCCTTGGAGCAAACAGAATCGCTGGAGCAACTGCGTGCCTTGGAGAACGGCTACAAGATAAAAGTAATTATCACCAAAGACAAATTGGTGGGCGTGGATACGGAAGAAGATTTAGCTTTGGTAAACGAGATATATAATGCCGGGACAAGGGGCTGCCAGCCCCTTGTGGGGTTTGGGGCAAAGCCCCAAGATCTATAGCAAAACGAGAAGGGTGAGAGCATGAATAAGGTAAAAGTTGGCGATTTTTACATCGACGGCAAAGATTCGTTGGCCCTGTTGGCCGGCCCTTGCGTTTTGGAGAGCTTAGAGCGTTCCCTCCTCATTGGACGCGGTATTAAGGAAATCGCAAACCGATTGGGTATTCCCTATGTGTTCAAAGCCTCCTTTGACAAGGCCAATCGATCTTCCTTTCACAGTTTCCGCGGCCCCGGCCTCGAAAAAGGCTTGGCAATGCTACGCGCCATCAAGGAAGAGTTAAAAGTCCCGGTGGTCACCGATATTCACGAAACGGCGCAAGCCTTGCCGGTAAGTGAGGTAGCCGACATTTTGCAAATCCCGGCATTCCTCAGTCGGCAAACGGATCTTCTCTACGAAGCCGCCAAAACGGGACGGGTAGTCAACGTCAAAAAAGGTCAGTTCCTTGCGCCCAAAGATATGCGCAACGTGGTAGATAAACTCCACGAAAGCGGCAGTGAAAATATTTTGCTCACGGAACGAGGTGCCTCTTTCGGTTACAATAATTTGGTGGTGGATATGCGTTCTTTCCCCATCATGCGTTCCTTTGGCTATCCCGTGATTTTCGATGCCACCCACAGCGTTCAACTCCCCGGCGGCGCCGGTACGGCCTCCTCCGGTAATCGGGAGTATGTGGAATACTTGGTGCGCGGCGCGGTTGGCGTAGGAGTCGATGGCCTCTTCCTAGAAGTCCACGACAATCCCGAAGAAGCGCTTTCCGACGGCCCCAACATGGTCTATCTTGATCAGCTGGAGGATCTTTTAAAAGATGCCTTGGCTATTCACGCCATTGTGCAGAAGAAACTGTAGTAAACGAGGAAAGCAATGATAAAAGAGAAGGCTATAGAAACGCTGAAGATAGAAGCTGAGGCGGTGGAAGACCTCACCCACCGCATAGATGAAGAATTTGAAGCGGCTGTCGATTGCATTTTGCGTTGCAAGGCGCGAGTGGTGGTCACGGGCATGGGAAAGTCCGGCCATATCGGCAGAAAAATTGCGGCAACTCTCGCCAGTACCGGCACCCCCGCTTTCTTCATGCATCCGGCTGAGGCTTTTCACGGCGATTTGGGTATGGTCACGGAGCAAGATGTGGTCATTGCCATTTCCAACAGCGGCGAATCCACGGAAGTGGTGCATATTTTGCCGATTATTCGCCGTATCGGCGCCACTATTATCGCTCTGTGCGGTCGGCGCGAATCGAACTTGGGCGAGCATTCCGATTACTTCATCGACATTGGGGTAAAACAAGAGGCTTGTCCTTTGGGGCTTGCCCCCACCGCCAGCACCACCGCTACCTTAGCTATGGGAGACGCTATGGCCATGGCGCTGATGTCGGCGCGAAATTTTACTTCCCAAGATTTTGCCCTCTTCCATCCCGGCGGCGCTTTGGGAAGAAAACTCTTGCTGACGGTGGCGGATGTGATGCACACCGGAGAGGACAATCCAATTATTCTCATGAGCAAGACGGTGAAAGACGCTCTTTTCGTTATGACGGAAAAGGGCTTGGGCGCCGCCTCCGTGGTGGATACCGCCGGAAAATTTGTGGGACTGGTGACCGACGGTATCATTCGTCGCGCTTTGGGGAAAGACAATAACTTCTTGGATGCCTCCGTGGAAAGCATTATGTTCGCGAGTCCATTGGTGATTACCAAGGGGAAACTGGCGGCAGAGGCGTTGTCGGTGATGGAAAAACATAAACCGCGTCCCGTGACGGTACTCCCCGTTATCGAAAATGATGAGCCGGTGGGCATCGTCCACTTAACGGATCTTTTGCGGCAAGGAGTGGTATAGCTTGGAATGGCAAGCAGAGGATGCCTTCGCACGGGCAAAAAAAATCAAGTGTATCATCTTCGACGTGGATGGGGTGTTGACGGACGGCACCATTGCCGTAGGCGAAAGAGGCGAGAGCGTCAAGAAATTTTTCTGTCGCGATGGACTGGGCATTACCCTGTGTCGTAAGTGTGGCCTGAAGACCGCCATTATCACCGGTCGTACCTCTCCCATTACCGCCTACCGGGTACAAGAACTTAAAATCGATGCCCTCCACCAAGGATGCATGGATAAGCGCGAGGCTTATAGTGCGCTCAAGCAGGAATTTTCCTTGCCGGACGAGGCTTTTGCTTACATAGGGGACGATCTCATTGATTTGCCTGTCATGCTACAGGTGGGACTGCCGACGGCGGTGGGAGATGCCGCCGTGGAGGCCAAGCAAGCGGCGAAACTAATAGCGAGCTTTCCCGGCGGACGAGGCGCCGCCCGGGAGATAATTGAATTTATTTTGAAGGCGCAAGGCTTTTGGGAGAAAATTTTAGCGGATTATCGAGGGTAAAGGGAGGGATATTCAGGCGATGCAGTATAAGCTACTGATGTTTATGAGCAAATGTGTATGTCTTATGCCGTACTCCCTGCTTATGGCCTTGGGTCGCCCCTTGGGCTACCTTTACTACCTCATTATCAAAAAACAAAGGAACCTAGCCATTAAGCAGATGATGCTCTCCCTAAAACTCTCGGAGGGCGAAGCCAAAAAGATCGTCTGTCGTTCCTTTGTGAACCTCGCCAAAAATATGCTGGAAATACTCTACATGCCTCACTTAACAACCGAGAATCTAAGCGAGTATGTGGAGTTTGAGCATTTGGATAGATTGGAGGCGGCCTTGGCCGAAGGTAGGGGCGTGGTGGTGGTGACGGGACATGTGGGGACTTGGGAATGGATGTCCGCCGGTCTTGCCCTCAGCGGCTACCCCGTAACGGCCATTGCCAAACCTCAGCCTAACATTGAATATACCAGAGCCTTAGATGACCTCCGCGCCGCCGTTAAGGTGGAGATTTTTTCCCGGGGTACCAGCGAGCTTTTAGCGGCGGGACGAGCCTTAAAAGCCGGAAAAATTTTGGGTTTTTTGATGGATCAGGATGCCGGCCCCGGCGGAGCCTTTACGGAATTTCTGGGACGCATCGCCTCGTCGCCCATGGGGGCGGCGGTGTTCGCGCGGAAATTCAACGCTCCGGTGGTGTCCATGTTTATCCTGCGTCAGCCCAGCGGCAAACACAAGGTCATTATCGGCGATATTATGCGCTTTGAAGATACCGGCGACACCGACAAGGATATTTTTGATTTCACGGTACGCGCCACCAATATTTTGGACAAGGTGATACGCGAAAATCCTACCCAGTGGCTGTGGTTCCAAAAACGTTGGAACACGCCCCCGGAGCAACAAAAGAAAAAACATCACACGGTGAAGGCGCAGGTGGAATCATGAGCAAGCTGAAAATTTTCGGCATAGTGGGAGGGCTTGCGCTTATCGGTTTGGTTTACTGGACGATACTTTCCGTGCCGGAGCCGCCACCGCCGGTGGAGCCGGAGGACAGACCCCTCATCATGACCTACGACGGCAACACCCTGAGCGAAGAAAAGGACGGGAAAAAAATCTGGGAGCTGACGGCGGAAAAAATTTCCGTCAACATCGAAACCCAAGACATGACCCTCGAAAATATTAAGGCCATCTTCTATGCCAAGGATGGCCGCGTGGTGCAGGTCGTTGACAAGACAGGCACCTACGACCACAAAACCCAAGACGTAAACCTCTCCGGTGACGTTAAAGCCACCACCAGCGACGGCGCGGAACTTACCAGTAGCGAGCTGAAATGGCTGGCGGCTCAAGAACTGTTATCGGCCTTGGGGGACGTGCGCGCCACCAAGGAGGACATGGAAGCCACCGGGGAGCGCATGGACAGCTACGACGGTTTCAACAAAATTAAAATCCAAGGCAAGGCGCATTTGGCCAGAGGAGTGAAAAATAGTGAAACGCAGAATTTATAAAACCCTACCGCTGGCCACGGCTATGCTGTTAGGTTTGGGGCTGTCCGGGGGAACCGCGTACAGCGCCGAGGAAAAAACGCCGGCGGAGCTGAACGCGGACACGGTGGAGTATGATATGACCACCGGCGATATAGCTGCCGAAGGAGATGTCCTCATGAAATACGGCGAGGCCAGACTTGCCGGACAGAAAGCCAGTTATAACCTCAAAACGGAAAAAGGCAAGGTAGAAGGCAACGTCATCGCCATGCGCGACAAACTCCGGGTAACCGCCGACCTTCTGACGGTAGATGGCAGGGAACACTTCACCGCCCAAGGTAATGTCCACGGCACGGAGGAGGACAAGGAATTTCTTGGCCAGCTCATAGATTATTATCCCCAGCAGAGGGGCTATGTGAAAATCCCTGGAGGCGGTATCGTCAAGAATAAAGACGGCACCTTCACCGCCGACAGCATGGAAGGTTGGCTCGAAGACGAGTATTACATCGGCGACGGCCACGCTCATTTGGTGAGTCCACCTAGGGATTTAGAAGCCGGGGGCGACCGGGTTGACTACTACGGCAAAGAACAGAGCAAAGCTGTTTTGCAGGGCAACGCTTGGGCAGTGCAGGAAAATAATACCCTGCGTAGCAATCGCTTGACCATTTATTTGGATAACGAGCGCGACAAGCTAAAGGTAGAGCCTTCGGAAAAATAAAAAGGATAAAATCATGCACATAGAAGCAAAAAATCTGGTAAAATCCTTTAAGAGCCGCACGGTGGTTGACAGGGTTTCTTTGCGTGTGGAGAAGGGCGAGATAGTGGGGCTTTTGGGGCCAAATGGCGCCGGGAAGACCACCACCTTTTACATGATAGTGGGCTTGGAGCGTCCCACCTCCGGCAAGGTTTTGGTTTCGGATATCGACGTAAGCCATCTGTCCATGAATCGCCGAGCCAAACTGGGCATCAGTTACCTGCCGCAGGAGGCCTCGATTTTCCGCAAACTTACCGTGGAGGAAAACCTCATGGCCATCCTTGAGACTACGAAATTTTCCAAGGCCGAACGCAAGAATAAGTGCGGCGCGCTCCTGTCCGAATTTCATATCGAACACGTTCGCGAGCGAAAAGGCACTGAACTTTCCGGCGGCGAACGTCGTCGAGTGGAAATCGCTCGCTGTCTCGCTTTGGAACCCCAATTTATTCTGCTGGACGAGCCTTTTGCCGGGGTTGATCCCTTGGCGGTGGCCGATATTCAGGAAATCATCCAGTACCTTAGACAGCGAGGCATGGGCATCCTCATTACCGACCATAATGTGCGAGAAACCTTGCAGATTGTCGATAGAGCCTATATACTAAACAACGGCAACATTCTCCTCGAAGGTGACAGCCAAACCATCGCCAGCAGTCCCGTGGCCAAGAAATTTTATCTGGGGGAAAAATTTACGCTATAAGGCTGTAGATGATATGGCAAATGACAAAAAAAGATAATTGCCGGGTCACAAGGGGGTTGTGCCCCTTTAAGCAGACTCTAGGCACTTTAGTGCCGTAGAGGTCGCTTATGCGTTAGCAGTGGGGTTTGGGGCAAAGCCCCAATATTTTAACTATAAAAGCAGGATGGGAGATTGCCATGGGGCTCAGAATTTTAGACAAGTACATACTGCGCGAGGTGTTCCTGTCCTTTGTTTTTGGCATCTGCGCTTTCACGGCGGTGTTTATCGGCACGGGAACCCTCTTTCGCATCGCCCAGTACATTACCGATTACGGCGCTTCCTTTGAGGCCATACTGAAAATTTTCGTCTTGAGTTTGCCGGGCATTATCATGTGGACTTTTCCCATGTCCATGCTCCTCGCCACGCTATTAACCTTCGGGCGGCTCTCCAGCTCCAGCGAAATCACTGCCATGAAATCATGCGGCATCGGTTTTGGCCGTATTGCCATGCCGGCGGTTTTTTTAGGTCTGGTGGTAAGCCTTTGCGCCATCGCCTTTAATGAATATGTGGTGCCTTGGGCGAATACGGCCTACAGCAACGTCCTCTACTATGAAATTCAGGGCAATACCGCCATGCGTTCTCAAGAACACGTCATCATTAAAGACATTCAAGACGGGCGCATTCGCCGTTTGGTTTATGCTCGGCTTTTCGACAGCGATACCAAAACCCTGCAAGGAGTTACCCTCCAAAGTTTCAGCGAGGAAGGTGACGTGCGCCATGTGGAAAACGCGGAGTACGCCGAATGGCTGAACGACAAATGGATTATGCACAAGGGGATGCTCTATGATATAGCCGGGGAAAACCAGAGCGAACACATGCTCCGTTTCGATACTCAGGTACTGCCCATTGATTCCGACCCGGTGCAAATCGTCCGGGAGCAAAAAAAAGCGGAAGAGATGACCATGAAGGAACTGAAGGCGCAAATCGGCATCATGAAGTCCCAGTACGTCAATACCAGCGAGCTGGAAACGGAGCTTTATCAAAGAATCACGGTGCCGTTGGCCAGCCTCATTTTTGCCTTGGTGGGCGTGCCTTTAGGCTTGCAACCCACTCGTAACAGTTCCTCCATGGGTTTTGCCATGAGCATTATCATTATCTTTGCTTACTACGCCGCCATGACATTTGCCAACGCCATAGGTCGCAGCGGCCTCCTGCCGCCCGTGCTGGCGGTCTGGATACCGGACGTAATGGGCATGATAGCCGGGGCGATTTTAGTACATCGCGCTTCAAGGTAAAAATATAGTGGGGCTTTGCCCCACACCCCAATAGAAAAGGTGGTGAACAAGAGGAATGTATGGAGTCCTGTTTATTGCGGTATTGGTGGTGAGTGGCGGCGTTATTGCCTTTGTGGGGGATCGTTTGGGTACTAAGATCGGCAAAAAGCGGCTCTCGATTTTTGGCCTGAGGCCGCGGCATACTTCCATGGTCATCACGGTGTTTACGGGAATTTTTATTACCACCTTGACTTTTGGCATCATGGCGGCGGCTTCGGAAAACGTGCGGACGGCGCTTTTTGGCCTCGACCAGCTTCACCAAGAGATGATTATGACCCAAAACAATTTGGACAAGGTGTCGGGCGAGCTGGCTACGGCGCAAGCGGAACAGGGAAGAGCCGCCAAGGAACTTATCCAGTCCCTAGAGGAAATCAGTTTGTTGGAGGATAAGCAAGCGGAGCTTCTCGCAGAATCGGAAAAATTACAGGCCGGGAATCTGGCCTTAGAAGCGGCCAACTCCGAGCTTTCTCAACGAAACGACGAACTTACCATTCGCAACGGAGATTTGGAAGGGGAAAACACGGCGCTGACCGACCGCAACGCCGAGCTTACCGCCAGCAATCAATCCTTGGAAAAACGGGCCGCAGATCTCCGGGAGGGTCTTATCTCCATGCGAGAGGGTAATATTGCCTTTCAAGCCGGGGAGGTCATCGCCGGTGGCGTGGTGCAAGGGGGCAAATCTTTTGACGACACGGCGCGCGAATTGGGGGCGCTGGCGCAGCTGGCCAAGCGCAACGTGGCGACCCGTTTAGGGACAGAGACAGGCGGCGATATTTGGATTTATCCGCCGGAGTACGAAGCGGCGCTCGAGACCATTCGCGGCAGCAGTCAGGACGTGGTGGTGCGGATAGTGGCCGCCGGCAATCTCCTGCGCGGCGAGGCGGTACGCACTAATATAGAGCTTTATCCCAACAGCCTTATCTATAAGAAAAACGAATTTATATTATCCAGAGTTTATAAAATGACCGGCAACGACGGCGCCTTAGCGGAACGCGCGGTGATGGATTTTCTGAAGGAAGTAAATCAGGATGCCAAGTCTCGGGGCGTTCTCCCCGACCCCATCAGAAAATCCGTGGGGGTAATGGACGGCAATCAGTATTATCAAATTGTCCAGTCCCTGATACCCATTAAGGGAACGGTGAAACTCTCCGCCTATGCCGAGGAAGACACAGATGTATTAGGCCCCTTGCGGCTGATGATGAAAATGGAAGAACTGACGAGCCTAGGCAAATGACCAAATGAGGTGTAGAAAGTGGCGATAGCGGCGATTGACCCCGGGCGAGATAAATGCGGTCTGGCGGTGCTGGCGGAAGACGGCAGTGTCCTTTTGCAACGGGTGATAGCGACGGAGCGACTCGAAAGGGAACTAGCCGCCGTCGCCGATGAAAGCGATCTGCGCTGTTTGGTACTGGGCAACGGCACTACTTGCGCCCAAGCAGCGGTGCGCATACACACGGCGCTCCCCAACGTGGAAATAGTTTTTTGGGACGAATATCGCACTACGGAAGAAGCCAAGAAAGTTTATTGGAAAGAAAATCCGCCCAAAGGCTGGCGCCGATTCATTCCCACCACCATGCAAGTACCGCCTTGCCCGGTGGATGACTATGTGGCCGTGATACTGGGGCAACGCTTTTTGGACGAAGAAGAAAGGTTGCAATAAAACAAACGAAAAAGCTCACACCAAAAGGGTAGCCAAAAAAATGTTTACCATTACCACATCCAAGTGTATAATAAATGGGAGTACTTAACGCAAAATTATTTTCAGTTTTCGAGAGGAGAGCAAAACGAAAGATGAGCAAAAAGATGAAGACGATGGATGGCAACACGGCGGCGGCGTATATTTCTTACGCTTTCACCGACGTAGCGGCCATCTACCCCATCACTCCTTCCTCGCCCATGGCCGAGCATGTGGATGAAATGGCGGCTAAGGGAACCAAGAATCTTTTTGGCCAAAAGGTGCGCGTCATAGAAATGCAATCCGAGGCCGGCGCTGCCGGAGCCGTACATGGTTCCTTGCAAGCCGGAGCGCTCACCACCACCTATACCGCCTCACAAGGTTTTTTGCTGATGATTCCCAACCTGTACAAGGTGTCGGGCGAACTTTTGCCGGGTGTGTTCCACGTCAGTGCCAGAGCCCTCGCGACTAATACCCTAAACATTTTCGGCGACCATCAGGACGTGATGGCGGCGCGGCAGGCTGGGTGCGCGATGCTTTGCGAAGCCAGCGTGCAGGAGGTTATGGACTTATCGGCGGTGGCGCATTTGGTGGCCATTAAAGGCCGCGTCCCCTTCATCAATTTCTTCGACGGTTTCCGCACCTCCCACGAGATTCAAAAAATAGAAGTGGTTGATTATGAGGATTTGGGCAAGATTCTTGACTGGGAGGCGGTAAAAGAGTTCCGCGCTCGCGCCCTGAATCCCGATCATCCGGTGATACGCGGCACGGCGCAGAATCCCGACATCTATTTCCAATCCCGCGAAGCGGTCAACAGCTACTACGATGCGTTGCCTGACTTGGTAGAAGAAGCCATGGCCGAAATGACTAAGATTACCGGCCGAGAGCATCATCTCTTTGACTACCACGGCGACCCCAATGCGGAGCGTATTATTATCGCTATGGGTTCCGTTTGCCAAGCGACGCAGGAAGTGGTGGATTATCTCAACAAACAGGGTGAGAAAGTCGGTCTGCTCTCGGTTCATCTCTATCGTCCCTTCTCGGCGAAACATTTCTTCAAATACCTGCCGAAAACCGTGAAAAAAGTGGCCGTCCTCGACCGCACCAAGGAACCGGGCGCTTTGGGCGAGCCTTTGTATCTCGACGTGAAGGCCGCCTATTACAATTCCGATTTGAATCCCGTTATCGTAGGCGGTCGCTATGGTCTTGGCGGTAAGGATACTACCCCCGATCAAATTTTCGGCGTGTTTGCGGAACTCAAGAAGGACGCGCCGCTGAATGGTTTCACCATCGGCATTGAGGATGATGTGACCCACCTTTCCCTGTCGCCTTGTTCGCAGGACGTGGATCTTACCGCCGAAGGCACTCGCGCCTGTAAGTTTTGGGGGCTTGGCTCCGACGGCACCGTGGGCGCCAACAAGAGCGCCATCAAGATTATCGGCGACAAGACGGACATGTACGCGCAGGCGTATTTTGCCTACGACTCCAAAAAATCCGGCGGCATCACCATGAGCCACTTGCGTTTCGGCAAGCAGCCCATCATCAGCCCCTATCTCATCAATCAAGCCGACTTCATTTCCTGTTCGCAACAGTCTTATGTCTATCAGTACGATTTACTGGCCGGACTAAAGAAAAAGGGCAAATTCCTCCTGAATACCACTTGGAGCGATGAGGAACTTTCGAAGCACCTCCCGGCATCCATGAAACGCTACATCGCCCAAAACGAAATTGATTTCTACACGGTGAACGCCGTGGAAATCGCGCGCGGCTTGGGGCTTGGCGGCCGCTTCAACATGGTCATGCAGTCGGCTTTCTTCAAACTGGCGGACATTATTCCTATCGACACGGCAGTGCAGTATCTGAAAGATGCGGTGGTCACCTCCTACGGCAAAAAAGGTCAGAACATCGTCGATATGAACAACGGCGCCATCGACAAGGGCATCGAGCAACTGCATCAAGTGCAGGTTCCGGCTGATTGGTCGAACGCGCAGGATGAAGCCGTTGAGAAGAAGGACGTACCGGCATTTATCAGCGATGTGCAGGAAGTCATGAATCGCCAAGAGGGTGACAAACTGGCCATTTCCAAGCTGAAGGGCATGGAGGACGGCACTTTCCCCGTGGGCGGTTCCGCTTACGAGAAGCGCGGCACGGCCATCAATGTCCCCGTGTGGCAAAAGGATTTGTGCATCGGGTGCAATCAGTGTTCCTTCGTTTGCCCCCATGCGGCCATTCGTCCCATTCTTACCACCGACGAAGAAAAAGCGGCGGCGCCCGAAGGCATGGAATTTATTCCCTCAAAGGCCGCTAAGGGCATGAATCTTACCGTGGCGGTATCCACTTTGGACTGCCTCGGTTGCGGCAACTGCGCTCAGGTCTGCTTCAAGAAAGCCTTGAAGATGACTCCGCTAGACGACGCTTTGAAGGCCAAGCAAGCCATTTTTGATTATGGGGTTAATCCCGAAAAAGTGGCTCCCAAGACCACGCCCATGAAGAAAACCACGGTACTGGGTAGCCAGTTTGAGCAGCCGCTCTTTGAATTTTCCGGGGCTTGCGCCGGTTGCGGCGAGACCCCTTACGCTAAACTTATCACTCAGCTGTTTGGCGACCGCATGATGATTGCCAACGCCACCGGTTGTTCTTCCATTTGGGGCGGTAGCGCTCCGGCCATGCCTTACACGAAAAATCACAAGGGGCAGGGGCCGGCTTGGGCGAACTCCCTCTTTGAGGACAACGCCGAATTTGGTTTGGGTATGTTCCTCGGCACCAAAACCATTCGCGAGAACTTAGCTACCGAAGTTGCCGCCGCCTTAGAGCAGGGCAAGGGCAGCGGCGAACTGCAAGCGGCTCTCAAAGAATGGCAAGAGAACATGAACAGCGGCGAAGGCACTCGCGACCGCGCCGAGAAACTTGCATCCCTTTTGGAGCAGGAAAAAGGCGACGACGAACTGCTGAATAAAATCTACGCTACCAAGGATTATTTCGTCAAGCGTTCCCAGTGGATTTTCGGCGGCGACGGTTGGGCTTACGATATTGGTTACGGCGGCCTTGACCATGTGCTTGCTTCCGGCGAAGATGTGAACGTCTTTGTCTTTGATACGGAAGTGTATTCCAACACCGGCGGCCAAGCCTCCAAATCAACTCCGGCGGCGGCCATCGCGCAATTTGCCGCCACGGGCAAAAAGACCAAAAAAAAAGATTTGGGCATGATGGCCATGTCCTACGGTTATGTTTATGTGGCGCAGGTGGATATGGGCGCCGACCAAAATCAGGTCATCAAGGCCATTTCGGAAGCGGAAGCCTATCCCGGCCCCTCTCTCATCATCGCCTACGCTCCTTGCATCAACCACGGTATCAGAAAAGGCATGGGCAACAGCCAGTTGGAAGGGAAACTGGCGGTAGAGTGCGGCTACTGGGCTAACTACCGTTACAATC
The DNA here is from genome assembly GCA_017476005.1 of Selenomonadaceae bacterium. Classification (GTDB taxonomy): domain Bacteria; phylum Bacillota; class Negativicutes; order Selenomonadales; family Selenomonadaceae; genus RGIG5097. The sequence goes on along the minus strand of JAFVEM010000048.1, from coordinate 141,112 downwards.
CGGAGCTGAAAGGCACGGATAAGAACCCTTTCACTTTGGATTCTAAGGAACCTGACTTCGGCAAGTTCCAAGAGTTCTTGCAGGGCGAGGTGCGTTATTCTTCCTTGAAGCGTAATTTCCCCGAAGCTGCCGAAGCGCTTTTCGCCAAGACCCAAAAGGATGCGGAAGAACGTCTCTTGGGCTACAAAAAACTGGCCGGTAAGATTTAGAAAACCTTAAATCTATTAAAGGGTGCAGGGGGATTATCCCCCTGCTGGGGTTTGGGGCAACGCCCCAAGATATAAAAAACAAACTTGCAAAAAGCCGCCCTCTTGCGCTGTTATTTGGTGCGAGGGGGCGGCTTTTTGACTGTAAACTGTAAATAAGCAAAACTTGACAAGGCGGCCGGCATAAATTAGACTGAAAAAGTCTGAAAGCATTCGTAGCGGACACACCAACAGAAAGGTGGCTCCTAAAAATGATTTTATACGCTACCCACCCGGGAGGACGTTATCTCGCTTTAGCCGACAGTCTAAAGGAAGAGCCGACGGGTAAACGGAATCTCTATGTGAATCTCACCAATCGGTGCAACTGCGCCTGTACTTTTTGCCTACGGCAATATAAAAAAATGGCCGCAGAAAGCAGTTTGTGGCTGGAGAAGGAACCCACGACGGAAGAAGTTAAAACGGCGCTGAACGAAGCGCCTTGGGATTTTATCAAAGAAACGGTGTTTTGCGGCTTCGGCGAACCAACCCTCAGGCAAGAGGCTCTTACCGAGCTTCTGCGTTATGTGAAAGAATTGCGGCCGGACATGCCCACTAGGCTAAACACCAACGGGTTAGGAGAGCTGGAATACGGACAGGAAATAGCCGCCGATTTTGCCGGGATTTTAGATACCATCTCTATCAGTTTGAACGCCGCCACGGCGGAGCGTTATCTGGAACTTACTCGCGCCAAATACGGTCTGTCCTCCTACGAAGGGATGCTCGCCTTTGCCGTCCACGCCCAAAAATACGTTCCCCATGTGGTACTCACCATTGTGGATAAGGTGGAAGATGCCGACGAGATCGCAAAATGTCGCGAGTTGTGTCAACAACGCGGTTTGACGCTTAGAGTAAGGCCCTACGAAGGCAGTTGAGGTGACCTTATGGAGCAAATAAAATATTTCACCGCCCTGCCGCCTGAAGAAAGGCCCTCTCCCGACACCGTCACCTATTTTCTGTCCCTGCTGACCAAAAATCAATCGGCTTTGACGGAAATTCACGGCGAAACGGGAATAGAGGGGCTGAAAATTGATTTTTGTTGCGGCCTGAGATTACAAATCCCTCCGGGAAATTGGCAAGTGACTGTCCGAGACGGGGAAACGGGGACTCTCGTTTTTAACGAAACCGTGTCGGCGGTGCGACTGGAATCCTTAGAAAAATATTATCTGCCGTGGGTGGTGGAAATAAAACGAGACGGAATACCGGTGTTTAGGCATGTTTTCGAGCCTACTGGGCAGGAGGTGGCGGCCTATTTTTTGCATCGTGCCATGGGGGATGTTTTGGCCATCCTGCCCTACGTTCGCGCTTTCAAGGAAAAACACCGCGCCAATATCAAGTTGATTTTACCGGAGTACCTGCGAGAAATGGCGACGCGTCTCTATCCGGATTTGCCGCAAGGGGAGAGCATCTCCTCGGATGCCTACGCCGTGTTTTATCTGGGTGCGTGGCGCACGAAATTGGCCTCCCCGGCGGATTCGCGGCTTTACCCCCTAGGGGAATACGGCGGTACCATGCTGGGGATTTTAAGACGCGCTCCTTGGCCTCGTTTTTATTCTCAGCAGCCCCGTCCCGTACCGGAAAAATATGTTTGTATAGCTGTGCAGGCATCTACCCTTTATAAAAGCTGGCACTGTCCCGGCGGTTGGGAGGCGGTGGTGGATTACCTAAAAGGCAGGGGCTATCGCGTTTTTTGTATCGATCGTCATTATTATCAGGAGGAAAACGGTCTCAAAGCTTACTGCCCTCATAATGCAGAGGACTTCACCGGTGATAAGAGCATTATGGAGCGAGCGGAAATGCTGTATCACGCCGCCTTTTTCTTGGGCGTTTCCAGCGGCCTAGCTTGGATAGCTCACAGTGTGGGGTGTCCGGTGGTGATAATCAGCGGTATCAGCGAGCCGTGGTACGAGTTTTATACTCCCTACCGCGTTATCAATCAGCGCGTATGTCACGGCTGTTTGAACGACGCGCAGAATGCCTTTAACGCGAGTAGCTGCCCTAGGCACGGAGGGACGCCGCGAGAGTTGGAGTGTTCCAAAAACATTACGGTGTCAATGGTACTGAGCGCTGTGGAGGAACTCATACAAGATTTACCGAAAGGGGGTCAGTAGCCAAAAATGTTGAAAGCCATGTTATGGGGCAAGGGGGATCTTTATGACGAACTGAATCCCCTGTATGAAAAAGCCGTGAAAGAAGGGCGTATCTCCATCGAAGGTTATGCCTTGAAACATGGGAAGGACTTTGCGCTTTACTTGCCCGACGGCACCCCTACACAACATCTTGATGCCCAAATTGCCATCGTGTCGGAGAATTTCGGGTTTCATCATCGGGTTAAAGAACTGGCCGCCTATGGTGTAGCCAAAAACAATGTTATCGACGGGCGAGTCTTTCGCGTGCAGGAGCTGGATGTGGCGCGGCTTTGTCTGGAAGGTATAGGCTACGGGGCGATTTATAGTGACAAAACCGGCATTTTCGTCTGCGATGCCTCCAACACCGTTTATCCCAGAGTTTACACCGCCCCCAATTTTTTAAAGCTGAACTTTGGTACAAAAAGCTATTGTCACCGGCTAAAAATAGAAAGTCGGGGAACGATAACTATCGGGAAATACACCGGCATGGCTTGGGACATTGTGGCGGAACTGGGGATCCACTCGGGGCATAATCCCGGCACCCTGTCAAATTTTGGCTCCTTTGATTGGTCTCCCGGTTTTGTGGAATTTCCCCCGGGAAAAGAGTACGGCGCGCTTATCATTGGCTCCGATGTCTGGGTTGGCCGCGGAGTACGCTTCAAAGCCACGGATCATCTGAGGCCGCTAACTATTGGCGACGGCGCTGTAGTCGCCGCCGACAGCGTGGTGGTGAAATCAGTTCCCCCTTATGCTATGGTGGGAGGGAACCCGGCGAAAATTATCCGCTATCGCTTCCCGGAAAAAATCATTGAAAAACTCCAGAGGATTCGTTGGTGGGATTGGGAGCCGGAGAAAATCGAGGCGAATTTCGCTTATTTTAAGGATGCGGCGGATTTTGCAGCCAGATTTGATACCAAATAGATAATATGGTAAAAAAAGTTTTTTCTTGGGGTTTGGGGCAAAGCTCCAATATTTATTGGCGATGGGGCATAATCATAGCGATAATATGTTGCGCCCTCGCCTTTTTTTCTTATCTGCATCCCTCTTGGGAAGGAAAACCGCTGGAATTTACCCCCGGGGAAGGAAAAAAAATTCTTCTAGTTCCCTTGGATGGCCGCCCTCCCTGTCGCGATTTTGTCATAAACGTCGGTAAAATCGGCGGCTATGCCGTCACGGTTCCTCCCTCTCAACTGCAAGACTTCTACTCCCTGCCCGGGGAAGTGCCGGAAATGCGTCGTTGGGTGCTGGAAAACGCGCCTGAATGTCACGCGCTGATACTTTCCGTTGACCAACTGCTCTACGGTGGGTTGCTCGCGGCGCGAGAAAAAACGGCTACGGCGGAGGAGATAGCCGCCCTGTTGGATTTTTTTCGCAAACTGCGTCAAGAAAATCCTACACTACCCATTTACGCCTTTGGCGTTCTGCCGCGCCTCACTCCCCAAGACACCATTGACGGTTACTACGAAAAACGCCGCCTCATGGAATACTCTAGGCTAATGGGGCAAAAAGAGGCCGGCCTCTCGGTGGATGAAGGAAAGCTTCACGAACTTGCCGTCGGCATCACGCCGGAAAGTATGTCCGCCTACCTAACCCATTTCACTGCCGCCACGGAATTAAATAGACAATTAGCGCTACTCACTAGGGAAGGGGTCATTGATAAGCTGGTGCTGGGACAGGACGACGGCGAACGCTACAGCATTCCCAACAGCGAAAAGGAGAAGCTGAAAGATTTTATAAAAAACGAAAATCTTAACGCCGTTACCGTAACCCATGGTGCCGACGAACTAGCTTTGCTTATGCTAGCGGAATTTAAACTCAAAGAAAGGGGCTACCGGCCAAAAGTATGGGTGGAGTACGCCGCAGAGGCTATGGCGGAGCGCGTTATGCCCTATATGGCCGTGAGTCTCAGGGAAAACACGGCGGAAACTTTGAACCTGCTGGGGAGCGTAGCGGCCGCTTCGCCGCAGGAAGCGGATTTTGCCCTGTATATTTCCGCTGTTGACCGCTATCAAAACGAACTCAAAAGCCGCCGCCAGAGCGTTAAGCGACTGGAAGAATTACGAAAGGCGCGTATTCCCACGGCGCTGGTGGATTTAAGCAAGCACTACGTCGAGGAAGAAACGGTTTTTCCCCTTTTGGTCAGGTCAGCTTTTCCCGTAAACAGCCTTATCGCTTACGCCGGGTGGAATACGGCCAGCAATTCCCTCGGCACTGCTTTGGCCGAGGCTACCCTTTTTACCGCCGCTCGGAGAGAGGCCAAAACTAAGGAGGATGTATTGGCTCTTTATCAGGCCAATTTAACCTTCCTGCAAAATCGTTTTTTAGAGGACTCCCTTTATTTAAAGGATGTTATTGACCGGGTAAATAGGGCGCTAAAAAAGGCCGGCTATGCCAACACAGCCGACCTTGATTTAGAACACAATTACCGCTACGCCAATATTCTTTTGCGGCAGGGCATGGCCGAACGCCTACCAAGCTACTTAGCGAGCAAGGCATTCCGCGCGCCGCTAGAAATCGAAATTCCCGGCGGCACCGCGAAAATTGCCGTCAAATCCCTCCGCGCCGCAATGAGCTACCCTTGGCCAAGGACTTTTGAAATTCGCTTGGAAAGCAACTTAGAACTGGTACAGTACCCCTAAGCACAAATTACTTGCCTGACAGTCCCAACGCCGCCGCCACAAAGCCGAAAAAGAGGGGATGAGGGCGATTGGGACGGGATTTCAACTCCGGATGGAATTGGGTGGCCACAAACCAAGGATGGCCTTTGAGCTCCACGATTTCCACCAAACTTTCGTCGGGAGATACCCCGGCTACCAGCATTCCTTTCTCGGTAAAAATTTCCCGGTAGGCGTTGTTAAACTCAAAACGGTGGCGATGCCGCTCGTGAATCAGCTCCTCTTGGTAACATTCTTTGGTATGGGTGCCGTCGGCAATCTTGCAGGGATAAGCCCCCAGCCGCATGGTGCCTCCCTTTTCGGTGACATTTTGTTGGGAATCCATGAGGGCGATGACGGGATGAGTGGTTTCTTCATTAAATTCGGCGCTGTGGGCGTCGCTAAAGCCGCATACATGACGGGCAAATTCTATGACAGCGCATTGCATACCCAGACACAAACCCAAGAAGGGAATCTTTTTCTCTCTGGCGTAACGAATGGCGCGAATTTTCCCCTCCACGCCGCGATTGCCGAAGCCGCCGGGTACCAAGATACCTTTGCATCCCTCGAACAAGTCGTCAAAATCCGTATCTTCGCTTTCGATTTTTTCCGCATTGACCCACAGGATTTTCACGGCGGAATCCAAGGCGGTGCCGGCATGATGCAACGCCTCGGTGACGGAAATGTAAGCGTCGGGGAGTTCTACATATTTGCCCACCACGGCTATTTTGATTTTTTTGGTGGGGTGGTTGATCTTAAAGACCATTTTTTTCCAGTCTTCCATGTTTACCGGGCGGTAATCCATGTTGAGCTTGCTTAGAACGATTTTATCCAGCCCCTCTTCCTGCATCATCAGGGGAACTTCATAGATGGTGGAAGCGGTGCGATTTTCGATGACCGCTGCGGCATCTACGTCGCAGAAGAGGGCGATTTTTTCCTTCATGTCGGCGGCAATGGGTTGTTCCGTGCGACAGACCAAAATGTCCGGCTGAATACCGATGGAACGGAGTTCCTTCACGCTATGCTGGGTGGGTTTGGTCTTTAGTTCCCCGGCGGCGGCGATATAAGGAAGTAGGGTAACGTGTATGTAAAGTACGTCGTTTTTGCCCACTTCCTTTTTTACTTGCCGGATGGCTTCCAGAAAAGGCAAACTCTCAATGTCCCCCACGGTGCCGCCGATTTCCGTAATGACCACGTCGGCTTCGTCCGCCGCCGCCACGTCGTAAACGCGCTGTTTTATTTCGTTGGTGACGTGGGGGATGACCTGTACGGTACTGCCTAGATAATCCCCTCGCCGTTCCTTGGTCAACACCGAGCCGTAAATTTTCCCGGCGGTGGTGTTGGAATTTTTGGTGAGGCTGATGTCGATAAAGCGCTCGTAATGCCCCAGATCCAAATCCGTCTCCGCGCCGTCGTCGGTAACAAAAACCTCCCCGTGCTGATAGGGATTCATGGTGCCGGGGTCAATGTTTAAATAGGGGTCGAATTTTTGAATGGTCACTTTGATGCCGCGATTCCTGAGGAGTCTCCCTAAAGAGGCCGCCGTTATCCCTTTGCCCAAGGAGGATACCACGCCTCCCGTGACGAAAATATACTTCGACATACTCATTCTCCTATATATGCCCCAACAAATTACTCTTGAATACTCTCAAACAAATTTTCCTTGCGGCGATTGGCGCGAGAGGCGGCGGTGGCGCCGGTGGAGGCGCGCGAGCGTTTGGTCTCCGGCGGATTCCATTCGGTCAGCCCCCATTTGCCCTCTCCTCGGAAAGAAAAGCGGCTGTCCATGTTAATATGGGTGTAAATTTCGGATATAGTTGCCGACAGGGACTGCACCGGTTTCTCCGTCTTGTCGATAACCTCCGTTATTAGATCCTTATAGTATATAGGTTCTCCGGCGACGCTTAAAATATGGTAAGCCGCATCCACATCGGAACTCTTGGCATAGTCAAAATCCATGTTTATCTGTTCCTTCCTTTGTTTTGCTATTTTGCCTCCGGCGGCCAAAGGGGATAATCCCCTTTGGAAACCTTAATAATTTTTTTAGATATATGCACACAGTAAATTACAATGGGGTGCAGGGGCAAAAGTCCCTGCTGGGAGTCCAGAGGGTAAAACCCTCTGGTGGGGGGTGGGGCAACGCCCCAATGTAAATTTATTACATATTTTCTGGCGCCGATACGCCCAAAAGGCCAAGGGAGTGGCGAATGACGTGGGCGGTTACTTGCACCAAAGCCAGCCGCGCCTCCGCCAAATCACCGGCTACCCCCACAATGCGGCACTTGTTATAAAAGCTGTGGAAGAAGGCGGCTAAATCGTGGGCGTAACGCGCTATGCGTTGGGGGGCGTATTCGGTGGCGGCCTTGTCAACTTCCTCCGGGTAAGATTCGATCTTCTTTATTAAATCTACTTCGCTTTCATCCACGAGGAGCGCGAGGTTCGGCGCATCGCTAAGCTCGATACCGGCCTCTTTAGCCTGTTTGAAAATGCTGCAAATGCGAGCGTGGGCGTATTGAATATAATACACCGGGTTGTCATTGGATTTTTTCTTAGCCAAATCCAAATCAAAATCCAGCTGGCTGTCTAGCGACCGCATGAGAAAAAAATACCGCGCCGCGTCCGTTCCCACTTCTTCCATCAGCTCGTTTAGGGTGACGCTCTGCCCCGTGCGTTTAGACATTTTAACCGGTTCGCCGCCCCGAAAGAGACTCACCATTTGCAGGAACAGCACCGTTAGCTTCTCTGCGTCGTATCCCAAGGCCGACATGGCCGCTTTCACTCGGCAAAGGTAGCCGTGATGATCCGCTCCCCAGATGTTGATTAGCCTACCATAGCCCCGTTCGTATTTGTCCCGATGATAGGCAATGTCTGCTGCTAGGTATGTGGGAACCCCGTTGTCACGAATCACCACTCTGTCCTTGTCATCGCCGTAAGCGGTGGATTTTAGCCATAGCGCCCCACCTTCTTCATAGATGTGGCCATTTTTTTTGAGTTCCTCCACGGCGGCGGAGATAGCCGCCGGGTGCAAGGTACGCTCGCTAAACCAGCGGTCGAAGGTCACTTGGAAAGCGGCCAAATCCTCTTTGAGAGCCGCCAATTTCTCGGCATAGGCCAGATCTTTAAAGACAGCCAGCCGTTCCTCGTCGGGCAGGGATAGATATTTATCCCCGTCTTTTTTTACGATGCGCTGCGCCGTATCTACAATATCCGCGCCGTGGTAGCCGTCCTCGGGGAAAGCGACCTCTTTGCCCAAAAGCTCCAAATAACGGGCGTTCACCGAACGAGCCAGATTGTCCATTTGATTGCCCGCGTCGTTAATATAATACTCGCTTTCCACTTGATAGCCGGCGGCGCGGAGGATATTGACGAGAGCGCTGCCGGCGGCGGCGCCGCGACCGTGTCCCACATGCAAAGGGCCGGTGGGATTGGCGCTGACGTACTCCACTTGCACCTTAGGCGCATTTTTCGGCGGCAGATTCCCAAAAGCTTCTCCGGCCTTTAAAATTTCCCCTAAATTTTCGTAAATGACGTTGGCCTTAAGATAAAAATTGATGAAGCCGGGGCCGGCCACAGCGGCGTGGTCTAGCCAATTCCCTTTTAGGCGGCTCACGATTTCCGCGGCGATTTTCCGAGGATTCTGGCGTAAAGCCTTGGCCGACTGCATGGCAAAATTGGTGGCAAAATCTCCCAGCTCTTTCTGCGGCGGCACCTCCAAATGCACCTCGGCCGCCTCCATGGAGGGAAAGGCCTCTTTCGCGGCCTGCGCGACAGCGCTGGCGATAATATCTTTCATGTCCAAAATCAAATAGCCCCTTTCAATAGCAAGCATGGGATTCTAAAAAATAGTTTTCGCCGCCTTTTCCACTTTTCCTGCTTTTTTGGCGTCGCTCTTCACATTTCATGATTTTTGTTGTATTATAAGGGAGGCACGATAGGCGAATACGCGAGAATTTCTGGCGTCGAACTCATAAAACAAAAATGTGTAGGGAGGAGTTACACATGGAATACAAAAACTACATGGAAGTCGTGGTGGAAAATAAGCTGGGGGAGGTGCTTTCCCAGTACCCCAATTGTTGCACCTGCGATACCTGCAAACAGGATATTGCGGTTATCGCCCTGAATCACCTGAAGCCTCGTTACGTTTCCACGGAAAAGGGTCAGATTTTTGCGCGCATCGAGGAAACCAACATCAGCGCCGAAGTGGAAGTCCTGCGTCAGCTGGTAGAGGCCGTTAAAATCGTCAGCGCCCATCCTCGGCACGAGCGGTAAGTAATAAAACTTTTTAAGGAGACTTTGTTTAATGCCCGTAATGGATTATTTGGAGCGCAATGCTCGTTTGTACGGCGATGAGGTGGCTTTGGTGGAGCTGAATCCCAGCGAGCCGGACAGTCGGCGCATGAGCTGGAAGGAATTTAGCCTCATCGAGGCCAATTCCTTTGCCCCCTATCGCCGGGAAATTACTTGGAGCGTCTTTGACGAAAAGGCCAATCGTTGCGCCAATATGCTACTGGCTCGCGGCATCGGTAGGGGGGACAAGGTGGCCATCATCATGTACAACTGCCTCGAGTGGCTACCCATTTACTTCGGGATTTTAAAAACCGGCGCCATCGCCGTTCCCTTTAATTTCCGCTACGATGCCAAGGAAATTCTCTACTGCGCGGAGCTGGCGGAGGTGCAAGCCATCATTTTCGGCCCTGAATTTATCGGCCGTATCGAAACCAACGCCGAACGCCTTTCCAAAGGACGCTTGTTGATTTACGCCGGGGATAATTGCCCCAGTTTTGCGGAAAGCTATCATCTTTTGGCCGCCGACGCTCCCAGTACCAAGCCGGAGGTTCCTCTTATCACCGACGATGATTTTGGCGCCATCTATTTTTCCTCCGGCACCACCGGTTTTCCCAAGGCCATTTTGCACAAGCATCTAAGCCTGACTCAAGCGGCGCAAATGGAGCAACAACACCACAAAACCTGTCGCGAAGATATTTTCCTCTGCATCCCCCCCTTGTATCATACGGGGGCAAAATTCCACTGGATGGGGAGCCTCATTTCCGGCAGTCGCGCTGTTCTCCTGAAGGGAGCGAAGCCGGAGGTCATCCTAAACGCCGTTTCCCAAGAAAAATGCACCATCGTCTGGCTTCTCGTGCCTTGGGCGCAGGATATTGTAGATGCTTTGGACAGAGGCGAGCTGAAACTCACTGATTACGAACTGGCGCAGTGGCGGCTCATGCACATAGGCGCCCAGCCGGTACCGCCCAGTCTCATCAAGGCGTGGAAAAAATATTTTCCTCATCATGATTACGATACCAACTACGGCTTGTCGGAATCAACCGGCCCCGGCTGCGTGCATTTGGGGCTGGAAAACATTCGGAAAGTGGGCGCTATCGGCGTTCCCGGCTACCGTTGGGAATGCCGCATCGTGGATGAAACCGGGAGCGAAGTTCCCCAAGGGGGCATCGGCGAGCTGTGCGTCAAAGGGCCGGGGGTGATGACCTGCTACTACAACGACGAACAGGCCACCCGAGACGTTCTAAGGGACGGCTGGCTTTTCACCGGAGATATGGCGCGGCTGGACGAAGAGGGTTTTTATTACTTGGTTGACCGCAAAAAGGATGTCATTGTCAGCGGCGGCGAAAACATTTACCCGGTGCAAATCGAAGACTTCCTCCACAAATGCGATAAAATCAAGGACGTGGCGGTCATCGGGTTGCCGGATCGCCGCCTAGGTGAAATCACCACCGCCATTATTGAAATAAAAGAAGGCGTACAATGCACCGAAGAGGAAATCAACGATTTTTGCATGGAACTGCCTCGTTACAAACGTCCCAAACAGATTATCTTTGAACCCGTGCCGCGCAACGCCACGGGCAAAATCGAAAAACCCGTCCTGCGGAAACGCTACGGCGTAGAAAACTTGGTCGCCAAGGAAACCGAGCGGTGAACAAAAAACCGTCCCGTGAAGCATTTAGCCTCACGGGACGGTTTTTTGTTAGTTATGCTACCGATCTTACTTCAAAGCGTCGCCCAACTTGGAATTGGTATCGCGAGCCGCCTTTACGCTCTCGTCAAATTTAGCCTTCTCGTCGCCTTCCAATTTGTACTCCACGATTTTCTCTAGCCCGTTCTTGCCCAAGATAACCGGCACGCCGATGCACAGATCCTTTTCGCCGTACTCCCCGTCCAAATACACGCAGCAAGGAATGAGCTTCTTGGCATCCAAGGCGATGGCCTCCACCATGGCGGCAGCCGCTGCGCCGGGAGCATACCAAGCGGAAGTACCCAAAAGTTTGGTGAGGGTGGCGCCGCCTACCTTCGTCTGCTCTACGGCTTCAGAAAGAAGCTCGTCGGAAAGCAGATCCTTCACGGGAATGCCGCGATAGGTGGCAATACTCGTCAGAGGCACCATGGTCTTGTCGCTGTGGCCGCCGATAACCGTGCCGTCAATATCCGTCGGGGTAGCTGGATAACCGGCCTTTTGCAGAGCTCTCGACAGGAAATAACGGAACCGGCTGCTGTCCAGCATACCGCCCTGACCCAAAACCCGATTCCGCGGCAACTTAGAATCCTTCAAAGTGAGGTACGTCATGGCATCCATGGGATTGGAGATGATGATGAAAATAGCGTTGGGGGAGTGCTTCAAAGCCTGATCCACCACGCCCTTAACGATTTTGGCGTTGACGCCGATTAGGTCTTCGCGGCTCATGCCGGGCTTACGGGGAATACCGGAGGTGATGACCACCACGTCGCTGCCGGCGGTAGCCGAATAATCGGGAGCATCCAAGGGAGAAGTGGCGCCCACCACCGTAGTATCGAAATTCAGCATGTGCGCCGTCTGCATGATGTCCATGGCCTTGCCTTCGGACAAACCTTCCTTCACGTCGATGAGGACGACCTCGCTGCAAAAATTCTTGGCGGCGAGAACATTGGCCACCGTTGCGCCCACATTACCTGCACCAACAACCGTTACCTTCATTTATTGTTACCTCCTCAAAATGTATATAGAGCCAAACGGCTCCCCAAAGGGCTTAAGCCCTTTACCAGCAAATCTAATCAGCCTTCCTCAAAGCTGTCTTTCCCCACGCCGCATAAAGGACACACAAAGTCCTCAGGCAAATCGGCAAACTTTGTCCCCGGCGCAATCCCATTGTCGGGATCTCCCACCGCTTCATCATACTCCCAACCGCACACGCTGCATACATATTTTTTCATGGTTTTCTCCTTTGTTGTTTTATTTTTTTCCTTTTTTGCCTCCGGCGGCCAAAGGGACACAGTCCCTTTGGAAACCCTAATAGACTTATAACGTAAACCTACGTCGCTACACGATAGAACGACAAAGGCAAAAGATTGTCATAAAGAGTTGACCGGGATTCCTAAGGGCTGTGCCCTTAGGCCGCCGGAGGCAACAAATCCCCAAACCCTATAAACCGATAATTCGTCACTTACCGCCAAAATCCTGCCTAGCCTGAAAAAAATTATAAACGGCTTTAGCCGCCGGCAGATTCATGTTGGGGGCGGCGGCCAGTTCTTCTATGGTGGCGGCCTTTATCTTGTCCAGCTTGCCGAAATGCGACCATAGACCTTGGCGGCGTTTTTCGCCGATACCTTCGATGTGGTCAAGTACGGAGACTAAATTGCGCTTGCGGCGCAGACTGCGATGGTAGGTGATGGCAAAACGATGCGCCTCGTCCCTTATACGCTGAATGAGGTATAGCGCCGGGCTGTGGCGCGGCAATTCTATCGGCTCACTACTGCCTTCCACAAAAATCAGCTCGAATTGCTTGGCCAGTCCCACCACCGCCACCTCTTTATGTCCCAAGCCGCGAATGATGGAGAGCGCCGATGACAGTTGCCCGAGGCCGCCGTCGATGACGATTAAATCCGGCAGTTCGGCGGCGGTTAGTTTGCCGTAACGCCGCTGTGTGACCTCGCGCATGGACTTAAAATCGTCGGGTTTGCCCTCGGCGCTTTTTATCTTGTAGCGGCGATAATCGCTTTTTTTCGGTTCGCCGCCCTCAAAAACCACCATGGAAGCCACCGTTTCCTGCCCTTGGTTGTGGGAAATGTCGAAACACTCCATGCGGTTGGGGGGCGTGGCAAGGCCGAGATAACGTCCTAAATCGGCCACCGCGCCTAAGGTCGCCTTTTGCGCCTTTTGCAGACGGTCAGCCTCGTCTTGCAAGTATTTTTGGGCGTTTTCCTCCGCCATTTTTACGATGTCGCGCTTGGTGCCGCGTTGAGGCGCATGGATATCCACCGCGCCCCCCCGTTTTTCCGTCAACCAAACGTCGATGAGCAATAGATCCGTGTCCTTAATTTGTACGTCCACGGGCAAGAGGATTTCTTTGGGAATGAAAGTGGCGCGGTAATAATATTGTTGCAGGAAGGCGGCTAAAATATCCTCGTCCTTTTCTTCCTCGCTGCCGTTCATTATAAAACGCTCGCGTCCCACCATTTTGCCGCCGCGAACAAAAAAAATTTGGACGCACACGCCGTAAGGGGAACGCGCCAACCCCACCGCATCCATATCTCCGGCTTCGGTGACGATTTTTTGTTTCTCCGTGACCTTTTGCACCGCTTGCAGTTGATCACGCAGCCGCGCCGCCAGTTCAAAACGAAAATTTTCCGCCGCCTCCTCCATGCGGCGATTCAGTTCCTTGGCCACTCGGTCAGCCCTACCTTCGAGAAACAGGGTCACTTCTTGCACCATATCCCGGTATTCGTCTTTGTCCGCTTTGCCGACGCAGGGAGCAAGACAGCGTTTGATGTGGTATTCTAGGCAGGGACGATCCCCCATGGTTTTGCAGGTTCGCAGGGGAAAAAGCCGCCTGAGGAGTTTTAAACTCTCGTGGAGGGCGGTCACGTTGGTATAGGGGCCAAAGTATTTCGCCCCGTCCTTGAGGAGCCGTCTGGTTATAAATACTCGGGGATAATCCTCCTGCAAAGTCACTTTCACATAGGGGTAACTCTTGTCGTCCTTGAGGCTGATGTTGTAGCGAGGGCGGTGTTTTTTGATAAGATTGCTCTCCAAGATGAGGGCTTCCACTTCGCTGCCTGTCATAATGGTTTCAAAGTCGGCGATTTTTTCCACCATTACCCGGACTTTCGGCGTGTGATTTTTGCCGGACTGAAAATACTGCCGCACCCGGTTTTTAAGGACAATGGCTTTACCCACATAGATAATTTTCCCGGCGGCATCCTTCATTAGGTAAACGCCGGGAGAATCCGGGAGCTTTTTTAGCTTTTCGGCAATATTGTCCGTCATGAAAATTCACCGCCTTAAAAACGTAGCTTTAGCCAAATAACTTTTTCATTTCCTCCGCCAGCGTTCCCTGCTTAGCATAAGTCAGAGTATCGCAAAGACAAATATTATTTTTTGCAATATGTATCTCGTTGCTGAAACCTAAAATATACTGTCGGCATATACGATATATAATCTCCGTGGGGGCGCAACCATATACCTGCTTGGCAAAAATGTGATTGAGCCGCTCGGCCTCGTTCGGGTACAACGCTTGCAAACGTTTGCTGCGATAGAGGCGCGTCACTATTTCCGTTATGTACATCCCGGACTTCATGTAGAGATCGGCAAATTTCGCCGTGGGATCGTCGAAACAGCCGGGATTATGCTTTTCGAGATTATCTACCATGTTCTGCACCACTTTTTTGGGGGTGAATATCTGATTGGTGCGTTGCGGCGGAATATAGTCAAAAATATCCCCTTCATGCCCCGGCGCAAAATAATTGGCCAGTGCCTTTCGCTTTTTCATAAATTCCTGTACAGCATCATTGAACACCACGGAATCAAACAAATGACCGTCAAAATGCTTGCGCTCGCCGTTGTCGGTTTCATAATCCCCACCGTCGCGCAGTAGGCGAAATTGATCGAGAGTTACCCCCTGTCCATTCTGCGGATTGACGGTGACTTCCCAAAATACTTCCTCCGGCACTAACTGGTCAAAATTCTCCAGCGTCGTGTTTTCATCGCCGTATGCCATTAAAAACGCCGGAATTGTCCGCGCAAACCCACGCAGATGGTCGCGGACACTGCCCTCCAGCG
Organism: Selenomonadaceae bacterium; assembly: GCA_017476005.1. Taxonomy (GTDB): domain Bacteria; phylum Bacillota; class Negativicutes; order Selenomonadales; family Selenomonadaceae; genus RGIG5097. Next base: position 126,036 of record JAFVEM010000048.1, on the reverse strand, counting down.
AATCTTTTTTCGCTTGCAGCTTTTCCGTCTCCACCGTTTCCACGATGATTTCCGCCGCTTTTTGTACGGTGGCTTCCGCGCTGAGTTGTTGCGTGATTTGGGTTACCATGTTGCGATAACCCTGCCGCCGTCGTTCTTCATATTCGCGATCAAGGCGCGTTATTTCCGCAAGGGTAGCACCTGATTCCTGGGCGGCCGCAATTTTTGTCTCCCCCTCTTTGGTCAACTGATTATCGCGAATTTTATAATCGCCGTAAGCGCGATTCACTACCGTAGCGGTATTTTCTTGGATTTTGCGTGTCAATTTATTCAGGGTGGCCTTCTTTATAGCAGAGCCATACTGCGCTTTGGCGGTGGCCAGCAGTTTATCTGCTATGGGCTGGGCAAACTTGGCGCGCAAGGTTTGCAGGTCGTCTTGGCGTTTCGCTTCGATTTTGGCTACCTTGTCCAGTTCCGCCTCTACCTTGCCATACACCTTCGCGCCAAAAATTTCCTGCGCCGTGCCGATAACCTGCTCCGCCGGAATTTCTACTTCGCCATTTTCATTCAGTTTTAAGTCATCAGCCGTGTTTTCATCCACCTCGGTGGGGGCTAATTTTTTTGGTTCCTCCAACGCCTGCATACCGTTGATAAGGTCGATAATCTCTTGGGGCGCGCCGAAAATGCCGCTGATATTGGCAAACAGGAAATTCGACATAAAACCACGTTCTACCACTTCCCGAGCGTGAATGCGGCGCGGTATCGTGAGTACCTTTTCCGCGTCCAGCTCTATCATCGCGCCCTCGTCATCTTCGCCATACACCGGGAAAAAATTTAAGAGCTCCCTGATGTTATTCTGGCGGCTGGCTAGGTCGCCGGGGGTGCTGGGAATAAGGTCATTGGCAAACTGTTCAAAAATCGTCAGCGTCCGCGCCGGGTCAAAATCAAACACATAGGCATTCTGCTTCCGGTACGCACTGCCGTCCCGCGCCAAGAATAGACACGGATTCTGCGCTCGAAAGGCCGCTTGCATATAAAGGGCGGGGCTGGACATATTCGACAGCATGAGTACCGCCGTCCATTCGGGAATAGTCACGCCGGTGGTCAGTTGCCCCACGGACAGCGTAATGGTTTTGTCATGCCAGCGGATGGCTTTCGTCACCCGGTCATAGGAGGTGGCTGTTGCGTCGGCGTCATCTATTTGCCCATCCCCGGCCGCCAAAATAATTTCATACTCCTTAAGTACGGGATGCAATTTTAATTTGTCCGCCAGTGCTTTGGCGCTGGCCACGCGATTTAGCAGCCAAAAGGTGTGTTTCAGTTCGTCCCGAAGCTCCGGCGTAGAAAAGGGAAATTTCTCCTGCCGGGTCAGCGCATCCAAGAATTTATTCACTTCCGCCTCATGCACAAATTTCCCCGCCTCATTTGTCGAAAAAAATTCGTTGAGGTCAAAGGCAAATTCCTCCACTTTCTCCGCAAGTTCTATCCCCTTTTTCACCTTGTCGCGCACAATATCGGACATTTGATAGGTAAAGAGGGACAGGCGCGGCAGATTGGCATAGGGATTTTCCGTTTCGCTGGCGTTATCCCAATCTCGTTTGCGCTTTTGTTCGTCGGCATAAGTCCAATTATAGATAGCTTGCGCCGGGAATTTGTCATTGGCCAATGCCTTAAAGGGTGTGCCGGAAAGATGCAGCGTCCATTTGCGGCGAATGTGGTTAAAGGCCAGGTCGGTTTTATAGGTATCAACCCCCTCGTGCGCTTCGTCCACAATGAGGACATCCCAAGTCAGTCCCTTCTCGGCGCTGACCTCCGCCAGCTTGTCATATTGGCCGCCAAAATAAATAGAGCCTTTCAAATCCTGCAAGCTGACAAACTCAATACAGCCTTTTATGTCATCATCAACTTTAGACAGGTATTCTTCCCGGCTGCAAACAAATTTGCGCCCCTTAATGCCCTCCACTTTGCTCACAAAAATATAGCCGGACTGTGGCCCTAAAAAGGTCTCATAATCCCCGTACCAGGAACTAGCAATGGCCGGCCTATTCGTCACGATAAGAATATTTTGCGCGTCGAGCCGCAAGCACAGGTCATAGGCCGTCAAAGTTTTGCCGAAACGCGGCTTGGCGTTCCAGAGAAATTCGGCCTTCTCTCTGGCTTGGAAATACTCGGCTGTCTTCTGCGCCGCCTCCGTCTGCTCAGGGCGCAAGGTATATGGCAACACGACATCGTCCGCTGACTCGGCCACCACGCCATGATTTTGAGTGAAGTCAACAAAATTTGCTTTAGCGACATTCGGCTCAATACGAAACCATTCTGTCCCCGTTTCGCGAGAGACGCCGAGCTTTTTCAGATAGGCGTGGAAGTCTCTGTCGGTAAAGGCACCGTAAGGTTCGGTCATAAACGCGGCGCGCATGGCCCACCAAGTTTTGTGCGCGATACCGACCGTATGTGTCTGTTCTTTAATGCGCGTTTCTACGTCGCGTTCGGTAAAACCTATCTTTGTCCAGCCGTCATGCTTAGGCACGCCGGGGGTAGTATAGGCATAGCACTGCGGCACGACCTGCGAGGTAGTTTTTATTTTGAGCGCCGCCATCAAGCCATCTCCTTTACATGAGTTTTCTACAGGTTGCTACGCTCTAATGCTATGGCATCTAACGGCAACGCCGTAATGGCTGCTATCTCCTCATCATCGTAACCGCGTCCTATCATATTACGAGCGGTAGCACTGACCCAAGCTTTATGAGCTTCATCTACGGCTTCATTTACAGCTTCGTTTACAGCTTCCTGTATCTCGTCTTTCATCAAATCTCGCAATGCATCACACATTTCCGACTCCTCCTTTACATAGCTTTCACGACGTGATCTGCATACCTTACCTTATATTTCGTTATCGATAATCTTTGTCATCTTTGACTGGCAATATTTTTTTGCTATATACATCACTTCCGTCGCACACATAATAGCATCTTCAACTTCTGCATTGGTAGGAAACTGAAAATCACCATAATCGCTAATGTGACGTAGATTTTGCACATCGTAAACCCGGCCACCATACTCTTTAGGAAACAGGCCAGTATGGATGTAATTTTTGTTAAAGCTACCCAGAAGACTTTTGTGACTACGAAAGCTATACCCGTCAATAGTATGCAAAGCTGATAGTGATTTGAATATAGAATAATACGCCCGGTCAGCCGCCGTATTATATGAGCCGTTCATTTGGGAAAGTTTAGCATCGTGTATGAATTGTTCGGCCATACGAAATCGTTCTATAACTAAGTCCTCAAAATCACCAACATCATCATTAGGCCGCTGCATCATAAATACTCACCCCCTCACGAACGACATTAACGTACAGAGGATGCACCATCTTCCATTTGGTAAATGTATTTATATTTACGGTGATGATCTGCACAAAAACGTCATTATCCATATTGAAATCATTCGTATTAGCGCATAGCTCTTTTCGGTATAACTTCATGCTATCGTCATCAAGATCAAGCAGAATCATCACGTCAATATCGGAATCATCGTTGTAGTCACCACGAGCATAGGAGCCAAAGAGAATGACGTTTTTTAGATGGGAGCCGTAGATGGGCTGCAAGAGTTTGACATATTGCTCTAATAGGTTTTGGGTTTTAGTTTGTAGGGTCATGAGAGGCACCTCCTTTACCCCATCTCCTTTACATGCTTCTCGATAAACTCGATTTCCTTCTCATCAAGTCCATATTTGCGATAAAGTTGCAGGTCTATGTCGTGGATTGATTTTGACCAGTCGATGTCAGAGGCGGCAGTGAAGTCTTGGAGAGGGACAAACTCCCACGTTGCTTTTGGGTTATGCTGTGTAACCTTTTTAATGCCAAGCATAGCGCGGGCAAATTTAGTTTTTATGTAGGCAAGGCAGTGTTCAGCATCATCCTTATTGTCAAATGTTCCCATACTGATAAAAGTATCAGCAGATCCGGTTAAAGGCTCTGCCACCAAGGGTGTACTTAAAGTTTCAAATGCGCCGTTACCATTAGATTCCGGCAAAATGACGTTATATGTGTCTATGTATTCGTTTTCTTGTATGTTGTCGCGTTGCACAAATTTATAAACTCTTCCCTGGACTGTTCGTCCCCAAATTTTAATATATTCTCCCTGTGTTGGTTCTTGTTTGAGAAAAATCTCCGGAAATTTTTCCAAGTCAGTTGACACAATCTTGTTGCCAGTCCCTGCTCCCTTTTGATCACGAATATCGGGAAATTTTACAAAGGCTTTATCCGAAAAGCGATAAATTCCCTGTGAGGAAATTATGCTATCAAGATGAGGCTGGTCTTTCTCTATCGTTGATACTTTTTTAGCTATTGCATTTAATGCCGGATACGGTGTAAACGTACCAATTTTGCCATAGTTTTTGTTATCGTCTCGCAACGTGATAGCAATTCCACCCTTGATTTCAGCGTTGGGAAAAATTTTGCTACCATCTGATTCATAATAAAGCACGGTGAAGTGTTCGTCAGCAAGCATTTTTCTGTTCCAGGCTTTAGGGGTGTGACCCGCATCAAACAGAAATCTGGCTGGGGTTATAAATTCCGCTACATTAGCTATTTTGTAAGACGCATCCAAAAAAGTATGATAAACGGGCGGTTTGCGCCCGTTATCCTCTTTATCTTCCTGATACGGCGGATTCCCAATCACATAATCAAACAGCTTTTCTCCCATGATTCGCCCCCCCTTTATCTCCATAAACAGCAACGCAGCATTTTTTCGCCAATTAAATATTTGACAAGGCGCAGCCCCCGGATCCTCGGCAAAAAGCGAGGACTGCCGCGCATAAGGCTGGCCGAGAGGGGGCGTGTCTTGCAGTCCGTCCATCTGCCAAATGTTCCAGGCAACTATGTCGGCTATTTTCTTTAAGAGCTGCCCAGCCGGTGGCTCCCAAAAGCGCTCCTCATAATAATCGCAGAAAGTCATAAGGAGATTAATCCGGGCGAGCAAAACATTATCGCCTTGATACTCGTAGCCATAGGTGGACTCGAAGGCGCGTATAGCCCAAGGCAACCACTCGCTATCGGTAGCGTTTTCGTTGACGATACGCAGTTTTCGATCCAGAAGACCTATACGGCGTTTCGGCGGCGCGATAAGCTCGCCTGTGGCAACATCATAGCGAGAAACCAAGAAAGGCGCTTCGCCGCAGGTAATTTCCAGCCGGGGAGAAATTATGTAGTCTTGCCAAGTTTTGCCGGGGGGAAAGGAAATTTTTTCCGACGTAGGCATCCAGGTGGCATCTGCATTTTCGGTGTTGAACACATTGGGGCGACCGAACCAGTCGGTGTCCAAAGCGTTGTTCATACGATTGCACAGCCAAGCTGGGGTAAAGACCTCGGCTTTTTTGCGCGTGCGCTCGGCCTGTGTTTCTTGGGATTTTTGGATGCGTGGGCGGATAATGTCGGGATGCCGCAGGAGAGCGCGAGCTTCCAGTGGCGACTTGTCCCGAAAACGAGTGTTGCAAGGGGCGTAGGTGTCTGTCGCCCAGATAATATTTTGTCGGTTGGATTTGTCTTGCAACAAGCGGTTCAAGACAAGGACGACCGGGTAGCAGGTAACGTCGATGAGTTTTTCCAATGGAGTGCCTCTCCTTAAAAAACCGTGGGGCGGCAGCCCCACGGTCAAAAACAAAAGCAAAAATCACAAAACCTTATGGAGGTAAGCCTTAACCTCGTCGCCGTCTTCCATCTTCATGACGTCGGCCAAGATCTCTTTGGCTTTAATGGAGCTGATGGAGCGGATTTTCTCTTTGACGCGAGGAATGGAAGGCGCGCTCATGGACAGTTCGGAGATGCCCATGCCGAGAAGCAACACGGCGGCGTAGGGGTCGCTGGCCATTTCGCCGCACATGCCGGCCCAAATGCCGTTCTCGCGAGCCGAGGTAATGGTGCGCTGAATAAGCGTGAGAACCGCCGGATTGAAATGGTTGTAGAGGTAAGCTATACTGGAATTGCCGCGGTCAACGGCCAAGGTATATTGCACCAGATCATTGGTGCCGATGCTGAAGAAATCAACGTACTTCGCGAGTACCGGGGTCATAACCGCCGCCGCCGGGGTTTCTACCATGATGCCCACTTGCACGTTGTCGGAGTATTTCTTGCCCTCGTGCGCCAGTTCCATCTTGGCCTCTTCGATGTACTCTTTGACCTTTTTAAATTCCGCCACGTTGATGACCATGGGAACCATGATAGCGGCCTTGCCATAGACGCCGGCGCGAAGGATGGCCTTGAGCTGTGGCAGGAACAGGTCTTTACGCTTCAGGCTGATACGCACGGCGCGATAGCCCAAGAAGGGATTTTCCTCCGGGGGAATGTTAAGATAGGGCAGGGGTTTGTCGCCGCCGATGTCCATGGTGCGAATGACGCAGAGATTGCCCTCGCACTTCTCCACCGCTTCTTTGTAGGCTTTGAATTGCTCCTCTTCGTTGGGAATATCCTCCCGACCCATGAAAACAAACTCGGAGCGGAAGAGGCCAACGCCCTCGCAACCGTAGCTTTTGGCGTTATCTACATCCATGTGGGAGCCGATGTTGGCCATAAGTTCTACCCGGATACCGTCGGTGGTAACGGTGGGGAGATCCTTCAGGGTGGCGTAGTGAGCCTTCAGTTCTTCTTGCTGTTTAATTTTTTCGTTGTAGCTGGCGCGATCCGTTTCCGTGGGTCTGATGAGGATGTCGCCCTGCTCGCCGTCGATAATGACATCATCCCCGTCGGCGATTTGGGAAATGGCATCGCCTACGCCCACGATGGTAGGAAGCGCCCGAGCTTTGGCGATAATAACCGCATGGGCGGTGGTACTGCCGGCACCCAAGATAACGCCGGCGATTTTATCGGTGGGCAGTCCGGCGATAACGGAAGGCTCGATTTCATGACCGCAGAGAATGACTTTGCCCTCGCCGATTTCCGGCTCTTTCACGCCCAAGATGCACTTGGCGATGCGCTTGCCCACGTCCCGCAGATCCACGGCGCGAGCGGCAAAATACTCGTCCTCCATCTGCTCGAAGACCTTGGCTTGAGCTTCGGCGGCTTTAAGCACGGCGTGGGGAGCGCTACCTACCTCTTCCACCATGCTGACAATGGCTTCGCCCAAGGCCGGATCCTGCACCATCATGCGGTGGGCTTCCATAATGGCCGCCTGCGCCGCCATTTCCTCCTTGCCCTGGAAGGTCTCGATATTTTTTTGCAAGTTTTCGGCCACGGTCTCAATGGCTTTCTGCGCCTTTTCCTTTTCCGTGGTGGCATCCAGCGGCTTGTAGTTTACGAGATAGCCGTCCAGATTCTGCCCGGCCAGCATGATTTTACCGGTAGCTATGCCGTGGATAACGCCTTTACCCGTTATTTTCTCTGCCATGTCCATTCCCCCAAGTTGTTATACTCGCGAAAGAAAAACTATTCCTTTTTCGGACTATTCGTCCGCGGTATATACAGATAACGTAAGACTTTCCTGCGGAAAGATCTAACATTATCTAGTATATATTCGCGAAATTCAACCAAGCCTTTGGCACAAGAGCCGGCAGGGACTATCCACAGTCCCTGCCGGCTCTTGCGTAAGGTTCCTTACTCCTCGCCGAACTTGGACTCCACCAGTTCCTTGAGAGCCGCCACGGCATCGGCCTCGTCGGGGCCGTCGGCGCAAATGGTGATCTCGGTACCCTTCACGAGTCCCATGCTCATGATCATGAGGATGCTCTTGGCGTCAACGGTCTTACCCTTGGCCTTGATCTGCACCTTAGACTTGAACTTGGAAGCCGTCTGTACGAAGATGGAAGCCGGGCGAGCGTGAATACCGGTCTTGTTTTCAATCGTAAGCGTCTCTTCAGTCATTTTCTACCTCTCCATTTCTTGGCATTTATGTTTAGACCGCCCTAAGGCAATCCCTTTTACAAATCACCTATTTCGACGCCCTCCCCCATATTCCTGCTAACTTTTGGGATAAAATAAAAATTTTTTTTCGGAGACGGCAAATTCTTTGCAGGAAAAAATTTTTTGATGTCGAAGAGAGCAAGTGAAAAGTTGTCAACCAACCGTTTTTTGTATTTATATATATTAAGGAGTGACTTACATGGCAAAGGTAAGAATCCACAACATGATGTTCTACGGTTTCCATGGCGTTTACGAATACGAGCGCGAGCAGGGGCAGAAGTTCTTCTTTGACCTCGAAATTGAGTTGCCGGACGATGCCGCTATCGAAAGCGACGACCTCAAGGACGGCGTGGATACGGCGGCGGTCTATGACATCGTGAAGTACGCCACGGAGAACAAGCGCTTCACCCTCTTGGAGGCTCTGTCGGCGCACATCGGCGACAAGCTCCTTGCCAAGTACCCCCATTTCAGCGCCGTCACCACCAAAATCCGCAAGCCCTCTGTACCCATCTCCGGCCCCATCGACTATGTGGAAGCGGAAACCACCCGTCGTCGCCAGTGATTTTATCTCCCCTTTATGAGGAAAAGATCAGCTGTTATTCAAAAGGCCATCCCTTCATGCCGGGATGGCCTTTTTATTGGTGCGCCGGCGCTTAAGCCTGCTGGGGGAAAAATTCGTTGTGGATGGAATTTACCGCTTCGTTCAGTTGGGCGCCCTTGATGAGACAGGAAATGCTAATCTCCGAGGTGCTGATGATGTCGATATTGATATTGGCCTTGGCCAGCGCTCCAAACATACGGGCGGCAATACCGGGACTGCCCAGCATACCGGCGCCCACGATGGAAACTTTGGCCACGTCTTCTTCGATAAGTACAGCTACGGCGTTTAATTTCGCCGCCACCTCATCCACTACCCTTTTGGCTTGGGACAAATCCCCGGAGGCTACGGTGAATACCATATCCGTCACGTTCTTCTCGATGTTCCGAATGCTCTGGACGATCATATCCACGTCTATGTTCGCCTTGGCTAAGGCGGAAAAAATCTCGTGGGCAATGCCCGGAGTATTGGGAATGCCTAAAACGGCAATCTTGGCCACTTTGGCATCGTGAGCCACGCCGCGAATCTCAAAATCTTTTTCTTCCATCGTATAATCCTCCCTAATGATAGTCCCCGGTTTAGTGGTGAAAGTGGAGCGCACATGAATGGGAATACCGTAGGCTTGCCCCACCTCCACCGAGCGCGGCTGCATCACGCCGGCGCCGAGACGCGCCATTTCCAGCATTTCCGTGTAAGTGATTTCTTTCATCTTGCGCGCGCCGGGGACAAGACGAGGATCGGCGGAATAAATACCGTCCACATCGGTGTATATTTCGCAGGTATCGGCTTTTAAGGCACCGGCCAGCGCCACCGCCGAAGTATCCGAGCCGCCACGCCCCAAAGTAACAGGATCCCCCAGTTTATCGGCGCCTTGGAACCCGGCCACCACTACGATATTGCCGTTTTTTAGCTCCTGTAAAACCCTTTCCGGTTCGATACCGGCGATGCGGCCTTTGGTGTGTACCGAATCGGTGCGCATCCCGGCCAAAGCTCCCGTCAGAGAAATGGCCGGTTGCCCCAAAGATTTAAAGGCCATGGCCAGCAGCGCAATGGAAACCTGCTCCCCCGTGGTAAGGAGCATATCCATTTCCCGAGTGTATTGATAGGGATCTTTAGTTACGCCCTCGGCCAATTTTATGAGGTCATCGGTAGTGTCTCCCATGGCGGATACCACCATGACGATACGATCCCCCGGCTCCTTTTCGGCCAAGACCCTTTTGGCTACGCCCATAATTTTTTCGGTGGTAGCCACGGAGCTACCGCCAAATTTCTTTACAATAAGCGCCATGATTCTCCCCCTAATGTATTAGAGTAAATAGACCGTCCCTCATTATACAACAGGGTTTAATCGGTGGCAATTTTCTTTTCAAAAAAGAAGAGCGGCGAAAGGAAGAAAAGTCTCCCTCGCCGCTACGCTACCTTTTGCGCCGCCTAGGCTACTCGTTGATGTTGTCAATATAACCGATACGCGCCTTGAGGTCGTCCAGCTCGTCGTTGCACACCTTCATGAGCTGCCGCGCCACGAAACGCTTGGCGTTGCCCATGGTGGTAATGTCCCGGCTGACCTTGGCGTTCTCCCAAGGAAACATGGGCAAAATCCCCGCGTACTCTTTGCCGGAAACCACATCCTGCACATAGGAAAGTCCCAGTTCCTGCAAACGCTCCGTGAGGTTCCGCCCCCGGAGCGCCGCATCGCTTTTGGTCAGCTGGGAATCGTCTTTCCAAGCCAGCCCGGCCAAATCTATCCCATACATCCGCATATTGCTACCCCTCTCTACACGCTTATATCCACGCTACCGCCCAAATTGGGATCGAGATTTACCGCCATTTCCTCCAGCAATTCATCTCCCATGGCGACAGTGCTTTCCATGGCAATCTTCAAGGCCGCCAAATTTAGGCCCTGCTGCACTTGGCTCTGATGCATACCAACCGACAGCGCCGCTATCCCCATATCGCCCATGCCGCGTCCCTCCTTTGCTTTTATCTGCCGCCATATTGTATAATACTTTTTCGTCTCTTGCAAGGTGTAGAAATTTTTTCGGAGCGAGCGAAAAAATCTAAAGCAAAAGCCCCCCTCTTAGAGGGGGGACAGTCGATGAAGTCGGCAGGGTGGAGAACGCAAGCCACGCTCTCAGCGTTTTGTCTTGCGCCGCGACAAAAGCCTCAGTAACAGTAGCGCCAAGAGCGCGCCTACGGCAATATACAAGTCCTCTTGGCGAAAAATGCTATTCATGCCTTCTTCCTTGGTCTTGACGTAAATCGCCATCAGGACCAAAAGCAAAACCATAACATTGGAAATTATTTTGGCGTGGGTTTTGAGAAAATTGATAAGCTCACCCCCTCAGACGGCAATCCGCCAAGGAATTGCGCCATGCTGGATTTCAGCTTCATAAACCAAGGTGGGGGCTATTTCAAAACCGTTAAAGCGCGTGGCGCTGACAGAGGCGTAAGCCCCGATATCCGAGACCAAAATACAATCGCCGATATCCATGGCCGGCAGGTCTAAATCCCTATACAGAACATCGATGCCGTCGCAACTGGGGCCTACAATGGTTGACTTACGTTTTTGCCCGTGACCAAAGGTTTTTAAAGGATAAGTCCAGTGGTCGTAAATAATCCCCGACAAGGCGCCGTAAATGCTCTCATCCACGGTGTACCACAGGGAGCCGTGCCGTTCCTTTTTGCCGATAACGGAGCTGACGAGGTTCACCGCCGTGCCGCAAATGTACCGCCCCGGCTCGCACCATACCGCCGTATCCGGGAACAGCCTATTGATTTGCTTATTGATGGCGCTCATCATTTTGGCCAAATCCACGGCCAGCCCTTCCGCCGACGGTACCGGCAAGCCGCCCCCGATGTCGAGATCCGTAAGCTGTAGCCCGGCATCCCTCGCCTCGTTAAACAGTCCTCGGCAAAGAAGCAACGCCTCCTCATAGGCCGCCGTGGATAGCGATTGACTCCCCACATGGAAACAAATGCCCACGGGATTCAGCCCGGCCTCTTGCGCCTGTTTCAGCAACGGAATGGCCATATATGGTTCCGCGCCAAATTTCGTATTTAAATCCACCAGCGCCTTGCTGTTTTTCACGCTAATGCGTACCAACACATCGGCTCCCGGCACATAGTTTGCCATTTTTTTAATTTCCGACGCGTCGTCAAAGGTAAAACGCCGCACGCCAAACTCACGAGCCGCCGCCAGTCCCTTGAAGTCCTTCACGGTGTTGGCGTAAATCATGCGACTGCCCTCAATGCCCAGTTCATGAAGCATGACCATTTCCCCGGCGGAGGCCACGTCGAAATTCGCCCCTAGGTCGGCGAGGCGTTTTAAGATTTCCTTGTCGGGGTTGGCCTTCATGGCGTAGTAAACCCCGGCGCGAGGCAGATGCTCTCTTAAAAACTCATAGTTTTCTTCTATCTTATCCAAGGAAACCACCAAAAAGGGGGTAGGGTTTTTCTCGGCCAGTTCCCGGACTTCCTGTCGCGTAAGTTTAAAGCTATTCAGCTGTTTCATAGCACTCTCCCATCTTTATTCGGCATCGTTTGGGAATCCGATAGGATTCCGGGGGGTATTCTATTACATAACAGCTTTCAGTACAACCTTTTTTTAGGCCTGTCCGGTGGGGCTTCCCGAGAAAATTCCCGCCTCCCTTTCCTCTATCTATCGGCGTAGCTTTTTGCCCATCCGCGTACAATTTTCGTAGCCGACAAGTGCGCGTCTCATGGAATTTTGGCCACGACCATGACTCGCACCGTATCGCCCAAGGTATCATCGATATGGATACTAAAAACGCACTCCATCTCTGGAGCCAATTCATCAAGAAAAGCTGTGGCCTCGTTCACCTCGGACATATCAACTTTATCTTCGCTGCTGTAAATGGATAGCAACACATATGCGGCGCTACCCAAGTTTTCAGCTTTAGATAACGCCGCTTTCGTGGCCAGCTTGATGGCATTTTCTCCCACTGCCTCGGCCTCGCCCATATAAACGCTGCCCGTAAAGTCCTTGAGAGGCGCAAGGTCATATTCGTCCAAGCCAATCAGTCCCGGCTCGGTGAGTTCAGCAACCAAACTTGCGTAAAATTTTTGGTACTCGGCATTGTTCTTAGCAAAGGTTTTAGTCTTGATGAGTTTAGTTTTACCACCCTCAAATTTGACGGCCGCTTCCAGGACGGCACTTAAAATCTCGGAGAGCTTATCCCAAGCCGCGTTTTTCCCATGCGCTTCCAAGGCGGCAATAAAGTTACGGTTGGCGGACAGGTGTTCCAAGTAAAAATGTTTTTGGCCATGCCGAAAGAATTTGCCGCTTTGGGGCGTTTCATGCAGACCGATATATAAAATATCCAGTTCGGCCTTCGTCAGTGATTCAGGTATGGGCTGGCCTTCCTCCCACCCGACTTTCTCTTTTAGGCGCTTTAGCGTAAAGGCATACTTCTGACTATCGACACGGTTTTGTTCCTTACTCGTGACTATTTGCCGGAAAAAATCCCACAGGTCGGCGGCCTTGCGGTTGACGGCATTTTGCATATTAGCTGCTTGCGTGTCTTGGAAGCTGTCGTTGGTGGTTTTTAGCTCCGTCAAATATATTTTGTCCTCCACCTGCACCAAATAGTCAACCTTGGCATTGCGCAGATTCTTATCGGTGGTGCGGATGGGAAATTCCTTGGCCAGAAGTTTCACCGCATCAAGCTTCTTCCGCATTTTTGCCGCCACCATTTCCTCGATAAACTCGGAGATAAGCATATCGAGAATGACCTCCGCCTTGATGCCTTGGGTATGGTAATCATTTACCGTCCACTTTTTCACCATCTCATAAAATGCCTGATACCCGTTCATGTCCTTTCCTCCTCACGGAATCTCAATCGTATCGCCGTCCTCCGGCAAAATAACCATATCCCTATACTTTTCTTCGATGGCAAGTTCCTTAAATCCTGCCGCCTTTTCCGTGTGAAAGGGTACAATGTATTTTTCGGGCGCAATATCCGTGATAAACTTTGCCAGCGTATCCCTGTCGGCGTGTCCCGAAGAATGAATGTATTTGAAACGTCCGTCAAACTGCCCTACGAACGTCGCCAAACCTTCATCGTAGGCCGGATGCCTAGGATTGAGATACCCTTGCCACAGGGAGTATATTAAGTACGGACGATACTCTCTCTTTCCTTTGCCGTAGTTTCGGTACAGTTCTGCCGCCTTTTCCTTTCCTCGCCCGGGCAAGGAGCCTAAGAGGACAACATACTCGCCGTCTTTCCTCGCTAAAAATTCTTTGATGCTTTTCACCGGCGGCAAACCATAAAGCCCCATTTTTTCGCCAGCCATAGCGGAAAAAGTCTTGAGCATTTCCGCTATGTAATCGCTACCGTAAATCGGCAGGTTATTCGCCTGTGCAGCTTGACAAATGGATGTGATGCTGTCAAAATTAGTAGAGGAGCAGAGGACGAAAATTTGCCGTCGGTCACGCATAAAGTCCGTGGCCTCTTTTTTTACGTCCCATTCGGTGAGAAGCTGTTCCTCTGCTGCGTCGCGAGTCAGCATCGTACCTTCGCATAAGAGAACATCCACTGGCTGCTGATAATTTTCGCGGATAAGTTTGGGGATAATAGCAACGCTCTTGCCCATATAACCCACAGAACGAAAATCGCCGCTGAAAAGAATCGTACGCCCCACCCCGGCAAAAAGATACATCGTGGCACGATAGGCCGAGTGGTCAACGAAGAAGGGGACAATGTTCATATCGCCGATGTGAAAAAGTTTCCCCGGCGTAAAGGTATGAATGCGACCGCTATGATCGGCCAACAGTTCCTGCATGGCGGTATTGCCCGTATGCTTATGCAAGACCCGTAAAATTTTGCGCATGGCCTCGTCCATATAGATGGGAATATCGGAGGGAATTTTCTCCATCAGCCCTGCATGGTCGCCGTGGTAGTGGGTAAAAAGTACGCCGCTTAACTGATGGTCAGTATAGCGGCGGTGCTGGTCGAAAATCTTCTTGATGATGTCCTCATCCCTCACCGAGCCTCGACTGCCCGGCAGTTCGCTGCCGCAATCTACCAAAACGGTGGTACGCCCCATGGAAATCTCGGTGATACTGCCACCTATTTGCTTCGCGCCACGATGAACGGTAATCAGAACCCTAGTCCTGCGCCATTCGTCATACTGCTCATTCGAACCGAAGATGCGCCCATAGAATTTCCAAGGTTTTAGTCCTATCTCCAAAAAATCCCTGAGCAAAGACAAGTCAAGCCAATCTTCCGCTACGAGAACCTTGGCCTCTTGCCATACGGTTTCTGCATTTTCTGCGCACCGTTGCGCCGCCCACTGGGCGACAGAGCGAAGAAGCGCCTCATCGTCGGTGAAGTCAGCCGACCTAGCGGCACTTTCCAGCAAATCACCTTTCAGGGTGAAGAGTTCCTTGATGGTTTCAATGGCGGTCATGCTCTTTATTCTCCTCCTCTTATATCAAGCGTAATAAATGATGAGGTTTTGCCCCATACCCCTTTGTGCTATAATTAGTGATGAATTTTGGCGAATGGAGGCATATTCATGAATGTAGCAGCAGTGAGAGCCATGATAATAGGCTCCGCCGTTGGCGATGCGCTGGGCGTACCGGTGGAATTTATGTCACGGGAGTCACTCGCGGCAAATCCCGTGAAGGATATGCGCGGCTTTGGGACGCACAATCAACCGCCGGGGACGTGGTCGGACGATACGAGCATGACTCTTTGCCTCCTAGCGAGCATTGGTCGGCTAAAAACCATTAACTATGATGACATTATGAAAAATTTTGTCAAGTGGATGAAACAGTCGAAATTTACCGCTACAGGCGAGGTTTTTGACATCGGGATAGCCACTCATGAGGCGATAAGCCGTTACCTCCAAGGCGCGCCGCCGCTTTCCTGCGGCGGCAAAGGCGAATACGACAACGGCAACGGCTCCCTTATGCGGATCGCGCCCTTGGCGCTTTACGCTTGCGAAAGGAATTTACCCGTTGCTGACTGCCTAAACGAAGCCCACTCGCTATCGCGCTTGACCCACGCTCATCCTCGCAGTCAAATGGCTTGCGGCATCTATACATTGCTTGCCGTGAACATCTTGCGAGGGCAATCGTTATACGTAGCCATCCGAGCAGGATTACAGACGGCGAGAAAACTTTACGCCAGCCAAGGGACATTCGAATCGGAAGTTCTTGCCTATAATCGGCTTTGGGACTTAGATTCCTTTGTTCGGCTACCACGAGAATCCATAAAGAGCAGCGGCTATGTGATAGACACCTTGGAGGCAGTTATCTGGTGTTTAATGAATACCGCAAGCTACGCCGACTGTGTACTCAAAGCCGTCAATTTAGGCGACGATACCGATACGGTGGGAGCCATTGTCGGCGGCTTGGCTGGAATTACCTATGGGCTGGAAGAAATTCCGTCAGAGTGGCTGGCTTCTCTTCGTGAAAGGGCTATGATTGAGGATTTGTGTCAGATTTTCGCACGGGACAACACACCCAGTAGCTGACAAGTTGTTTTTTTTGTTAGTAAATCTCTTCTTCCGCTTCGTCACCTGCAGCCAATTTTTGTCCGTCTTGATACAATTTCCGCAAACGAAAAGCGAATTTAGCTATGCCAATGGATTCGGGACGGGTAGCCGCCTCTGCCACATCCCTAGCGCTGCCTATGATATAGAGTTTCTTTTTGGCGCGAGTGATAGCCGTATAGACCAAATTTTGAGTGCTTTGGCGACCGGTCGCCACAAAAACTACGGTATCAGCTTGGCACCCTTGGGCTTTGTGTACGGTAATGGCATAGGCCGGCTTTAGATAGGTGGTCAGCTCCGGCAAACGATATTTTACCAAAACGCCCTTTTCCTCCTCAAACTCCGGCGAAAACATCCGCACCGTCACCACGCCATTATCGCCACACTCCTCGATAACCCCTTCGGTACCGTTATAGACATTGATATTTCGCTCCGGGTAGCGCGTAGCGTTTGCCTTCTCTCCCGGCTCAGGCGTATAGTCATTCTGGGTAGTTATTACGGGGTCATGCAAGTAAAGCATGGTGTCGCCGATTTGGTACTCCGGTAGGTCGTTCCCCCGTAAGCGTCGCAAACAGGCGTTGAGCTGCTTTTCCTCCTCCGTGGTCTGCACCAGAAACATGGTATTAGGGTCTTTAGCCGTTTCCTTATGTTCTTGCAAAAAATTCTCCCAAGCGCCCTCGTATATCTCCACCGACCCGTCATCGGGCAAAACGAAATTCCCCTGTCTAAATTCGTTGCAAAAAGCCGCAAAACGGTTCGACTCGGCGCGGTAATTCCGCTGAAACCTCGTTACGGGGATTATATGCTCGGTAAGCCCCGGCGATACCAGTTGATCAAAGAAACGGGGGCCAATGGCCGGCAGTTGCTTATTGTCCCCTACGAGGACTAATTTTATCCGTGGGTGAGCGGCCACCGCGCAAAGCAACCGATAAAAAACCGTCATGGTCGTCATGGACATCTCGTCAACAATAATGCAACGCAATTCGCGCAGTTCTTCCTCCGACTTAGCCTTTTCCGCCGTCCCCTCTCCCATGTCTTCGTCTTCCGGCAGTAGCCTAGCAAAACGATGAATCGTTTGATAATCTATCCGACCGCCGCCTTCGCGTTCGGTTTGTTTGGCGGCATTAACGGCGGCTTTGGCAGAAGGCGCCAAAATGACGGAGCGAAAACCATGCTTTTGCAACAAAGTTACCAGCTTGCTGATGGTCTTAGTTTTGCCGGTACCGGCTCCGCCCACGATTACGGACACATTATGCTGTAAGGCCATACGCAGGGCCTTTTTTTGCGTGTCGTCTAAATCGGCGATACTGTCCAACTCCACCAAACACTCAGTCCACGGCTTTTCTCTTATCCGCTCCATCAACCTCTCGGCGCCTCTTAGTTCGGAAAAAAAGGCTTGTTGCAAATACAGCGTATGGGCAAAGCCGGCGGAAACAGGTTTTTTCCCTTGGCGCAAGTTGACTTGGCTGTAAAAGGCGAGCATTCCTTCTTTATCATAGCCGCCGCCAATTCGTCGTGATTCGTTGCCGGACGCTACAATATGGGCAAAACCGCCGCGATAGGCAAAACCGTCGCCTGTTTCGCGTCCTTCATTCACGGCGCATTCCCCAATAATGTACTCAATCCACTTTCGCGCATCGCCAGAGCCGGTAACTTCCCTCAAAGCCTTCTGCGCTTGGATAGCTACCGTGGCTATGGGCGAACAGACATGGCCTCGCTGGGTAAGCCGTTGCAGGGTAGAGGCCACGGCGGCTTTGGCCTTGTCGCTATTTTTTAGGGAGATTTTCTCCAGTCCCGTATCCCGGTTAAAAAGTTCATACTGCTGATAAAGTTTGTCATAAGACAATTCGGGGACTTTATAGGAAATTTCCGCCAGCACCATGGGATTTTTCTTTATCATCTCGTAAACATCGCCAAATCCCCTGCTTTTAGCGCGGCGGTGAAAAAATTCCGCTATGGCATAGGCCGTATCTATATCGAAGCTATAGCCTATATCCGCCAGCCACTGGGCAATGCTTTGCACCTCCTGCGTTTCCAAAACTTCGGCGCCCACTATGGGTACATCCCACAAAGCAAAGCCCAAGTTATCCTTGATAATGGAGTTTCTTTTGTCCTGTGGGTCAAATCCCAGTTTGCTTTTCGCCACCCCTGCCAACTGGCTGGGTGAGGCCACAATCATTTTGTCGGCCACAAATATATTTTTCGTCTTGGTTAAAGGCTCCACCCTGCCCACCAGTTGCACTACGCATCCCTTACGCAATGGACGCAAGCGGCGTTCCAAGCTACCGCCGTCAAAGGCAAATTTTATCGCTATTTCTTGATTTAACAGTGCTTCGTCCCCGGCTATGACCACAAAGGGAGTTACGCGCCCGTGCGCCTCCCTTTGTTCCTTGGTTGGTCGGCCGCTGGAATTGTTCCTGCCATCTCCTTGGCGACGAAACAAGGTCGTTATCGTAGCCAGTACCGCCGCAGTTTCTCCTGCCTCCATCATATCCTCTCCCCTAACAAATAGTCACCATGCCAAACCCTGAGCCGGTGGATGTGCCAATGCCGCCGTAAATAGCCATGACGAGTACCTCCCGGGGGGCGCGTATTTTCAGTCGCACAAATTGAGCCAGTCTCTTGCCCCCCTTATACATGACCGTTTCCGTGGCGATATGCTTGGCCTTATCTATTAGCACGTCCTCCGGCGCATAGTCGGTGCCGAAAAAATCATTGGTACGCCGCGCCAAGCGTTGTTGCATTTGCTTAATCCATTCGCCTACGCTCGCAGGATTGTTCAGGAAAAAAGTCTGATAAGACCGCCGCCCCTCGCGCCGTTGTTTGCGATGGGAGAGCATTCCCGAAGTAGAGATGAGGGACACGGCCTCGCCAAGGTAGGGAAAATCCTCCACCGGCATAACGCTTAAAATCGTCCACACGCTACCGCCAACCACTTCAATGCCACTGCCTTTAGCTTTCAGCCCCTCTGCCGCTTGCCAAACTGCCGCCGTAATTTTCGTATCCACAGCCGAGAATACCAGACTGTAAAGGGGCGTTCCCTCTGCTCCGGTCATATTCCAACAGTAATACTTCACGGAGTTATCGTGCCGCTCCTCCTCCCACCCTCGCAGCAACCGCCACAGCAAACTGACTTCTTCATCTCTGGTAAGGGGCAGTTTCCCCAAGCGGTTCAATGTTATCACCAAGCGATGTGTGTTCATAAATGGAACTCCTCTTTTCATCTCCCCCAATTGTGGGGGATAAAACGCGAACTAGCCGCAGGGTTCAACGCAATCTTCTTTTCATCTCCCCCTAGCACGGGGGATAAAACGACCAAATTAACGGCGGTCTAAAAGAGGTATGCTTTTCATCTCCTCCAACCACGGGGGATGGGTGACTCAACAGCCATAAAAAGCCGCCTTCCTCGCCTCCTCGGCATCCAGAAACCGTCCGAATGATTCCTTTTCCTCTGGCGATAATAATTTACTCAATTTTTCTATAGCTTCTTGTTGGCTCAGGCGAGGTTTAGAGTTTTCGATGTTATTATTCTGTTGCAGAGCTTTAATATCTTTTTTCATGCTTACAATCTCATTCTGGATATTATTCAGCACAAGTATGATTTTTTCGTTAGACATTGCAATCTCCTTTCTTTCCGCATCTATATTTTCCCTTTTCATCTCCCACAAGCATGGGGGATAAAACCCTTTGCGGCGCGCCGCATATCTCTACGAGATATGTTTTCATCTCCCCCGACCAATGGGGGATAAAACTTGAAAGAAACCGTGGTCAGCTACCCGGCCTTTTTTTTTCATCTCCCCCGACCAACGGGGGATAAAACTGAACCACTTCTGCACCTGCGAGTGTCCCATCGGTTTTCATCTCCCACAACTAACGGGGGATAAAACATTGAGTATGATGACCATTATGCCGTCTGGCACTTTTCATCTCCCCCAACTAACGGGGGATAAAACCGGATTGCCGACCAAAAGAAAAAGTTTGCCGCATTTTCATCTCCCCCAACTAACGGGGGATAAAACCCGGAGATTATGGCGACGGTTACGGCAATCAGGTTTTTCATCTCCCCCAACCAACGGAGGATAAAACAGCCCAACAGCTCAACCCTATATTTTCGGCATTACCACCCTCATTTTCGCGAACCACCAAAAAATTCCCTGCTTAAACACCCTTTTGGCGAGAGCTTCGCGACCGCTGACTTTTCTTATCTTTCTTCCCTGCCGCGTCCTTGGCCTTGACCTCCGCCTGATATTTTTCCCAATCCTCCTTGAGAATTTGCGCTATAGCTTCGTCGTTAGTGGGGAGAATCGGCAGATACTGTTCTGTCGGGGGCAGAAAACACTCCGCCTCGTTTGGCGCGAACCAGTATGGCGCAAAATAGGTGGCGCGGCCTCGCGTCGTGTCTTGGGGGAGCTGGTCGGCAAAATCGGCAACGGGCAGAGGGCGAGTGGGTTTGCCGTCTTTGTAGAAACCCCAGCGAGGATTTCCTTCAGATATAATTTTTAGGGTGCATTTGGCAATGCGACCGTAACCGGCACTGCGTTTACTGCCTAAGAAACCGCCGCGCACTGCCGCTTGCAGCAATTTTTTGAAGGCCGTTTCGTCAATGACATTGGCGTAAAAATCAACGTAGGGCATGGACATCAGCCACTGCGGCTCTAAATAAGCTCTAAGTGGACCAGAAGCAAAGATACTGCTATCGCCATAACGCAGGGAAAACTTCGGGGTATGGCGAGCAAGGGCAAATTCCCAATCAGCTGGGCGCACATAGCCGTCTTGCGCCATATATACCGCTTCTTGGGGAATGACCATGGCGGAGGCGCCGTAGCATTTGCCAACGCGCTCAAGGGGTAGTTCGGGAAAAATAAGATTTTGGGCGATGTTTTCTGCCGCAGTCTTGTAGTGACCATTTTGGCGCATCCATTGGTAGGCCAAAATAGCATCCAGCATCAGGGGGCGAATATCTTTGTTCCCGGCAAAACAAAGGGGCGAGCTGAGGAAAAAACGCACACGATAACAGGTACTCATGGAGCGTCGCCCCCTTCTTTTCTTTTTTCCGGGTAAATGTTGTAGGCCGCCAAAAAAATGGCCAACGATAACGCCGGGGAACCGTAAGAAATGCCGCCGCGCAGGTATGCGGCTCTGAGTTTCGACATAACGTGCAGCCGACAGCCGCCCGGTTTCCATTTGTCTTTGCCTTTCTTTTCGGCGTTTATCGCGTCGATGTAAGGGACGATATAGTGCCGCGCCGTATTTTCCAAATAGGCAATTTTTTGGAGCAACGCCGGGGCATTTGTTTCCACTACGCCGCTCAAATACATATTATCTCCCAAGAGTAGCTTATAAGCGCATATTTTTATTTTTTCGGGACGGTAGGACAAGGCGTGATTGGCCTGTATTTCGGAATGACGTTGCAACACCGAAGAATCCCCCACGGCGCGTAGCATAAAGAGACGGGGTTCGTGAAAATCCTCTTGGAGACAGGCAGAAAACTCATCGGTGTATAAGGGGCGAACCACCGTAGGCGTGAAGATAACGGCGTTGCGGTTTTGCCAGTAGGCATTTTTGCCCTGTTTTTTCAGCATGTACCAACAGGCGGCGCACAGATAATCAGAATCCTTGGCCTCTTGTCGCGCCGTGTCCGTCCAGCTGTTGCCTATGGCCTTATCAACTAGGTAATCAAAGCCCTCTATCAGCCTACCGCCGCATAAACTGCAACGTCTGTCATCGGCGCAGAGTTTTAGATGAGGATTCAGCCCCTTATATATTAGCTGGATCCCGGTAAATTCCTCCATCATTTCTTATCCTTCTCGGACAGGGTATATCCGAAATCGGTGGCGATACTGAGGATAGAGGCGATAATTTCCTCACGGTGGGTTTTAAGATATGCGTCGTACTCGCTAATGGCTTTAGTGGCGTCAAGATTATAGTCGCAAGACACATGGCCGAAACCTTTGGAGGACATACCGCCCACAAAACCGTACAGCTTAATCAGGGCGAACATGGCGCGAAAAGCCAGTAAAGTACCTTCGCTTTCCGAATGGCAGACATTGTAAGAATAGAAGCGAGTCCCGGCCGGCAAGGTGGCGGCGGCAAAAATCATCTGGGTGGAGTCCTCTTTGCTGTCCTCTCCCGGCATGGTCGTCCGCGTGTGTCTGACCACCGTTTCCTGAATATCGGCGAGGCTCAATTGCGGCTCCACTTCGGGAAAATCCTTGGCAAAAAGGGGCGCCAGCTCGTAGGTGACAGGGGCGAGGATACCAACTTTCAAGGCCGACTCGAAATGTCGCACGGCATAGACACCCCCCAGCAAATCCAGCCAAGGGATAGCTCTTTGGACACCAAGGTAAGTTTCGGCTTTCACGCTGCCGTCAGCCTTGATGCCCTTGGGAGTTACGCCGCCTTTGTAGAATAGAATGGTCATAAATTTGGCCACGGTACCGGCACCCTTTACGTCCTGTAAAATATCCTCCAAGGTAATATCGAGTACGTCTTCGAGGCTATGACGCACCAAAAGGCCACGCCCCACGCCGCGCAGGGAATTGCCGGAGATTACCGGCACGCCGCGCGAGGCGTAACCGTTATCAGCGGCAAAAATATAGCGCATACGGCGAAAAGGCTTAACGTTTTCCGTGTTGTCGCTCCGATTTTTGGCCTCATCATCTTGCGCCCGACTGAAACTCTCGGAATGAATTACCGGCGATAAGGCCGTGACAATACCTTTGATTTCTTCCATGTTACACCTCCGTCAAACTAAGCAATAGCCTCAATTCCGCTCGATGTTTGGTGCCGGTTTTGCGTAAAATGTTGGCTATGTGGTAGCGGGCGGTACGCTCCTTGATGCCCAGCTTTTCAGCTATGGCGGCGGCGGTTTGCTCTTGTAAAATCAGCGTTAGCACCTCCGTCTCCCGGTCGGTGAAGGCGAATCTTTCCTTGTAAGCGGCGATGTTTTTGGCCTCCGTCATTGCCGCCGGAATCATCGACGCGCTGGCTACCGCGATGGACGATATTTTTTCCGCAGACGCATTTTCCGGCGTAGCCGTGGGCAAATTTGACGTGGGGGTGTCCCTTACGCCGGACATCTCCGGGGCCGCATAGGCCGGTATTTCTAGCCATTCGCGAAAGGCGCCGTGGTAGGAAAAAAGATTCAAGAGCGCCAGTATCAGCACATAGGCCGCCATAAAACCCTGCACGGAAAAATCCGCCCAAATAAGCCCGAAAACATTGGCGGACACGGCAGACACCGGCAGGGCGATGGTTCGCCCCATGCCTGCCCACAAGGAGGGGCGCGATGAATCGGCGGCCACGTCCAAAAAATACAGGGTGTAGCTCATGATGCAAAAAGAATCCACGAAGTATTCGGCGCTTTGACTCAAGAAAAAGCCCTCATTGGTGTCCGTTACCACGAGGGATACTACTCGTAGCAACAGGGCGATGGCCGTCGCTCGCAAGAGATACCGCCGTTGAGCCAAATCCGCCACATAACCGGCGATAATTATCCCCACGGGAAAAAACAGTCGCACCGTGTCATGGAAAAGAGATTCGTCAAATTTGGCGTAAAACTCCAAGGCCAAACAGTCGCCGCAACCGTGGAGCATAGCCAGTGTCGCCACCATAACC
Source organism: Selenomonadaceae bacterium (assembly GCA_017476005.1). Classification (GTDB taxonomy): domain Bacteria; phylum Bacillota; class Negativicutes; order Selenomonadales; family Selenomonadaceae; genus RGIG5097. The sequence goes on along the minus strand of JAFVEM010000048.1, from coordinate 102,432 downwards.
ATGAGCATGGCGAGAAAGCGCGGCGAAGGAGGAGGGCGCCTCTCGTCCTCTGACGCAACCGACGGTCTAGGCAATGCATTGCCTAGCTGCCGAAAACAAAGCTCTGCAAGTAGGACGTTAGCCGCCAAGATTCCTAGCAACAGCCAAGTGGGTACTTCTTTACCCTCGGCAGATAGACCGTATTGCACCAAAACCGTCAGCGCAATGGCGCCGCCCAAAAATCTGCCGCGCCAAGGCGCCTCTATAGTCATGGCCGTTATGTAATGCGCTCCGCCGGCAAAATAACCCACCGACAGCATGACGAGCGCGAGGATCGGCAGGGAGGTCGTCTCCGCAGAAGCGGTCAAGGGGATACACACCGCCCCCACCACCGCCATGAGGTAGCGGATGATTTTGGTCTGAGGAAAACGCTCATAGGAGAAGGCGAAGGCGAGAAAACCTACAGCCACCGAGCTGTTGGTGTAGAAGCACAGCATTAAAGATCGTTTTAAGGGAGTATCGCCGAAGAAAGTTGGCGATGTTTGCCCTTGCGACAGTGCGTAGGTGGTGTAGATGTAGAGCATGGCCGCCGCATAGTAGAGGAGCGGTCGACGCCAATTTCGCATGGAAAGCATCTCCTCTCGGAGGGTACAAGGTGCCACGACTAGCGCTTCAAGGTTCTAGCAAGCTCTCCACTTGCTCAACGGGCAGCAAACCCACGGATTCGCTCACTTTTTGACCGTTCTTAAAGAGCATCAAGGTAGGGATGGACATGATGTCGTGCTGTTGCGCTACCGTTTGCGCTTCGTCCACGTTGAGCTTTACCACCTTGACTTCGGGGTGCCTCGCGGCCACCTCGTCAATAACGGGGGAAAAGTTTTGGCACGGGCCGCACCACGGGGCGAAAAAATCCACCAACACGGTGCCTGGTGCCTGCAAGACCTCGGCGGCAAAATCCTCTTGTTTGATGTGTTTGGCACTCATTTGATTTACCTCCTATTTTGTTGGGGCGTTGCCCCAAACCCCACAAGAGGCTCTGCCTCTTGACTCCGGCAGGGACTTACGCCCCTGCACCCCATAATAAAAATTCTATTGAACAGCTTAATTAGCAGTTATATGGGCGAATTGCTCATGGTATTGTGCCGTTAATAGCGGCAGTATATGGCGCACCGCCGCCTCGCTCGCCAAGGTTTCGGCGGCGGCTTGCCTGGCCTCCAATAAAATATCCATGTCGCTGAACACGTCCGCGATTTTTAGATCCGGCAGACCGTGCTGCCGCTCGCCGAAAAATTGTCCCGGCCCACGTAGTTTCAAATCCTCCTCGGCCAGTTGGAAACCGTCGGCGGTACTCTCCATGATGGCGAGACGTTCCCTAGCGGTGTCGGTGCGGCTGTCCGACACCAAAATGCAATAGGATTGATACTCCCCCCGTCCGATGCGTCCTCGGAGTTGATGGAGTTGGGCGAGGCCAAAGCGTTCGGCGTGTTCTATGACCATTATACTGGCGTTAGGGACGTTGATGCCCACTTCGATAACGGTGGTGGCTACCAAGAGTTTTATTTTACCGGCGTGGAACGCCGCCATGACCTCTTCCTTGTCGGCTTTTTTCAGTTTGCCGTGAATGAGGCTGCAGGGAATCCCCCGAAAAATTCCGTGGGTCAGTTCCTCGTATATTTCTGCCGCCGAGGGCAAAGCTATTTCCTCGTTCATTTCTATCAAGGGACATACCACGTAGGCTTGTCGCCCATGCTGAATTTCTTTGAGGACAAAGCGGTAAATAAGCTCGCGCCTATCGGTGTGACGCAAAAAAGTCCGTACCGCTTTTCTACCCGGCGGCAAATGCCGAATGGCGGACACGTCTAAATCGCCGTAAACCGTCAGGGTCATGGTGCGCGGAATGGGCGTAGCCGTCATCACCAATACGTCGGGGGTGAGGGCGCCTTTTTTTTCTAGCGCCGACCGTTGGGCAATGCCGAAGCGGTGTTGCTCGTCCGTTACCGCCAAACCGAGCCGCGCAAAGGTCACTCCCTCTTGAATAAGGGCGTGGGTGCCGATAACAATATCAACTTCATGGGCGGCAATCTCGGCGTAAAGCGTTTCCCGTTTCTTCTTCGTCAGTTGCCCCGACAGCAACGCCACGCGAATCCCCAAAGGACTGAGTTGCTTAGTAAAATTTTCGTAGTGTTGCTGCGCCAAAATTTCCGTGGGAGCCATGAGCGCCCCTTGAAAACCGTTTTCTACGGTTTTGGTGAGCGCCAGCATGGCCACAACGGTTTTACCGGAGCCTACATCGCCCTGCACCAAGCGTCGCATGGGGAGGGGGCTTTCCATGTCGCGCGTTATCTCTTGCCAAACCTCGGCTTGATCGGCGGTGAGTTGAAACGGCAGGGCGGCCAAAAGGCCGGTGGTTAAACTGCCCTGCATGAGGTGGCGAATGCCCTTTTGCTTGTCTCGGTATTGTTTTTTTATGATGAGCAAGCCGCACTGTATGAGATACAATTCTTCAAAAGCCAGCCGCCGCCGGGCTTTTTTTATTTGCGCCAAAGAGGTAGGCCGGTGAATCCCCGTTAAGGCTTCGCGGCGCGTAATTAGGCGATATTTCTCCCGAATGTTTTCCGGGATGGATTCCGTTAAATTCGCCTCGGCTAAAATTTGCCCTAGCAGTTTTCGCCAAAATGACTGTTTGATGGCCTCCGTAGTGGGATAAACGGGTACTATCCCCACGGGAACCTCATCGTCCTTTTCCAAGAAGTGACAAGCGGTGAGTTGCGATAAGGCAAGTTGCCCCTGTCCACCGTAGGCATAACCAACCTTGCCCGCCACAAACAGCCTTTGCCCCACCTTGATTTTCTTTTTGAGATAGCTTTGGTTAAACCAAGTTACTTGCAGGTAGCCGCTGTCATCTTCCAAAAACGCCGTTAAAATGCTCATTCCCCGGCGAGCGGTTTTTTCGGTCAGTTGCGTTACCCTCCCCATAACCGTGGCTTTCTCCCCCACCACGATAGAATTTATCGGCGTGACGGTGCTTTGGTCTTCGTAGCCCCGTGGGTAGTGGGTTAAAACGTCATTGACGGTGTCAATGCCTAATTTTTTGAGTTGGGCGGCTTTTTTTTCGCCCACGCCTTTCAGGTAACGCACATCGGCGGTGAGTTCCATGGATTTCACATATCCGGCCTCTCGCCGGTTTTGCCGGTGAATTTATGATAGGCGCCGCCTTTGCGTCGCTTCATCAGCTCGGCGAAAAGGTCTTCCGGCGAAAGCTGGTGGAAGGCTAAAAGTACCAAGCAGTGATACCACAAATCACCCATCTCGTAGAGAATTTCTTCACGTTGCATATTTTTGGAGGCGATGACGGTTTCCACCGCTTCCTCGCCCACTTTTTTCAGGATTTTGTCCTGTCCTTTGTCGAACAGATAATTGGTATAGGAGCCTTCCACCGGATGTAAGCGACGGTCTGCTATCACCGCATAAAGGTCGTTCAGTATCTGCGCCAAACTTTGCTGTTTTTCCGGCGGAATAACGGCCAGTCCTTTTTCGCTTATCCCCAAACGCCGCCCACTGAAACAAGAATACGAGCCGGTGTGGCAAGCTACTCCCGTTTGATGCACTATGACTAGCAGAGTATCGCCGTCGCAATCGTAGGAAACGGACTTCACCTGCTGCACGTTGCCGGAGGTTTCCCCTTTCTGCCAAAGTTTTTGGCGGCTGCGGCTGTAAAACCAAGTGTAGCCCGTCTCTAAAGTCTTTTTCAGTGACTCCTCGTTCATGTAGGCCAGCATCAACACTTGGCCGCTTTCTTCCTGTACGATGGCCGGCACTAAGCCCTGCGCGTCAAATTTTATCATGGATAAATCCAGTTTTTCTTGTTCCATCAGAATCTTACCTCCACTCCTCGGGATTTTAGGTAGTCCTTCACTTGTCTGACGGTGAAACGGCCATAATGAAACACCGAAGCCGCCAAGACCGCATCGGCCTTGCCTTCCGTCAGCACCTCATAAAAATGTTCCAATTTGCCCGCCCCCCCGGAAGCAATAACCGGCACATTAACCGCCTCGGACACCGCCCGGGTCAAGGGTATGTCGTAGCCTTCGTTGGTGCCGTCGGCATCCATACTGGTGAGCAGAATTTCCCCTGCCCCCAAGGCCACGCCTTTTTTTACCCATTCAAGGCAATCAAGTCCCGTGGGTGTCCGACCGCCGTTAATATAAACCTCCCAACGATTCTCGCCGCTGCGTCTGGCATCCACTGCTAAAACAATGCACTGGCTACCAAAACGCGCCGCGCCTTCGCGTATCAAGTCCGGATTTTTAATGGCGGCGGTATTCACCGAAGTTTTGTCGGCGCCGGCTTTAAGCATTCGCCGCATATCCTCCACCGTGCGAATCCCACCGCCTACGGTAAAGGGAATAAACACCTGCGAGGCGCAATCGCTGGCGATTTGCACCATGGTGCCGCGTTTTTCGTGGGAGGCGGTAATGTCCAAAAAAACCAGCTCGTCGGCGCGTTCCGCATCGTAGCGTTTGGCCAGTTCCACCGGGTCACCGGCATCGCGCAAACCCACAAAATTCGTCCCCTTCACCACGCGACCCTCTTTTACGTCAAGGCATGGTATAAGGCGTTTGGTGTACATCAGCTACACTCCTTCCGCGACGGCTAAGGCTTGGGGCAAATCTAGCGTGCCGGTGTATAAAGATTTCCCTAGCACCACTCCCACAATGCCGTCGGTCTCGTGTTGTTTCAGGGCGCGAATGTCCTCCAAAGATTTAGCCCCCCCGGAGGCGATAATGTTTAGGCCGCTCGCTTTAGCGAGCGCGGCGGTGGCCTCGACATTGATACCGGCGAGGGTTCCGTCGCGGCTGATGTCGGTATAAATGATGGTCTTTACCCCCACCGCCGCCATTTTTTGCGCCAATACATCGGCTTTAACGTCGCCGGACACCCCCCAACCATCAACGGCCACAATGCCGTCCTTAGCGTCAATGCCCACGATGATTTTATCGTCGTATTTGCTACAGGCCGTCGCCACCAAATCGGGATTGCGTACCGCTACGGAGCCTAAAATAACCCGGCTTACGCCAAGGGCTAAAATTTTTTCGATGGTAGCGAGATCCCGAATACCGCCCCCCAGTTCCACCGGTATCTTGACGGCATCTAAAATTGACTTAACCGTAGCGAGATTCTGTGGCGCACCGGCTAAGGCTCCGTCCAAATCAACCAAATGCAAGAACCTTGCACCTTGCGACTGCCATTTTTGCGCCATGGCCGCCGGGTTATCGGAAAAAACGGTTTCGGCCTGAAAATCTCCCTTCACCAAGCGGACACACTTGCCGCCGCGAATGTCTATGGCCGGTATAATCAGCATATATTAGCCTCCCTCTTTTTCTTGTTCTTCCGGCAAAATAATCGAAATATAAATCTCCGCAAACAGCCGTTGTTGTCTTACCGCCACCAATTTGAGCTTGATAAGCTCCAGCATGGCGAGGAAGGTGACAATAAGCTCCGACCTAGTGCCGGAACGAAAGGACTCCGAAAAGAGCAGTTTTCCGTTGGCGCGATGCAGCAGGGACATAATATCCTCCATCTTGTCTTGAATGTTGTATTCCTCCGGCGCCACCAGCGCGTCGGGGATTTTTAATTCCGCCTTTACCTCCAATACGGAATAGAAGGCTTCCACCAAGAGGTCAAGGGACATCTTGTCCGGCGGCGCGTGTTTGGTAGGTATCGGCATGGGAGCGCGCGTGAAAAAACGCTCCTGCTCGTCGGCCATCTCGCGGAGCCGGGCGCTGACCTCTTTGAAACGCCGATATTCCAAGATGCTTTGCACCAGTTGCAATCTGGGGTCTTCTTCCGGATCTGCCTCTTCCTTTTCCGCCTTAGGCAGCATCATTCTTGATTTTATTTGCAGGAGGGTGGCCGCCATTACCAAAAATTCACTGGCCACCTCCATGTTAAATTCTTTGAACCTGTCAAGATAATCCATGTACTGTTGCGTGAGTTCCACAATGGGAATGTCGTAGATGTCAATTTTATTTTTCTCGATGAGATGCATCAAAAGCTCCATAGGGCCTTCAAAGACATCAATCTTTACGCTATAACCGTTGCCTTCCATGGCTTTGGTTTAAAAAAAGGGACTGAGGAGCAAACTAAACAAGCTCCACACCAGCTCGCGGCAGGGGACGAGTATCATGCTAAGAACCGGGGTCATCAGGAGCAGAATAAGGATAATGAAACTGTAGCGTTCCAAACCATCCAGCCTATAAGCCAGTTCTCGCGGCAAAAGTTGTTTTAAAATATGGGAGCCGTCTAGGGGCGGCAGAGGTATCATGTTAAAAATGGCAAAACCGATGTTGTACTCAATAATGAGCCGGAATACCCAATACATTCCCGTGGACATTCCCCCCACGAACTTGTCATACACAAGGAGTAGGACAAGGGCGACAAAGGCCGTGATTAAATTAGCGCCGGGGCCGGCCACGGACACCAAAATATCGTCTCGCCGAGGATTGCGAAAATTATAGGTGTTTATCATCACGGGTTTAGCCCAGCCGAAATGCACCAAAAAGAGCATCAAAAGCCCTATGGGATCGATATGCGCCATGGGATTTAGGGTGAGCCTACCGGTAAATTTCGGAGTGAAATCTCCCAGGGCCACCGCCACTCTGGCGTGGGCGTATTCATGAATCACCATGGCAATAATCAGGCCGGGGAGTCCGGCCACTATCTGCATAAAATTAAAATCGAACATCTTGCCTCCTATTTTTAGAGAACAATTTCATTTTTGGGCAAAGCCCCAAAAAAATCAAGCTAAGTGCCGCGCCAAGAGCAAAATGGCCGCCACGGATTTGGCATCGAAAATTCGCCCGTCTTGGGTCATGGCCACGGCCTCCGCTAAATCCACCTTCACCACGTTGATGAACTCATCGTCATCCGGGTGTTGCTTGCCGGGAGTTAAGCCCTCCGCCGCATACAGATGAATATATTCGTCGGAAAAGCCCACGGTGGTGGCGATGGTGGTAAGTTTCGTCCATTTGGCGGCGGTGTAGCCCGTTTCTTCGTTAAGTTCGCGCTGGGCGCAAAGCAAGGGATCTTCTCCCGGCGCGTCCAGCTTCCCGGCGGGGATTTCCAAAGTTACCTTATCCACCGGGTAACGGAACTGGCGCACTAAGATAATGCGTCCGTCGGGGAGAACCGGCACTACCGCCGAAGCCCCCGGATGCTTTATCCATTCGCGCACGGCTTCATGACCGTTGGGGAGGCTGACTGTGTCTCGCTTTACATGGAGCAACACCCCGTCAAAGACAGGCTCGCTGTTGATTTTCTTTTCGATTAAATCCTCGTACATTGGTTTTCCTCCTACTGAATTTCGTACTCACCCCTGCCGCTTCGCGGCATCCCCTCTCTGGGAGAGGGTCTTTATTTTGTTGCCTACGCATCACTCTTGGCTACCGAGGCTTTAGTTTTAGCCGCAGACTTTGGTTTTAAGGCTCCTATGGCCTTGAGTAAGGTTTTCTCCGAGTTCTCCATGTGTTTTTCGGCGGCGCGTTTGGCGGCGCGAACATCTCCTTGGGCGATACACTCCACAATGGCGCGGTGTTCCTCCAAGGTTTCCTCCAGCCTACCGGGATACGACATGGACTGGGTGCGAAAACGGGTCAGCTGCTCGCGCAAATTGGAAATAATCCCCACCAGTCGCGCATTTCTGGCCGCTTGGTAAAGGAGGTCGTGAAACTCAATGTCGGTGGCCACGATTTTTTCCATGTCGCCGTCTTTGATTTGTTGACCGATTAACACCAAATGCCGCTGCAGGCTTTCCAATTCCTCGGCGGTAATGCGCTCGGCGGCGAGGCCGTTGGATAGCGAATCCAAAGCCGTGCGTATCTCAAAAATTTCGCTGATGTCGCGAATGGAAATACTGGCCACATAGGTGCCGCGTCGGGGCATCATCACCACATAGCCCTCTTGCTCCAATTTCCTGATCGCCTCTCGCACCGGCGTGCGGCTGACCCCTAATTCTTCGGCCAGTTGCACCTCCATCAGCCTTTCCCCCGGTTCCAAAATGCCGCTGCGAATGGCATCGCGCAAGGCCGCGCACACCACCTCTCGGAGCGGCTGATAGTTATCCAAACAAATCGGCGCCAGTTTTTGCTCCATACTTTTCTCCTATTTTTTGTTTTTTGCCTCCGGCGGCCAAAGGGGATAATCCCCTTTGGAAACCCTAGTTAAATTTCCCTATTCACGAGTATCGAGTATCAAGCACTCATACTATACTTGGTTAAAAACCACACATCTATTGAGAGGTGCAGGGGAAATTATTTCCCCTGCTGGGGTTTGGGGCAAAGCCCCAAGAATAAAATTTTAATAATTGCCAGCCGTGGTCTGCGTCACTACCACTTGCGCCTGTGTGTTGGCTTCTAGATATGCGGCAATTTTGTTGGCGACGACCTCGTCTTTGGTTAAGGCGAACACGGTAGGCCCACTGCCGGACATCATGGCAGCTATGGCGCCTTGCGAGAGCATGGCCTGTTTATATTCCTCAATCACCGGGTACGCGGCGACAGCCACTCCCTCCAACACGTTGCCTAAAAGACTGGCGACTTCCATAATGTTGCCACTGGCTATGGCCTTTTGCATAGCGTCGTTATCGGGATGATTGACCTCGGTTAAAGCGTCATACTCCCGATACGCCCAAGGAGTAGAGATGGAAATGGGCGGTTTGGCCAAAACAATCTGCGTTTTAGGCAAGGCGTCCATTGGCGTTAGAATTTCACCGCGACCGGTGGCCAGCATGGTGCCGCCGTACAAACAAAAGGGAATGTCGGAACCAAGTTTAGCGCCCAGTTTTGCCAAATCCGCCCAAGAAAGATTAAGACCGTACAGCTCATTCAGTCCCCGGAGCACCGCCGCCGCATCGGCGCTACCGCCGGCCAGCCCGGCAGCAATGGGGATGCGCTTGGTAAGTTTTATGTCCGCGCCGCCAATATTGCATTCACGGCGCATTAAATCCGCCGCGCGCCAAGCCAGATTGGTGTCATCCGCTGGTAAATCGCTTCCCTCGATGGTCAGCTTAATGCCAGCGTCCTTTTCCAGCGTCAACGTATCGTTGAGCGCCAAGGATTGCATCACCATGGCCACTTCATGAAATCCGTCAGGACGTTTTCCCAATATGTCCAGCGTTAAATTTATTTTGGCGTAGCCATTTACTGTTATCATTTCACCACACCCTAAATCTTTCCATGTAAAAATTAGCTTGCCTAATTTTACCAATTTTTTTTTGCTTCAGCAACCGCCTCCCTAAATTTAAAAAAGCCCCCCTCTTAGAGGGGGGAGAACACACTCTCACGACAAAATATACTGTTGTACCAAGAGGATTACAAACATCGCTACCGCCAGCCCCATGGAAGCCATGCTGGCTCGCTCCATATAAATTTTCTGGGTGGCTGTCAGTCTCGCGTGGCGGTTGGCGTAAGTCAAGGTAAGACTGGCGACGAGCAGGAAATACATAGCGCGGTTCATGTTGTCCAAATAGTTCCAACCGAGGATAAGCACTCCCAAGGTAAAGACGATAACCGCCATGAGGAGATAATCCTTGCCCGGCTTGGCCTTGGGCGGCTCCGTTTTTTTCGGAGGGTGAATTTTTTGTTGCAATTTTTTATACTGTTTGGCCATGGCACGAGTCCTCTATCGCTTCTTATGGTGCCGAATGAAATTTTCGATGCGCACCAAGGCTTGAGAAATCTTATCCACCGAAGTGGCGTAAGAGCAACGCACATGACCTTCGCCGCAAGCCCCAAAGGCGCTACCGGGAACCAAGGCCACATGCTCGGCTTTCAAAAGTTCCTCGGCAAATTCGTCGGAGGTGTAACCCGTGGCGGCGATGTTGGGGAAAATGTAAAAGGCTCCCTTCGGCTCAAAACACTCCAGCCCCATTTTGATAAAGCCGTCATAGATAAGATGCCGCCGCCGATCGTACTCCGCCACCATTTTTTTCATGTACTTCTCGCCGTGGCGCAACGCTTCCACCGCTGCCATCTGCGCCGTAATGGGGGCGCAAAGCATGGTATATTGGTGAATTTTCGTCATGGCCGCGATGATGGTGGGATTAGAAAGGGCATAACCTATGCGCCACCCCGTCATGGCATAAGCCTTGGAAAAACCGTTCAAGAGAATGGTGCGCTCCTGCATTCCCGGCAAGGTGGCAAAGCAAACGTGTTCCTCGCCGCCGTAGGTCAGCTCCCCATAAATTTCATCGGAAATCACAATCAGGTCGTGTTTCTTGGCAAAATCCGCTAAAGCCAATAAATCATCACGGGTCATAATGGCGCCCGTGGGATTATTGGGATAGCCGATGAGAAGTACCTTGGTACGTTCCGTGACATAGGGTTCTAATTCTGCCGGGGTAATGCGAAATTCGTTTTCTATTTTCGCCGCCACCGACACCGGCACCCCACCGGCTAGAGTGGCGCAAGCCTGATATGACACATAGCAAGGCTCCGGGATAAGCACCTCATCCCCGGGAGCCACCACCGCTCGCATGGCTATATCCAACGCTTCGCTGACCCCCACCGTCACCAAAACATCGGTGTTGCTGTCGTAGGTCAGGTCATAACGCCGCTGAAAGTGTTTGGCGATTTCCTCGCGCAGTTCCGGCATACCGCGATTAGCGGTGTAAGAAGTGTGCCCCTGCTCTAGGCCATAAACGCAACTTTCCCGAATCGACCAAGGGGTTACAAAATCAGGCTCCCCCACGCCCAAGGAAATAACGTCCTTCATCTGCGCCGCAATGTCAAAAAATTTTCTGATGCCCGAAGGGGCGATAGCGTTCACCCCGGGGGAAAGACGTTCCTGCCAGTTGATGTCGCTCATGGAGACACCACCAGTCTGCGGTCAATTTTTTCGTCATTCATAATAACGCCGTCTTTTTTGTAGGCTTTCAGCATAAAATGGCTACGCGTAGCCGTCACGCCCTCGATGGTAGAGAGGCGCGTAGCCACAAAATTCGCCACCTCGTTCAGGGATTTTCCCTCGATGATAACGAGCAAATCAAAACTGCCGCTCATGAGATAAACCGTCCGCACCTCGTCAAAACGATAAATCCGCTCGGCAATGGAATCAAAGCCCACTTCGCGCTGAGGCGTTAAATTTATCTCGATAATGGCGGTGACGGTATCATCCCCCAATTTATCGCGGTTTATTAGGGTATTATAGGAGAGGATAATCTTATCCCTCTCCAGTTCCTTCATTTGCTTCTCGACTTCGTACTCGCTACGGTGCAACATAGCCGCCAGTTCGCTCACCGGTCGTCTCGCGTCATGCTCCAGCAGTTCTAAAAGTTCGCGCATAGTTTTCTCCTTCGTTTTCATCTGGGTAAACATACCAAATCCGGCCTGAGTTTCCTAGCCTCGCGTAAATACACATGGCGAATGGCTGCTTGGGGCTTGTCAACGTCGGCCAACACCAAAACGCGAATACACCGAGGGAGTGCTCCCGTCACATCCATTTGCCGCGCATCGAACAGGGGAACGAGATCAAAACCGGGGAGCTGTCTTGCTCCTGCCGCCGGGAAAAGCGCCGTAATATCTTCGGTGGCGGTAAAGATAGCGGCGCCAATATCCTCGGGACATAGCTCATTTTGGGTCACGATACCCTGCATCAGTTCTTGCACTGCCTGACTGATGGCCTCTTTGGTATTTTCTTCGACGGTGGTCGCCCCTCGTATGCCACGCAAAGCCATTCCTCCCTAAAATTTTATAATCAATCAAGGGGTGCAGGGGAAATTATTTCCCCTGCCGGGGAACGGGGCAAAGCCCCGTCATACTCATAACTGTGAAAAGCGGCGGTACATATAGAGTAACTCCACCGCTATATCCTTCATGGTCATGGCGGTCATCACATAATCTTGAGCGTGAGCCACGATAACCGTCATGGAATCATCAATCTCCCCGGCGGCTTCGCGCTTCAAGAATTTTTCCGTCTGGGTGCGATGCGCCGTAAGCAAACGTTCCTCGGCGCGTTTCATCAGCTCGTCGGCCTTGGCAAAATCACCCTGCCGCGCCTGTTTCAAGGCCTCCAAGATGTGAGCGCGACCTTCTCCGGCGGCGGCAATAATGCTGAAAGCGGTATCTGCCAGCTGTGACATGATGGCTCCCCCTCACTTATTTTGTAGAGCTTCGCGCAACACTTTTCGCATTAAATCCGTATCCGGCGTCTCCCCCGTCCACAGACGGAAGGAGGCCGCCCCCTGCTGAACCAGCATGGCCTCGCCGTTTAAAATCGGATGCTTTCTGGCCTCGGCTTCTTGCAAAAATCTGGTCTTGGCCGGGGTATAAATAACGTCATAGACAAAAGCCCCCGGTCTGACCTTTTCCCAGTTCACGGGGGGCATAGCGTCCGACTTGGGCGCCATGCCCAAGGGCGTGGTGTTTATGATTAGCTCGGCTTTGGAAAGATAATCCTGCCACTCATCCGACAACCAATCGTAGGCCTTGACTTCGCCCTTGGCGCGAAAATCTTTTACCAAAAGTTCGGCGCGCCCGGGATTGCGTACTCCCAAATAAACCCGTTGCGCCTTGGCCTTGATGAGTCCCCACAAGGCGGCTCTGGCTGCTCCCCCGGCGCCTAATACCGCTACATTCAGCCCTTCTGCCGAAAAGCCGGTGGCCGTAAGCGCTTTCATGAAACCTTGGACATCGGTGTTATAACCCCTTAGACGACCATGGTCATTGACCACGGTATTTACCGCGCCAATCATCTGCGCATCTTCGGTAACTTCGTCTAAAAGGGGAATAATGGCTGTTTTGTGAGGGATGGTGACGTTGACGCCGCGAAAATTCAAACTGCGCAGTCCGTTCACCGCCGGCTCTAAATCCGCCGGCTCCACCGGCATGGCCACATAGACAAAATCCAAGCCGGCTTTCTGCAAGGCCGCGTTTTGCATGGCCGGGGAAAAGGAGTGCGCCACCGGCCAGCCTATTATCCCCAAATTTTTGGTCTTTCCCGTAAACACCCCATCAACTCCTAGGAAATGTTTCCGCCTCAGCAATTCTCAGCCGTGTTGCTTGCGCGTTTCATACAAGAGTCCCATCTTTAATTCGTAATAATCCGGTGTCATATCCAAGTAATGACGATGGGGATTCTCGAAACGCTGTTCCTCTTCCCAAATTTCGTGGGTCAGCTGATGATTAACATAAGCGCGAATATCGGCCAAGGAAGGTAGCTCCTCGGTGCGTTTGCCGTTTTGCACATAGAGACGACGTAAATTTTTCACGGTGCAATCTTGGAAGGTGCGATTTTTCCACGGCTTCTGAGGATCCACATAGCGGAAAGGAGTACTCATATCGACTTTTTCCCCACACACCGCCATAAGGTCGGCTACGGCATGACCGTCCTTGTCATAAACCCGGTAAATATCCTTCAGCCCCGGATTGGTGATTTTTTCCACGTTCTCCGAAACCTTAATGCGCGGAGTGAAATTCCCGTTTTCGCCTACCGCCGCCAGTTTATACACCGCGCCGAACACCGGCTCTGATCGCGCCGTGATGAGCCTTTCGCCTACGCCAAAGCTGTCTATTTTAGCGCCCTGCGCCAAGAGGGAAGAAATGGTAAATTCATCCAAACTATTGGACACCACAATGCGACAATCGGTAAGCTCCGCTTCGTCCAGCATTTGCCGCACCCTTTTGGAAAGATACGCCAAGTCCCCGGAATCAATACGCACTCCGGCCAAGCGTTTTCCCATAGGCGCCAAAACTTCTTTGGCCACGCGAATAGCGTTGGGGATGCCGGAATGAATCACGTCGTAGGTATCCACCAGTAACACGGTGGCATCGGGATAAGTTTCGGCGTAATGCTTAAACGCCGCGTACTCGTCTCCATAGAACATAACCCAACTGTGCGCCATGGTGCCGTTGACGGGAATGTTGAACTGCTGACCGGCGCAAACCGTCGCCGTCCCCACCACGCCGCCGATATAAGCGGCTCGGGCGCCGTAGGTGGCGGCATCCAAATTGTGGGCGCGTCTGGCGCCAAAATCAGACACGGCGCGACCTTCCGCCGCTCTCACTATGCGCCGAGCCTTAGTAGCGATAAGGGACTGATGGTTTATTTGCGCCAAAATGGCCGTTTCCACCAGTTGCGCATCAATGAGGGGCGCTACCACCGTCATCATCGGCTCGTTGGGGTACATAACCGTTCCTTCGGGGAAGGCGTAAATATCCCCTTGGAAGCGGAAATTTTTCAGGTAATCCAAGAATGCTGCGGAGAAGATGCCTTGCTTACGAAAATACTCCACATCCTCCTCGGAGAACTGCATGCCCTCCACATACTCAATGACCTGCGCTAGGCCGGCAAAGATGGCAAAGCCGCCCTTATCGGGATTCTGCCGATAAAAGACATCGAAGGCCACTTTCTTGTCCTTGTCGTTGCCGGCAAAATAACCGTTGGCCATGGTCATTTCGTAAAAATCCATCATCATGCTGATGTTGCGTTTGTCAAATTGGGTCATGTTATTTCCCCCGTTGCTTGAGTCGTTGCCCCAAATCCCACACTAGAAAACTATGTCCGTATATCTTATCGCAGTAAGGCCGCAGTTGTCAATTTTTTAAAATGCATCTTCATAAGCATAGCTATCCCGATAGACCGTTTCCGGGGCAATATCTATTTCCCCATTGTTCCAGGTAATTACTCCATGGAACAAAGCCGGATTGCGGAAAACCCGTTCATCCGTTAGCGGCGCAAATGCAGAGCCTTCTAATTCTGTGGTATCAAACAATCTTTTTTCTCCGGTGGAAAATGTTACCAACATTATGCCACCGCGCAGGGGCTTAACAGCTGTTACCTTTATACCGTCCAACATCTCTCCGGCGTAACATATATCATTCAGAACATACACTCAAGTCACCTCACTTCATGGGCGATATTTTCTCAAAGTGTTCGCCTTGAACAGCACGGTTCCACGCCTTATAGGCTTCTTCCTCGTGGAACGCCAGCCAACCTATCACAATCTTTAATTGCTTGCGCGGAAGGGATCCTGCCAACAGCTCCCCATCTATTGCTATAGCCGCTTCATATTCGCCATAATACACATGAACGTGCGGTTTATTGTGTTGCCCAATATCCCGGAACAGCATATAGATAACCATTCCTCCAAAACGACTTAATTCTGGCACGCTAACTCACTCTCCCTAGAATCCAAGAGTATGATAACAAAAGCATATCTATTTCTCAATAGACAATCTGTGACTTAACAAAAAATCCCCCCTTTTGGAGGGGGGACAGCCGCGAAGCGGCAGGGGTGAGCGAATAAACCTACTCAAGAAAACAACGACTTAAAAAACGAGCCGACAATGCTACCCTTAAACTTTCCTACGGGGCCTATGTCCATGACCACGGTGTCCCCTTGGTAGCCTATGCGTCTTTCCGAACCAGACGCGCTGTATTTTTCCAAAGCCGATACCTCCAGCCCTCCATTTTGTCCGAACAGTATCTCGCCAAAACACAAAGTATAGCTGTCATAAGTTGCACTGGTGCTGGCGGCCGGGATTTCCACTATCTGCTTGCCGTTGGTGATGCGGACAAAGACGCCGTATTCTCTAAAGGAACCGGTGCCATTCTCCAACGCCGAATAGGAACTTACCGCCACCGAGGCTATGTCCTTGTGCCATTTTATCTCGATGCGCTCCATATCGCCGGCGTTCTTCACGTCGCCGCCGTGTTTTATCGCGCCTTCCGGGGTGATAAGTACCTCGTCATCGTTGGCGGCTCCCACATAAATCAGTCGGCCATCCCGGTAACGCACCAAGGCTTTCAAATCGTAGTCCTTGCCTTTGGCTGTCCAGCCGTTTTCCACGATGATGGGTGAATTATTGTCGTTTTTAGTGAGGGAAATTTTTTGTCCTTTTTTCAGGGAAACCTTCTCGGCCTTTTGCGGCTGAGGCTTTGCAGAAACGGGGGGCACAGGAGATGCCTTGACGGTGGAAACGGGCGGCACAGGCGGCGGCGCAGGCTGCGAACCAGCCCCCGCCTCCTCGCCGCCAAAGGAGCGCAATAAATCTCCCAAGCCTCCATTAAAGCCTCTGGCTACCATTTGAAACCGCCATTCGCCCTTGCGATATATGGCCAATGAGATAATCGCTTTTTCCGCTTGAAAATCTTGGCCGGACAGCTTCGCCGCCAAAATTTCTTGGCCGTCTTGCTTGATAAGTACGCGATGGCTTGTTATTTCGCCCATAGTGCCGTTGCCGTCGAGGCTGACGGTAAACACCACCTTGTTTATCTTGCCGGGCAGGTCTTGAAGCCGCAGAGAAAAAGCACCGCCGCCGGAAATTTCGCGATAGGTCAAGGCTCCTTCGGGGGACTTCGGTTGATTGTAAAACACCATATAGCGGTCATCGGAAAGTTTTTCCGCCGCATCCAAACCAAAAGCCGCATAATCATACGTCCCGGAGCCTACGGTGCTTAATTCCACCTCCATAGCTCGCTCGGGCGCTAAGTATTTCGCCAGCTTGTCGCGCATACCCCTTTGCATTTCCATGTAACCACTCGCTTTCCCAGTCATTTCACCCTGACATTGAAATCGGTTATCAGCCAATGTCCTTTAAGCAGGGCTAACGTGGCCTCCCCTAAAAAGGTTTGCCGCACCAGCCGCCCGTTTATGTTATCGACGGAATGTAGCTCGTAGGATAGTACCACATAGTCATCCCCTTCGGCAATACCCCGTATATCTGTGACATCATTGGAAACCGTGGATGTGTAGCCTTGGGAAAAACTTTCGTAAGTGCCCAGTTGGTTTTGCATTTCCCAAGACAGGGAATTGTACGCCTCAGACATACGTCCGGCGGCGATAGCCTGATAGTAGCTAATCAGTACATTTCCGGCCTCTAAGGTCTTTCCTCCCTTTTGAGCATTCACGACTCCGGCGGTAGCTCCGGCCACGGCGGCGGCTCCTCCAACTACCGCCGCCGCTTTAGACTTGGTACCCGAGGGGGAATTGTAGTTATCTTTTTTGCCCACGGAGTTGCCGCCTGTCACCGCTCCGGCGGCGTATTCTAGACCTTGCTGGACAAGTGCATCTCTGGCCTCTTGCTTGAGAGCACCGAAGACTTTGGGGGCAACCTTAGGCGTAACCTTGGCTACTCCCCCACCGCAACCCATATTAGCCAGTAACAATATCACTGCCAACAGACACACGCCAATACGAAGCATTTTCACAACGCTCACTCCCTTCGAGCTACAATAACTGCGGCAAGAAGCGCGTTAAACAGTGAATACTGTGCCGCAACGCTTACATATGTACTTACGGTCAAATTCTGCCATACGTCTGGGGTATTCGTTAGCATTGTATTGATGGGCCGAATAACTGGCGTATAACATCAATCCACCGAGTGCTAAAAAAATCAGGCCGCCCCATTTCCCGAAAGAATAATCACCCAAAAGATACAGCAGACCTATCCCCAGCAAGCAGAAAGAGAAAGCACCGCTCCAGGGCTCATCCTTCTTTTTCGGCATTTCTTCGATGGCTTGTTTGGCCATCATGTTCAAATCTTTCACGGAGACATTTTCTTGCATCATAATGGAAACCTTCTGCGTATTGCTCGATCCGCATTGAGGGCAATCGTACATCGACATATAACCAAGTCCCCTTTCAAGTCCAACAGAGAAAATCACCTGTCCACAAAAGTGTCGGAGAAAATTCCTCCGATCTGCTCCGACACTTTTGCCATCTGTATTATGTATAAGCGTACATAAAAGGAACTGTCGGGGATGTAATACTGCATAGCATACTCCTTTCACCGTCGCATTTATTCCAAAACTCTGGCGCTGATGTAATCGACTCTGCCGTTTTTGACCGCGAAACGCATGAGACACTCTCGTCTGTCAAGGGAAGTCATCTTGTATTCGTAAAGCGTCATATCATCGAAATCCGACTGGGCATAAGGTTCGCCATAATTACTCAGCACTTTCTGCAGAGAATCACCCTGCCGAATACCTCGCGGCGTGGACACATCACCAGTATTTGATACAAAACCCGTGACTCTGCCGGCAGTTATTACCACTTCCATCTCCGGGTACTGATAACGTAGATGGCCGCTGTTATTTGGGTCTTTAATTTCACTTTCCCGTCCCATTAGGGAATAGACATCATCGCGACTATAACCGATACTGACTTTTCCCAGCGTCAAATCGCTATTGGTCGGCAACTGCGATACTGCGCCTCCGACGGCTGCTAAGGCACCTGCCTTGCTTAAATTGGATTTCACGGAACTTCTAGTGCTAGGCTGCGGCGTGGATGATTTATTTCCAACTTGAGAATCAATAACTCCTTCTACGACTTGCATGGCCGCCTCTTGCTTAACCTCGCGCTTTACCGCGCCGATTAGCTTAGACACGTTGCCTTTGCAACCCACAAGAAAACAACCAAGAAAGATGATAAGCGTACAAACTGCTAAGCGTCTCATGGCCTCAGTCCTTCCTTTCGACAACACGGAGAGCCGCCGTATAGACGACGCTCCGTCCTTCACGCCAAGTCAGAGCCTCAAATAGCTGCGCCGAAGAACCTCTTATTTATACGCCATTTTCGATATAGCTTTTTATCGACATTTTCCATTCACCTGAAACATTAAGCATTTTAACACGAATCGGATCGCCATCAATCGTTACAGTAACATTCTTTTGGTTGGCATCTATATTCTCTATGGTAGTATGAGATATTATTAAATCATTTGTATCATCGCTTTGACGCAAACCTTGAATTTTCTTCTTTAAACACACTCTATAGAACGCGCTATGCATACGACCTATAAAAGTATCCAACCCACCATTTAAATTCATATCAACCTCAATATATTTCCTCCCCATCTCCACATTTCCATTAACTATCGCGCTTACAGCCTTTTCTGCATTCAATGCTGCTGTTTGGTCAGACTGCTTTCTGCTATTGTTGTTGTTCTTTTTAACATCAACTTGTTTAGCTCCGGCCGCCTTTTTCTTATTGGGATAGAAAACCATATTCTTTGCCAAATCATTCTGGTAGAACGCTTCGGCCTCTTCATCGGAAACGGCTTGTGCCTCTTTAGATAACTGAGCATTCGTGGGATGGTCATCTGCATCATGGTGTTTCACGAACACGACCAGTAGCTTTTTGGCCGCATTCACTTCCTGAGCATCACTACTACCGTCAATAGTTTCTCTACATTGATTGGCATAACTGGTCAAATCCCAGGCATCCAACTTCTTCTGTTGAGCCTCCGCCTCCTTATTGCTGTTGGCTACCTGCTTATTGCTATTACTGCTACCGCCGCAACCGGTCAATAACAAGGCTACCATAGTAAATACGATACAAACGATAGGGAGTTTATGGGTTGACATCATTTAGTGTCCGCCTCCTTTCCGGCGATTGGCCCGTTGGCTTTGAGAAAGAGGAGAGCCGCCCCGACAGGCGGCACTCCCACCTTACGCTAAGTCAGAGCCTCAAACATTCACGCCAAAGTTCCTCCCCAGAGCCGCGAGGCCGCCGGAGAAACCGCTGCCGATGGCGTTGAATTTCCACTCGCCGTTGTTGCGATAGAGTTCGCCGACCACTACTGCCGTCTCCACAGAGAAATCCTCGCCTAGGTCGTAGCGAATCAACTCTTGGTTGTTGCCGTCATCGACGATGCGAATGAAGGCGTTGGACACCTGTCCAAAATTCTGCTTCCGCGCCTCGGCTTCGTGAATGGTCACGGTGAAATCAATCTTTTCGATGTTTGCCGGGATTTTGCCCAGCTCAATCTTGATTTGCTCGTCGTCACCCTCGCCATCGCCGGTAAGGTTATCGCCCATGTGTTCCACTGCGCCGGAGGCGTGCTTCAAATTGTTGTAGAACACGAAGTCGCCGTCTGAAGTCACCTTGCCGTTAGACCCCAAGAGGAACGCCGCCGCATCAAGGTCGAAGTCGGCTCCCCCGTCGTACTTGTTGGTGTCCCAACCAAGCCCCACCAAAATTTTCGCCAGTCCGGGATTGCTCTTGGTCAGATCAACCTTCTGCCCCTTTTGCAAACTTACTGCCATACGAACACGCCTCCATGTAAAATTAAAAAATTTATAACAAACAGCCTTTTTCGATTATACTACACCTGCCCCCCCCCGCAAGACATTTTTTAGAAACAAAAAATCCCCCTCTTAGAGGGGGACAGCCACAGTCTCATTTCAAAAATCCATTTATAATCTGTTCTTCCGCTTCCTTTTCCGAAAGTCCCAAGGTCATGAGCTTTATGATTTGCTCGCCGGCAATCTTGCCGATGGCGGCTTCGTGCAGAAGCATGGCATCCACATTGTTGGCTTCGAGAGAAGGTACGGCCAAAATTTTGCCCTCGTCCATGATGATGGAATCGCATTCCGTATGGCCATGGGAGGCGGCGTTGCCGATGAGCAAAGCGTCGAATTTTTGGCGCGACTTGTCTCTCGCCACCGACCTGGACACCACGTCGGCGCTGGAATTTTCTCCATCGAGTGTCACCTTGTAGGCGCTGACGGCCTTTTGCTCGCCGTGGGTCATCAGCCTTTCGCGCACCACCAAATTAGCGCCGGCAGCCAGTGTCGCCGTGGTGATGCGCTCCGTGGAGTCAACTCCTTTTATTTGCGCCATTTCCATCTCCATGGAGCTGTTTTCGCCCAAGGTGACTTCCGTCACGGGATTTAATACGCGCTTGCCGGTACCCGTGCCGGAGCCGTAGTGCTTCTCCACATATTTTACCTTGGCGCGAGGTTCTAGGTAAAACCGATGTACGCCGTCATGTTCCGAATCCGCCGCGCCGCAATTATCGATGCCACATCCGGCCACAATGACCACATCGGCATCCGCCCCCACATAAAAATCGTTATAGACCGTTTCCTTTAGGCCGCTGGCGCTCAAGACCACGGGAATGTGAACGCTTTCGTTTTTGGTGCCGGGGCGAATGTGAATATCAATGCCGGAGCCGTTTTCCTTGGAGATAATGTCTATATTGGCGGTGGTGTTGCGCCCGGCGCCCTCCCCGTTCACCCGAAAATTATAAGCGCCCTCGGGAATCTCGTGCAGTCCGGCCACTTCTTGCAAAATTCGCTTTTGTATCGCATCCATTTTCAGCATAAGTTATTCCTCTTTACCAATTTCGTCAGCGGCGTTTCTTTGGCGACGGCACAAGATAGTGGAGAGATAATTGAGTTTTTCCCGTCGCCCCTCGGTAATATCCCTGAGGCAACGCTCCTCGGGAAGTCCCAAACGGCTCACTAAAATGCTGTCCTTCGCCATGCCTTCCTGCTCCAATAATTCCACCACGGCAGGAAAATTTTTGTAAACCTTCATGAGTACGGCGTTGTCGGTGGCTTGGAGCGCCGCCTTTATTTTCGTGGGGGGAGCGGTGGCCGGGATAACGGCGAGAATTTCATCCCCTTCGGCAACGGGGTAGCCGAGTTTGGCGCCGATGGCCGCGAAAGCCGGTACCCCGGGAACGGTTTCGATGGTAGCTCCGGCTACCGTCAGCCGCTGAAAGATATAAATGTAGGTGCTGTAAAACATCGGATCCCCCAAGGTAAGGAAGACCACCTTTTTGCCCACCTGCAAAAAAGACAAAATCTCCCGCGTATTTTTCTCCCAAGCATCCACCGAGTCAACGGCAAAATTTTTCACCATGGGGAATACTTGGTAGGCCACTTGTATGTCTTTTTTTAAATAGGGTTTGGCAATATCAAAGGCCACGCTACCCTCTTTTTTTTCCGTTTTGGGGGCGATGACCACATCCGCCTGCGCCAGTACGCGAACGGCTTTCAGCGTCATCAGCTCCGGATCGCCGGGGCCGACGCCTACTCCGTAAAAGATTCCCTGCATAGTTTTCCTCCGAAAAAAATTTTTTATATCTTATCGCAGTAAGGCCGTGGTTGTCAATTTTTTGTGCTGACTATTCCCCCAACTCCTTATTTCAATCACCTTGATATGCGCTAAGGCCGCGCTTTTGCCGCGTCCATTCGTACAAAACCACGGCGGCGGCGGCGCCCACGTTGAGGGATTCGGCTTGGCCGAACATGGGAATATAAATCTTTTGGGCGCGTGCTAAAAGTTCTGAGGACAGTCCATTCCCCTCGTTGCCAAAAGCGAGGACAGTGGCGGCGGCAAAGTCAACGCGGTAGCAGGACTTGGCCTCGGAATCCACGGCGGCGGCGTAAAGGGTGAGGCGTTTTGCTTGGCAAAAATCTTGTAGCGCCTCTTGGGTAACATCTTCGTAAATGGGCAAATTAAAGACGGAACCCATGGAGCCACGCACCACCTTGTCGGCAAAAATATCCGCCGTCCCCGGCATGGCCAAAATCCCGGCGGCGCCGCAAGCGTCAGCCGTGCGAATAATGGTTCCCACGTTGCCGGGATCTTGCACTCCCTCCAGCGCCACCCATAAACCGGCGGAGTTGGGGGGAGAGTCGGACAAAGAGTGCGTTGGTTTTTTCATGATCAGCATCACCCCTTGGGGGGAAGTGGTATCGCTGATTTTGCGATAAAGCGTCGGCGTCACCTCATAACAAGGAACATTCTTGGCCTCTAAGTCAGCCACCAAGCGGCGCACTCGCTCTGCGGTCAAAGCCGCCGTCTCCACCAAAGCGTAGGCCATCGCCAAAGGAGAGGCGAGAGCCATTTCCGCCAGCCGCACGCCTTCGGCGCGAAAAAGTTGTCTCTCCTCCCGATATTTGCTTTTTTTGAGTGCCGTCGCGAGTTTCACCCACTGGTTTTCGCCTCCGATTATTTTTGAGGGCATGATAAGTCACTCCTTTTTCTTTTTTCGTTCAGACTATCAGTTTTCAGACAAAAAGTAAAGAAGCTACTCAGGGCGGCTTGCGAAACCTACGGCGCTGGGGTATAATGCAGTCGATGGGAACAATGATTATGAAAAAAACGGGGAAGGATTTGACATCATGACCGAAAAACATAAATTTTGGAGCAGAACGCTTTTGGCCGCTACTTTGGCCTTATCTTTTAACGTCTGCTACGCCGACAACGGCGACGAACAAAATGTTTCCTCGACCGCAAGACAAATTATAGCGGCGCCGGAGAACTCGGACGACGCGAGGATGATATACGTTAGTAAAGGCTTGCGGCTATCTGTTCCCCGTGAGTATGATAAGCTGGTGGTAGTAGATACCCTTCAAGAGAATGGCCGCCTCTTTTCCGTCAGCGAAAAAGCCTCCATTGCGGCGGACAAGGCGCAAGGGGGTAGCGGCGAGGGAGCCGGCTGGCTGTTTGGCATAGGTGTTATAAGCGAAATTCAGCTCCAAAAGATGTTGCAAGAAGATATGTCCGGCGTGGAAATCTTTGCTAGGGACAACGAGGGCTTATATTATGTTTATTATCGTCCCACCGATGTGCGTTTGGTGCGCGATAATTACGACCGGCCGGAACTTTTCCAAGACTGGACAATGCTGAACGAATGGGCTTATAACGAGGCGCGAGCGCAGTTCATCGCCGATAACCCCGGCCTTATATCGGAAACTTACGGTAACGCCGCTCTTGACATGAATCTTGCTCGCGTTGCCTTTGCCGACGACGCGCAATATACGGTGGGTACTTCCACCGGCAATACTTTATATTCCCCAGACATCAATCCTGCCCCCTACGCTCTGCGACTGATGCGAAACGCAACGTCCGAGGCGTTAAATGATACCGCTACGCCCACAGGGGATTACATTCGTTTACAGTTCCCCCAAGGCAGTGTTCGCTTCGACTTCTTTTTGACGGAGGATAGCGAGAATATTTACCGTCAAACGTGGGTTGGCGGTCGGGATCAGCTGTTTCGCCTAAAATTCGCCGACGGTTCCACTAAAGCCGCGAAAATCATGCAAGAGTGGTATGAGGCGCTGGCCATGAGAGAGGACAGAAAATTGCTTGGCTACAGCGCGGACAGTTTACTCGGCAAATGGGCAGAAAAAACAGTGGGGCAAGGAGTCATCACTATTACTCCGGGGGCGAAAGGTACTTATGACGTAATGATTACTTGGCGCGACGGTGCAGCCACCCAACATATTTGGGACATTTCGGCGGCTCGTCCCAACGGCGAAACGGGTGTACTGCATTACGATCATTGTCACTACCTAATTCGCAATTACCACAACGCGAAGGATTTCGATGAAGAAACCGTCTATAAAAACGGCACCGGTAAGTTTTACTTAAACAGCGCGAGTGAGCTGATGTGGCAAGACAACGTGGATGGCGTGGGTAACAATACGGTGTTCGTAAAGGTCGATGACTAAGCGGTGGAGAGGGAGGCTTCTTAGTGTTTATAGCGGGTGAATACGAGGTCATTGTCATTGGCGGCGGTCATGCCGGGGTGGAGGCGGCTCTGGCGGCGGCTCGTTTAAATTGTCGCACTTTGATGGTCACTTTGTCGCTGGACAATATTGCTCTCATGCCCTGCAATCCCTCGGTGGGCGGCCCTGCCAAGGGACATCTGGTGCGCGAGGTGGATGCCTTGGGTGGAGAGATGGGGATAAACGCCGATAAAACCTGTATTCAGTTCCGAATGCTGAACACCGGTAAAGGCCCTGCCGTCCAAGCCTTGCGCGCCCAAGCGGACAAGCGTCTTTATCAAGCCGCCATGAAAGAGACCTGTGAAAACACCGAAAATCTGGACGTAAAGCAACTTTTGGTGGAGTCTTTGCGCGTTGAAAATGGCAAGGTCACGGGCATTGTTTGCGAAACCGGGGAGGAGTATTTGGCGCGAGCCGTAATTTTAGCCACCGGCACCTATCTGCAAGGGCGGATCATCATCGGCGAAAATACCTACGAGGGCGGCCCCAGTGGGCAACGCGCTGCTTTAAAACTCTCCGCCTCTTTGGCTGACCTAGGCATCCGTCTCATGCGCTTTAAAACCGGGACGCCGGCGAGATTAGACGGGCGTACCCTCGATTACAGCAAAATGGAATTGCAACCGGGGGATGAAGAATGCCATAAATTCTCTTTCATGAGCGACGAAATTACCCGGGAGCAGGTGCCTTGCTACCTGACCTACACCAACGAAAAAACCCATGCCATCCTCCGCGCCAATATGCACCGCGCTCCCATGGCCAACGGTCTCATTGAGGGCATAGGCCCCAGATATTGTCCCGCCATTGAAACCAAACTCCTGCGTTTTCCAGATAAAGAGCGGCACCAATTATTTTTGGAGCCGGAGGGACGGCACACGCGAGAGGTTTATGTGCAGGGAATGTCCACCAGCATGCCCATGGATGTGCAAATAGATTTTCTGCACACCATACCGGGGCTGGAGGAGGCCAAGGTCATGCGAGCCGGTTACGCCATCGAGTACGACTGTCTTGACCCCTTGCAGCTAAAACCAAATTTGGAGCTAAAAAACATAGCCGGTCTTTTTTCTGCCGGACAGGCCAACGGCACCTCCGGCTACGAAGAAGCGGCCGCTCAAGGACTAATGGCCGGCATAAACGCAGCTCGTTTGGTTAAGAAAAAGGAGCCGGTGATTTTGAAACGCAGTGAGGCGTATATAGGCGTACTCATTGATGATTTGGTGACCAAAGGCACCACCGAACCTTACCGGATGATGACCAGTCGCGCCGAATACCGCTTGCTTCTGCGGCAGGATAATGCCGATATGCGGCTCACGCCCTTGGGGCGGAAAATCGGGTTGGTCAAGGATGACCGCTGGGAGAGATTTACGCAAAAAAAACAGGCCATTGAGGCAGCCAAAAAAATATTGCAAGAGACCATTATTACCCCTAAGGAGGAAACCCAAAGCAAATTGGCCTCCGTAGGGCTAGAATCTCTGAGCAATCCCCTGCCGCTGGCCGAACTCTTGCGTCGCCCCGGCATCGGTTACGAAACCATTCGCGAGGTTTTCGCTTTGCCTGGACTTTCAGACGAAGTGCGGAAGCAGGTGGAAATTGATTTCTTTTACGGCGGTTACATTGAAAAGCAACAGGAGCAGGTGGCTCGCCTAGAGCATTTAGAAGCCAAAATTTTGCCGGAAACCATAGACTATCGTCAAATATCGGGACTGCGCCGAGAAGCGCAGGAGAAACTGACAGCCATTCGCCCACGCACCTTGGGACAGGCCGGACGCATTTCAGGCGTGTCCCCGGCGGACTTGTCCGTACTCACGGTTTATTTGCGAGCGTTGTGATTTTTGCCAAAACAGCCGGGTTTGCCTACAAGCAAATCCGGCTGTTTAGCATCACATCATGTTTTCCATGGCCTCTAGCAACGGCCACACAATAGACAGGACAAAAAAGAACACGATAACCCCCAGCACCAAAATTAAGGTCGGCTCCAGCATGGCTTGTAAACGAGCCGCCTTATGTTCTGCCGCCAACTCACAGTAGGCGGCGCTCTTACCGAGCATAAATTCCAAACGCCCGGTGCTTTCTCCGGCGGCGACAAGCTCGAGGAGCATCACGGGAAAGGACGGTTCTTTGGCTAAGGCGGCTGATAGAGTGTACCCACGCTCCACTCCCTGCATTGCCCGTTTAATGGTTTCCTGCAAGGCCAAATTGTCGGTCGCCGGAGCTGTCAGTCCCAGAGCCAAATCCAAACGCAAGCCGCTGTGGAGCAAAATGGCCAGTGTCCCGAGTATCTCCTGCCACAGGGCTTCACGGCGAAATTTGCCCCAAATCGGCAGTCTTAGTTCCCATGCGTTTAGCCAACGCTTGATTTTTGGTTGCCGCCCGGCGTAGATTAGCCCCACCATAGCTAGCAATATGAGCAAAAAAAATTCGCCGCCATGGTCTTGCGCCAAACTTCCCACATAAAGCAAAGCGCGAGTTGACCAAGGAAGTTCGGCTTGCAGGGCGTCAAACAAGGGTAGAAAGTTCGGCAAGATGAAAAATAACATCACGGCCACAGCGCCGCAGACCGTGAGTAGCAGTAAAATCGGATAGACCATGGCCGTTTGCAGTTTTTGCCTACGGACGTGTTTTTCCTCTAAATGATCAGCCAGTTTCCCCGCTATCTCCGCCAGACTGCCGCTTTGTTCCCCGGCGGCTATCATGGCGCGTACCGCTGACGAAAAAACCTGTGGGTGTTTCCCCAAGGCTTCAGCTAACGGGTGTCCCGTAGTTACCTGCTCGGCTATATCGGCAAGCATGGCGCGATAGTTTGAATCGCCCGGTTGCTTTGCCAAGGACGATAAGGCACTTCCCAAGGATTGCTCCGTCAGCATCAGCGAAAGTTGCCTTAGAAACAGCATGGCCTGTTCCGGTCGGCGTGGCGTAAGGAGTGACTGCCACAAGGTGTTGGTTTTGGGCGCTTCTTTTAAGGCCACAATGATTAGACCCTGCTCTCGCAGGAAATGAGCCGCCTCCATTACGGATTCGGCCTCCAGCTCCCCCCGTTTCAGGCTGCCTTCGCGAGTGCGCGCCGCATACCGAAAGGAACTCATGCGCCCTGCCTCCGCTTTAGTTCTTGCTCCAAGGTCTTACCGTCTATGAAGCCGCTTTTCCTTCTGTCCTCCAAAGCTGTTTGCATCGTCTGCATTCCCAAGGTGCCGCCGCTCATCATCACCGAGTCCAGTTGTGAATAATTTCCCTGACGAATGAGATTCCGCGAAGCCGCCGTACTCAAGAGAACCTCCGTGACGCTAACCCGTCCTCCCCTTAACGAGGGCAGTAGGCACTGGGAGAAAATGCCTAAAAAAATCCCGGCCAAGCGATCTCGCACCGCCTCTCGTTGTCCCAAGGGAAACATACCTTCCACCCGGCGCACCGTTTCGGCGGCGCCTCTGGTGTGGAGGGTGCCTAGAACCAAAGCGCCGGCTTCCGCCGCCATCATGGCTGTTTCCATGGTGGCGGCGTCGCGAATTTCTCCCACCAGAATCACGTCCGGCATCTCGCGCAAAGCGCTTTTCAGCGCCCGAGGAAACTCCCCAAAATCCCGTAAAAATTCTCGTTGGCTAAAAAAACATTTCTTAGGGTGGTACAAAAATTCTATGGGATCCTCCAAGGTTATAACATGAGCGCTACACTGTCGATTCAAAGTTTCTATAAAGGCGGCCAAGGTGGTGGATTTTCCGGCGCCGGTTTTCCCCGTGATGAGGCAAAGTCCCTGCCGGGCAGTGAGCATATCCCCCAACGCCTTCGGCGCGCCGAGGTCACGGAGAGTGGGAATTTCCTGCGGCAGTAGGCGAAGCGCCAAGGCAATCTGCCCCTGTTGATAGTAAGCGTTGCCGCGAAACCGCGCCGCGCCGTAGCTCCAAGCAAAATCCAAATCCAGCTCCCGAGCTAACTTTTCTTTTTGCGCCGGGGAGAGTATGGCCGCCAAAAATTCCTTCAGCAGATTTTCCGTGCAAAGAATATCCTGTTTCTGCATGACCCCGTCAGAGCGAAAGAAAACGGCTTGCCCGGCAGTCAGGTGCATATCCGATACCCTAGCGGCAATGGCCGCCTCCGTCAAATTTTGCCAGTCAGCCGTCTCCATAAAGCACTCGCCTCACTTCCGACAAGGTGGTTAAGCCTAACAGCGCCTTCTCTAGGCCGTCTTTATACAAGGTTTGTAGCCCGGCCTCTTTAGCCATCCGGCGCACTTCTTCGATATTTCGTCGCGCCAAAATGGCTTCCTTGAGGGGCGGCGTCACGGTGAGTATTTCGTGAATGGCCAGTCTCCCCAAAAAGCCTGTTTGTCTGCATTGGTCGCAACCTCGCCCCCGATAAAAGGTGGGGGGGCTAGCTCCTGCTTTTATTTCCTCATCGTCCAGTTCGGCCTCGGTGTCCTCTTCTTGGCAGTAGGGACACAGGCGGCGTACCAAGCGTTGCGCTACTACTCCCGATAAGGTAGCCGCCAGCATAAAAGGAGCTACCCCCATTTCCAGCAAGCGAAAAATAGTCGAAACGCTGTCTTCGGCGTGAACCGTAGTGAGGAGCATGTGGCCGGTAAGGGCGGCGCGAATGGCAATCTGCGCCGTCTCCGGGTCGCGAATCTCCCCCACCATGAGGCAGTTGGCATCCAACCGAAGAGCCGCTCTAAGTCCTGCGGCAAAACTCAGTCCCGTTTTGACGCTCACTTCCACCTGATTTACGCCGTCGAGTTCACATTCCACCGGATCTTCGATGGTCATAATATGACGGCTCGTGACGTTCAGCGATTGCAGGGCGGCATATAGGGAAGAGCTTTTGCCGGAATTCATGGGGCCGGAAACGATAACCATGCCGGAGGGGGCGTGAACCAGCCGCCTAAATAGCGCTTCGTTTTCCGGCGTGAACCCCAATTCTTCGATGCTCCTTAGTTCTTCTTCATTCCGCATGAGCCGAAGCACCATAGATTCGCCGTGTTTAACCGGGATACTGGCGGCGCGAATGTCCATCTGTCCGTTGGGGTAGCGGTAACGCAAATGACCGTCCGCCGGTTTTCGCCTGTCGCTGGTGTCCATGTTGGCCATGATTTTCAAGCGACCTATCAATCGCTCATACGCCCGACGGGGAAAAATTTCCGGCCATTGCCACAGAATACCGTCCAAGCGATAGCGGAGCCGAAAGCCATCTTTCAACGGTTCTAAGTGAATGTCGCTGGCCTTGGCTTCAATGCCGATTTCGATAATCCGGTTGGCCAGTTTCACAATGGGAACCTGTTCGCCTACGGAAAGACGCCCGTCCTCCGCCATATCGCGATTGGAATGAAGCACTTGATTCATCAAATGGTGTAACCTGCCGTCATCTCCCTGCAAATTTTCTCACCTGCCAGCCTAAATATTTTACTCAAAAATATCATCCACGCCGATTTCCAGATCATCATACAAACTCAGTTTCAGGGTAAGTTCCTGTCGCGCTTTTTGTCTTTCATCCAGCCCTTCCCACTCTTCCTCGCTGAATTTGTGATGAACGCTTTTCAACGCAAATTTGCCGTCAACCAACACATAGACAATCACGTTTTTGGCTATTGGGTCAATAATCCAGTATTCTTTAACGCCGAATTTTTCATAGAGGTCTTTTTTGACGCCAATGTCTCTGAATTGCGTAGTGGGCGAAATGATTTCGGCGACAAAATCAGGCGCGCCATCTATATAGGTATGCTTTTGCTTGTTTTTATCGCAGACCACCACAATATCCGGTTGCAACCAGTTTTTGTCATCCAAGACCACCTTGGCCTCGAAAAACACCTCGCACTTTTTGCCGCGCAGAAAGTTGAATATTGTATTGAATAACTTTCCCTGCACCTTCAGATGCGGCAGACTAGCTGCCGACATCATAACCTCCTCCCCGTTTATTAACTCGTATGCTTCTTCGTAATTCTCAATATATGCCAGTGAGCTTCTCATAAACAGTGCCTCCTCTAGCCCAAGACCTTAGAAAAGACCTCATAGTTCGTTTTTTCTTCCGGCGTACAGAAAACGGCGAAAGCAACCTCTTGGAAATGTCCTTGGAAATCAGCCAGCACCGCTTTATAAGCGCTAGCCACGGCCTCCGGATTGTTGTGAAAAGCGCCGCAACCGAAAGCTCCGAGGATCAGAATGTCGATGCCGTGATGCGCCGCCACGGTCAAAAGATGTGTGGCGCGGCGTATGTGAATCTCTCGTAAACTCTTGTCGGTGATATGGGTGGAGAATCTTCTGCCCATACTGGAAGTTATATTGCTGGAAAGCCTGAGATTAGGAGCCGCGCACGTCAAAACGTCGAATTTCTGCCAGTCGCTTTTCGGCAGTCTTTGGGGAATATCGGTGTCGCTTTTAATAGCCACAATATCAGGGGTGTATATACAAGCGTCGGTATAGGTAAAGTCGCGCCGATTTTTGTGGAATTGATAATAGCGGCGGTTGTTTTCTTCGGTTTCCAGTACGGGCAAAAGGGTCATGCAACGGCAAAGAGCTTCTTCCTGCGCTCTGGAGCCGTGACGCACTCCGCCGCCGGGATTGGTAGCCGAGGCGAAATTGTGAATGCCGATGCGCGCTTCGGGAAATTTGCGCCGATAATAAAAGGCCGACTCCAAACTGCGATGTTCATTGACCGTTACGATGGTAGTTTCATAACGAGCCGCCGGTAATGTCGGCAAATCACGTTCGGCATAAAAAGCGGTATTGTCAATGGAGGTCTGTATGGCCTGTTTGAGATCTTCCTCCGACTGATACCATGCTTCGGTATCCTGAAAAACTAGAGCCAATTCTTCTTTGTCTGCCATATTTATCATTCCTTTACTTTCACTTTGTTTCTTTCCGGATAAGACCCAGCTTGCGGCGTCCGATAATGGGAATAAGTGGTCTTGGGGTTCTCCACGACCTTTTTCGTCTGCGTATCATCGGCGTTATTAGGGGATGCCAGTGATACGGCAGAGAAAGCCATCGCAAAAGATAGCACGAGAAACACCTTGCTTAACGTAGTCATAATGCTATCGCCCCTTTCTAACGTAACCTATCGGAGTACTTCATGCCACTTATGATGGGACGTTGCGCTTCTTCATTAAGGGGCAAAGTAAACTGTTTCATCTGTTCACCTCAGTATAGGTTGTCGGGCAAAGTGTACAAGGTAACTACATCTTCTCTGGCAAACTGGCGGCGCAAAAAATCATCGTTATCATCACTAGCACCAATAACAACTGCCGAACGCACATTAGCCGCATCCTCCCAGTCAATCTTAGACATACCCACCCACTTATCCGGGTATTTTTTTACGATTTCATCCCACGTCAGGCGCTTTTCTTCCACGAGTTTTCATCTCCTTTTCGCTTAGTCTTTGCTTGAACACTCTTTTTTACCGACGAATATTCCCTCCCAAAACTCCATAGCTCCCATAATTGGCGGCTGTCAGCCTATCTAGCCTATTCAGCGTACCATCGTTATATACCAATGTCACACTTCTACCATCTGGCCTTGTAACAGTTACATTTTGTGTTAAAAAATTAGATCCGTCTAAGAATTTTTTTTGCTCAGGCGTTGAAATCTCGCCTCCCGTAATAATGGCTGAAACTGCCGATAGTCAGCCGGGGAAATTTTTGTTTCAGTCGCTCTATGAAAACTCTCGTCCCCCAAATTTTCCCCTTGGCCTTGGGCATAATGGACAAAAATTCGTCGGGATCCACGTTGAGATTACGCATTTGTATCATTTCTATGGGCGTTTCTTGTAAAAATGCTTCCCACGCCATAAGCTCCTCCTCCCGGTCGTTGAATCCCGGCAGGTAAAGCAGGTTTAGGGAGACGCGCACCTTGTTTTTCAGGGCGTAGTCGATGGAGGACTTAACATCGGCCAAGGTATAATTGGCGCGGTAATAGGCTTGATAATTTTCTTCGTTGGCGCTGATAATGGAAACTCGCAAGGAATCAAGACCGGCATCCACGATTTTTTTGATGCCCTCGGTGTAGCCGGCGTTGGAATTCATGTTAATTTGGCCTTTGGTAGTGGCCTCGCGCATGAGCTTGATAGCCGGGGCGACATTATCTGCCGCCAAGGCCGGTTCGCCCTCGCAACCTTGGCCGAAACTGATTATGCCCTCCGGGGCGGTTTTTAAGTGGTAAATGCCTACAGCCGCGATTTCCTCTGCCGTGGGGCGAAAGGTGATGCGGTTTTGGGGAGAAGGACAGCACTCGCTCTCTTGCCGCGAGATGCAACCGAAACACTTGGCGTTGCACTGGGGCGAAGTGGGCAGACCTGCCTCCCAACGGCGATAGAAAAGATTTTCCGCCGTGAGGCAGTGCCACTCCAGCGAGCATTTGGCCAGTTGCTCCACGATGGGGTTGTGGGGAATATCTTTTTGGGTGCGGCGAATGAGTCTTTTCAGTTCGTGCGTATTGTAATGCAAAGGATTCCATTTGGTATTCGCATCGGTGGAGAGAGCCGCCGCATAAAGTTCGTCTTGGTAAAGAGCCACCGCCGTGTAACCGAAAAGGGGCAAGGGTTTGGCTGTTTCTTCTTTGGCATAGGCTGGCAAACGGGTACGCGTGTAGCCCATGGGCAAGATGGCCGCCACCGCTTGACCGCTGACGGGCATAATTTCTCCCGTGGCCGCAAGCCCTAAAGGCTGCCGCTCCGGCAAGAACATCAGGTCGGCGCCCTCCGGCAAGGGAATTAAATCTTCTTTTTGCAAGGGAATGTTTTCTTCGCCCTGCCGTCCCATCGCCGCAAGTCCCGGCGCGTCAAAAATTTCTCCGTTCTCGTCGGCATAAAGTACGGTTATTTGACTCTTGTTTTTATTTTTACGCTTTCCTTTCATGGCTCATCTCCCTTTACCGTCATTTTCCCTCGATCACTGGCCAGCACTAACCCGTATATCTTATTCGCTCCGGCGCGGCGAAGTACCTGCCCACAGGCAAAAATTGTGGCGCCGGTGGTGAAAATATCGTCTAGGAGGAGAATGTTTTGGCCGCTGACGGACGCTTGTGGGGCTAGGGCAAAGGCATTCTGCAAATTGGCTTGGCGTTCTTTGGGGGACAGATTGTACATGGGAGCCGTGTCGAGGGTACGCTCTAAAATTTTGGCGAGAGGCACACCCAAACTTTTCAGCCAGTCGGCAAAGATAAGTTCCGCTTGATTAAAACCGCGACTTTTTTCCCGCTTTCGGCTCAGGGGTATCGGCACGGCCAACAGTTTTTCCGGCGGCCAAGGAATTTGGGGCGCAGCCTGTTGCAAGAAAGAGGCGAGGTAGGGCAGTCGGTTCCTTTGGCCATGATATTTTAGCTTCTTTATGAGTTCGCGCAAAACTCCGTGGTATTCCCCCAACGCATAGACGGCAACAACCGTTGACCGCAACTGTTTCGACAGCGGCAGCGAACGAACTTTCAGCGTGGCGCCGAGACATTTTTGGCACCAGTCCCCTTTGTTTTCCGTATATTCGCGGCAACCGGGGCAACGCGGCGGAAAGAGCAAGGACAGCAGAGCCTCCCACAAATTTTATCACCTCGCTTACTCCCTCTGCCCTACGGGCACCTCCCTCTGGGAGGGAGGCTAACCAGTGGGTCAGGGCTAGGATAGAAAAAAGCCCCCCTACTAGGTGATGAGGGGGACAGACGCAAAACGGCAGGGAGGAGTAAGGCATTATACCCCGTCGCGCAAACGGGCATGTTCTCCCCCACCGTTTAACACATCGGTGAAAACTTTTAAATCTACGCGCACGTCTTCTACGGCGGCTCCTTTAAGGCTCAAGCATAATCTTTGACAAAAATCGGCGTAGGCGCGACAAGCCTGATCCAATCCTTCGTTGGAGGCGGCGAGCAGTTTGCGGTCTTTGGTAAGTTTGTCCAGAATATTAACCAGTTCTTCGGTGTAAAGCCGGTGTTGATTGACGGCGGCGCGACTGTCTATCCCTGCGGCGCGCGTTACGGCCTTGACAAAACGGCGCGAGGCTTTCACTGCCGCCGTTACACTTACGCGCTCGATATTTTCGGTGACGGCGGTCAGTGTAGCGTGGGTGCGGCGCGCCAAATCCGGCGCGGAGAGTTCTAACTCGGAGGTTTCGCTGTCCGTTTCCGGCGAGGGCAACTGGTTTTCGGTCAGGTAAAATTTTTGGGCTTGTTTGGCACGGAAAAAATTCCAACCTGCGCAACCGGCCAAGGGCAAGAGCATCAGCACGGGGGAAAAGAAAAAGGAGAGCAGACTGCCTAACGCTAAACCGCCCGTCAGCCACCAAAACTTTTGGCCTTTCACGCCCGCAAGTCCGTTCCAACGGGCAAGCGCTTCCGGCACCGCTGTCCCCAGCGAGTGCAGACCGCACTTAGGGCAACCTACCGCTACCTGCGGCTCCCTACCGCCGATCCAAGTAACGGTAAGCTCCTTAGCGCCGCACCGCCAGCAACGGCCGTTAATTTCATTTCTCCTGACATGTACCCTGCCCATGTCCTCACCTCCTCTCCCTCCAACGGTGGCAATATTTGTGTTGTCCATTGATTTTTGTCTGTGTTATAATTACCTCCGATTCTTGCGAGGAGGTATCAATGGACGATTACACTTGGCAACAAAAGCTGGATGAACGCCATGCCAAAAAACGCCGGGAGGGATTTTTTATTTTTCTTGTGCTGGCCGCTGTTATCGGCACCGGCATTTGGTACTGGTTTATTTATACGCGCACGCCTCTTTACGCCTTGGAACAGGCGCAACACGCCATCGAAAAACAAGACGGGGATGCCTTTCGTCGTTATGTGAATTTAGACCTGCTCACCGCCAAAGCCTACGACGATTTGACGCTGGATCTCTTTGCCTACGACGCCACCCTGACGCCCCAAACCAAGGTCATGTTCGAGAAATTCTATATGCTCATAAAACCTCAAATGGCCGCCGGCACTGCCGCCACCATCCTGGATCGAGTGGAAAATGGGGAGTGGAGCTTGCCCACGGGGACGGAAATTCTCAAGGGGCGGCAACTGGGCATCGACTACGAACGTTTTTTGGAACGCAGTCAAATCAGGAACACGTCCTTTGTGTCTCTGGGGGATATTCAGCATCAGGGGACGACGGCCACGGCGGTGGTGAACGTGCTGGACGAATATACGGACACGCCATTCACCTTGCAACTGGTTTTGGAAGAAAGCGAAACCGGGGACTGGCAAGTGGCCTATGTGCAAAATTACAAGGACTATCTTAACGCCGTAGCGCCGCTGCAAAACAAAGACCTCACCGAGTACATCGCCGCCACGGCGGAAATAGTGACTTCTTATAACGAGGTCTTTCGCGGCTACCAAGCGGAATTTCAATCACTCGCGCAAACCGGCGACGGGGAACTAAGCGAAAATCAGCGGGAGGCGCTGGCGAAACTCATCGAAGGCAACGTCATCCCGGCGCTGAAAAAAAGACAGCAACGGTTAAACGAGGTGCCGGTTCCCAAGGGCGCCGCTTATCTGGCCAAGCAACGCGCCGACTGCACCGAAGTGAGCATCAGCGCGTGGCAACATTTTATTTTGGGACTGAAACACGATAACACCGCCGAATATGACACCGCCGAATCGCTACACAAATTGGAGCTGGAAATAGATTTGCGCGTGGAGGATATAATCCGCCACACCGCCGTCAGCCGAGATATTGCTAACCCGTAAGGGTAGCTACCACCGCGAACGCGCCTTTGGTTTCGGCTCGAAGGCGGCAGGGTCGCAACGCTTTACGGCATTGATGAGGCCGTCGATGTAGGTGTTGATGTTACGTTTTTGTTGCAAGTTTATGTACTCTGGGTGCCATGTGGGAATATAGCAAATATCCTCTGCGGTATAAATCTCGAAATAATACCCACTCCACTGGCGGAAGGTTAGCCCCAAGAGGTTTAGTACCGGCATATAGACCCCTTGCCCCATGAGAAAAACGGCGGTGGGCAGGTAGTAGTCGATTTCCATGAGGAGATTGTCAAAACACGCTTCGGTTTCGTAGTTGGTGGGATTGCGGAGGTGTCCGTTATCCAAAGGGGGACACTTGACAAGATTCGTGTGGTAAAAAGAAAAACCGTGTTCGGACAGCGCCTCTTCGGCTCTGGCAAGAATCTTGCCGGTGGGCGTGAGGAGGGAAAAGGGACGAGCCAAGGGCGAGCGCGCATCCCGTACTTTGATGGCCGAAAGATCGACGAACATGATAATGTTGTCGCCTTTCGGCTCATCGTCTATTATCGGCTCTTGCAATTTCCGCAGAGCGCACTCGTTGCAACTCACTATGTCGTCATGCAGGGGATTGGCCATGGTTTATTTAGCGCCGCCTTGGGGCATGAGGGCATCCAAATTATCCAAAACTCCCGTAATGGCCGGGTCGCTTAACAATTTATTGGCGAGGACGTTATTAACCCTATCTACCAAATCTTGCGGTAGAAAGGGTTTTTTTATGTAATTGGCGGCTTTTAAGAGGCCGGCTTTCACCACCGTATCCCTATCGGAGGAAGCCGTGAGGAAAATCACCGGCAGGTTCTTGCCGTCCTCCCGTTTGCGGATAAGCTCCAAGGTCTTGAGGCCGTTCATGCCCGGCATCTGAATATCGAGGAGAATAAGATCGATTTTTTCCTGTTGCACCCGGTCAATGCACTGCAACCCGGAATTGGCGCGCAGGGTACGGTACTTAGTGTATTTGTGCAAAATCGTCTCCGCCATTTGGAGCATCATTTCATCGTCATCCACAATCAAAATCGTGGGAGCGTTTTCTTTGTCGTTCATTGGTCATCACCTTTCAAATATAAAATCACGGGGCTTTGCCCCAACCTACCCGGCCTGCCGCGCATCGCAGAAGGCGATGAAATCCGCTTCCGGCAGGGGCTTAGAATTTAAATAGCCTTGGCCGTAACAACAGCCCAGTTCCAATAACAATTTTTCCTGCTCCGGGGTTTCGATGCCTTCGCACAGAACTTCCATGCCCAGCATTTCACCCAGCTGGATAATATTGCCCAAAATGGCGCGCATCCGTTCCGAATCGTCGGAGGCGGTGAGCATGGAGCGGTCGATTTTCATCACGTCCAAGGGCAAATAATTAAGCAACATATAGGAGGAATAGCCGGAGCCGAAATCATCCACGGAAATCTTAAAGCCCATGCTGTGCAGACTGCGGATAATGCCTCTGGCGCGTTCTCGCGTTTCCGCTTGGTCAAAATCCCCGAAGACCGTTTCCGTGAGTTCCAGTTCCAAAAGTCCCGGGGGCAAGTTGTATTTTTTTACCACGGCATGAATTTTTTCCAAATAATCTTCTTCGGTAATGTGGAGCCGCGACTGGTTGACGGAAATGGGGACTACGGGTTTACCCTCCGCCAGCCTGGCTTTTTGCAAACGACAGGCCGACTCCAAAAGAAAATAATCCAAGGGAATGACAAAGCCGTTTTTCTCAAAGAGAGGTATGAACCGCCCCGGGGGCAAGAAGCCCAGCTCCGGACTTTGCCACCTGACGAGAGCTTCGGCGCCGGTGATTTTGTGGGTGCGAATGTCGTATTTGGGTTGATACCACGCTTGAAATTCGCCGTTTTCCAAGGCGCTTTCCATGTGACTTTCCATCTGTTGCGTAAGGGTGAGTTCTTTTTCCAAATCCTCGTCGAAAATTTGGAGGTCTATGTCCTTGCCCTGCGCCTCTTGAGCGGCGGTCTGCGCTTTTTCCACCGCTTGCATGATGCCGCTTTCGTCGCCGGCCTCCAGTTTGCACAAGCCCACGTGCATGTGGAGCCAAATTCGCGCCTCCTTGGTGACTATGTAACCGTGCTTACTCACCACGTTTAAGGCCAGCCTGGAGAGAGTATTTTCGCTTTCGGCGCGGCAGAGGCAAACTAGCTGTCCCACGTTGTTACCGGCTACGGTGGTGATTATCCAGTCGGACTGAGTAAGTTGCGCGGCCATGTTTTGCAACTGTTTGTCCAGTAGTTCTCTGCCGTAAGGCAACGCCACCCCGGCGCGATTGTCCATGGCAAAGACGGCGGCAAAAATTTCGCTGTGGTCGTTTTGCGCTTGGCGATAAAGTTCCGGCCCATGTTCCTCTAACCACAACAGGTTGGGCAGTTGATAACGCAAATCGGTGTAGGCCATGCGTTGCACCACCGCCAAATGGTCTTTTCGGAGGCGCATACGATACCACGAGGCAAAGGCGATAAAAAGCAAAACGAGAATGGCAACCCCCAACGCGTGCAGGGGATAGTGGTACACAAGCCACTTGGGGCTAAATACCACGGGAGCCGTCTTGGCGCCCATATTTACCATATTCCGGACTTTATTGGCGTCGAAGTGATTGACTTCTTTGTTCAGGATACGCCACAGACGACTGTCGGCATCTAAATTCACGCCCAAGCTGATGGGATCGGTAAAGGCGCTTTCCGAAACCACTTCTAAATTGTAAGCTCCCGTGGCATCCATGAGATAGGAAACGGCGCTGCGCGGCACATAGACCACATCGGCTCGTCCATCCCCCACCGCCTTGAACCCTTCTTCCAATGAATTTACCAAGAGCCGGTTGGCTTCATCGTAATGCGAAAAAATATAGGTCTTTACATGCAGGAGTCTGGGATCGCAAGCAACGCGCCTAGCCTCTGTCAGTTCATGGCCGCGACGCATCACCGGCACATACTCGATGCCAAGGTAA
The DNA here is from genome assembly GCA_017476005.1 of Selenomonadaceae bacterium. Classification (GTDB taxonomy): domain Bacteria; phylum Bacillota; class Negativicutes; order Selenomonadales; family Selenomonadaceae; genus RGIG5097. The sequence continues at coordinate 63,519 of JAFVEM010000048.1, read as the reverse complement.
GACTGGGTAGGCGCCACATGGATGCTCTCGCACCAACTGAAATCGCAAACCGCATCCACCACAAAATCTACTTTTCCGGCTTTCAGCATTTGTATTGCCTCTTCGGCGGAATCAGCCGTCACCAAGTTTATCTTTACGCCCAAATCCTTTTCAATCTGCCGCGACAGCTCCGGGTAAACTCCCAGTTCGGCACTGCCTTCTCGGTAATAGTAGGGACGTTCCCGGGCAAAAATGACGGCGGTAAGCTCTCCCTTTTCTTGCAGATAATTTTTTTCTTGGTGGTTCAAAATGAGAGGGCCGCCACCGGCTAAGTAGTATTTATTGGTCAGTCTGTCGCGAATGCCCGGCTGATCCATGAGCATCTGATCCATGGATTCGTTGAGATCGGCGAGCAAATCCTGCCTGTCCGGACGCACCAACAGGCGATAACTTTGTCGGTCGAAGTGCGCCAACACAAATTTATCGTCCCCGGTATGCAGTCTGGGGGCGATGTAGCCGTCAATTTCGCCGCGCCTAAACGCCTCCTCCATGTCGTAAAAGAGGGGATAATTGATTAGCTCGTAGGTAAAACCTTCGCCCTGAGCGATACGCGGTAAAGAAGGCAACGGCGGATTGGCGGGAATATTGCCGAGACGCAGATGAGCTTTGGGCGTGCCGTCGGCCAAGATGAGTTCCATGGGCAAACGACCAACCACATGATCGGTACGTACCACGTTGTTTAGCGTCTTGTAATCTCCCGGCATGGCCGGCAAGATGTCAATTTCGCCGCTTTGCAATTTTTCGTTGGACTCCTGCCAAGTGCGACTGGGGACGTATTCAAATTCCCAATCGCCGTAGCGCGACAAAAATTGCATATACTCATACCCGTAACCGCTGACGTGTCCGGGAATATCTTCCGTCCAAAAACCGGTGCCGGGTATGTAACCCACCCGCAGATGCTGAGGCGCCGCCGTCGCCGAACTTAGCCCCAAGGTTAGGGAAACCAGCAGCGCCGTCGCCACCGAACGATAATTCATCATTATTAACTCCTCTAGTTGGGGCTTTGCCCCAAACCCCACCAGAGACGCTACTTTGTATAAGCGATTCGCACGCAGGTAAACCTGCGGCTCTCTGCTTATGTCTCTGGACTCTGGCAGGGACTTAAAGCCCCTGCACCCCATATATATTCCATGTACCAACCGTATATTTTTTCGACGCCTCGCCCCAAATTCCTGCCTTACCAGCCCCGTTTCTTGCTCCAAAATTCCGGCAGGAACAAGGCCAGCACCGTGAAAATTTCCAAACGGCCTAGGAACATGACAAAAATAGCCCCTATCTTGCCGAAGGTGGGCAGAAGTTCGTAGGAACTCATGGCGCCGGCGATGCCAAATCCTTGGCCGACGCTGCCCATGGTGGCGATGCTGACGCTTACCCCATCCACCATGGACAGGCCGCCCAGCATCAGCCACAAGGCAAAACCAATATCTACCAGCATGTAGGCAAAGAAAAATCTGGCCACTCCCAAGAGAATTTCGGGGTGGACTTGCCGGCCGTTCATATAGACTTCATGCATTCGCAGGGGATAAAGTTTTTGCCACAGAACGGAGCGTACCATCTTGACGAGCAGAATAACGCGAGATATTTTGAGTCCCCCGGAGGTTGACCCGGCGCAACCGCCTAAAAACATGAGTACAATGAGTAGCCCCTTGGAAAATCCCGGCCAAGTGTCAAAATCGTGGAGGACAAAACCGGTGGTAGAAGTAATGGAAGCCACATGAAAAAACGCATAGCGAAAAGCGCTCAGTATGTCGAGGTCGGTTTCGACGAGCAAATCCGCTAAAATCATTAGCGCGGCCGCCAGCATAATAAATAAATAGGCGCGAAACTCGTCGCTTTGCCAAATTTTTTCCCGGCCGGAGCGCCACGCCGTTACATACAAGGCAAAACTGCCGCCGGATACCACCATAAAGAAAGTCATCCAAGCCTCCAGCCAATAATTATCCACCGCCAGTACTCCGGTGTTGTAAGTGGAAAAGCCGCCGGTGGCGATGGTGGTGAGAGCGTGATTGACCGCCGCGAACCAATCGAGGCCGCACAGACAATAAACCACCGTACAGAGAGCGGACAGCACCACATAGATGATAAAGAGGGCTTTGGCGTTGTCACGAATGCGCGGCAGTTGTCGCTCGCTGGTGGGGCCGGTGCTTTCGGCGCGAAAGAGATACATGGCGCCTCGTCCCAGTTGAGGCAAAATGGCCATAAAGATGACGATAATGCCGAGTCCCCCCACCCAGTTGGACAGGGAACGCCACAAAAGCACGCTCCTAGGCAGCGATTCCATGTCGCCAATCACCGTAGCTCCCACGCCGGAAAACCCGGCCACAGACTCCACGGCGCTGTCCAAAAGTCCTAGGTAGCCGCCGAAAAGATAGGGAAAAGTACCTAGGGCGGACACCAAAATCCAGCCCAGCCCCGTAATGGCAACGCCCTCTCTGACGGATAGTCTATCCTGATTGAATTTGCCGTAGCGTTTCAATTCAAAGGAAATGCACAGGCAAATGAGCCAGCCCACCAAAAAAGTACCCACGCCGTCCGCTTCCCGGTAATACATGGCAAGGAGCAAGGGAAAAAACATGGCGCACCCGGTAGCAAAAGTAAGCGTCCCCAACATGGAGGAGACCACGCGTAAATTCATGGGCTTGCCACCTTTCGTTTTTTTCTTCCTACTTTGTTCGCTTTTTCTTCATTCGCCTTTTTCTTTCTGGTTCCTGCATAGACGTTATGGCAAGCGAATTTTATTTTTGTGACGCGAGGGTGAAAAAACTAACTCCTCCTATGTTTAATACGGTCTGATCGTGGGTAACCAGTAGCAGGGATTTGTCCTTGGCGGCGACCAAGACATTTTGCACAAGTTTTGTTGCCGTTTTTCTATCCAAACCGACGGTAGGCTCATCGAGAATCAGGAGGGGCGCCTCGCGACAAAGGGCGAAGGCGACAAGGAGGCGTCCCCTTTCGCCGCCGGACAAACGCCCACCGTTTTCCCCCAAGGCTGTGTCTAGCCCCTGGGGGAATTTTTTTATGACGGCGGCCAAACACGCCGCCTCCAAAGCTCGCCACATATCTTTTTCGGCGGCGTTGGGACAAAGGCGTTGAAAATTTTCTCGCACCGAGGCGTTAAAAATATAGCCACCCTGCACCGCCGCCGCCCAATAATCCCTCGTTGCCCCCGGCGAAAGCTCCCTACCCTCAAGATAAATGTGTCCTTGGTCGGCCTCCCATAACTTTAGCAAAAGATAGGCCAACGTGGTTTTGCCGCTACCGCTTTCACCGCGAATAATTATTTTTTCCCCCGACTGGAGAGCAAAAGATAGATTTTTTAGCAGTGGAACGCCTCCCTGCCGATAAGAGAAGGTTAAGTCGTTGACTTCTAGGGTCGGCGCTTTTGGGCTACAGATTGCAACTGCTTCCTTTTCCGGCGATGTCGATGATTTTTCGGCTAAATTTCTAGCCGCCGTCCATCCTGCCCGTAATTTATCGACGGCGGTGGGGAGAGGAGCCATAGTTTCTAAAAGCCCCATGAAAACAAGCACAAAGACAGCCGCTGATACGCTCCCGAGGCGTCCTGTCGCCACTTCACCCATCAGCAAGGCAAAAACAGCCGTCAGGGTAAGCGCGCGTAGCCAGTGCAAAAAACCGTCCCGGCGATTGCGTTGCCGCGCCAAAATTTCTCGGCTGCGCCGCACTTGCGCGGCTACAAGATAAAGTTTATTTTCGGCGAAAGACAGACTTCCGGCCAAAGTCAATTCATCTCTACCGGCCATGATGCCCAGAATGGCGTTGCGATAGGCCGTCAACGCCTCTGTTTCGGTTTCGTTTCTGCTTTTGCCAACTAGCCAAGGCAAAAGCAAATGACCAGTCAAAGCCAGTATCGGCAGAAATGCAGCTGCCGGCGAAGTAGGCCACAGCCACACCGCCCAAGCAACCGTCAAAAACAGCGGCGCGGCGAGGGGCAAGATCCCACGGAGATACCAATCGCGCATCGCTTCCCCTTGTTGGGTCAGCGCTTGTAAATATTGCCCTTGCGCCAGTTGTCCCCCTCGCAGGGGAAGTTTGTTTTCGGCCTCTTCGTAAAGGCGGCGATGGGTCAGAGTAAGCAGGTGAAAAGCCCCTTGGTGGGACAGATACCTTTCCCCATAACGGAATAGGGCGCGTCCCAGTCCGGCGCTCCGCACCAAGGTGACGTACAGGCTCAAAGTATATAAGGGAGGATGCAGGGCTGCCATGGCAATCAATGCCGCCGCACCGCCCATTAGCCCCATTTCGGATACCGCCGCGCCGATACTTGCCACCAAAGCGGCGGCCAAGAGTTTTAGGGGAACCCTCTTGCGTAATGTTTTAGCGGTCGTCAGCGTCATCACCTTCCCTCGCGATTAGCTCATAATATCGCGGAAAAACTTTCCACACCGCCGGACGATGGGAGGCAAAAATAACGGTGCGCCGGTAAGCGTAATCTTGTAGCGCCGTCAGAATCAGCGCCTCCGTTTTTTCGTCCAGTCCTGCCGTTACCTCGTCCAAAAGTAGCAATGGCTTATCCTGCCAAAAGGCGCGAGCCAGTCCCAAGCGTCGCCGTTCGCCGTTGCTTAAAAGGATGCCGCTCTGCCCCAACTCGGTGTTTAACCCCCGGGGCAGTTGTTGGAACCAAGGGGTAAGTCCGGCTTTGTCTAGCGCCGCCATTATGGCCGTTTCCTCCCCTGCCCGTTCCGGTTGAAACAAACAAATATTGTCGCGCAGGGTGGCGTTAAAAAGGTGGGGTTCTTGGGGAACGTAGGCCACATGGCGAAAATAATTCTCCGGTTGAATCTTCCCTAGGGGTAGGTCGTTCAGATAAATTTCTCCGGCGCTGGGTTTTATAAGACCGGCCAACATTTTTAGCAGGGTAGATTTGCCGCTGCCGCTGTCTCCTCGCAGTACTGTTACTTCACCGGCCGGAAAGACGACGCTGATATTTTGTAGCGTGGGCGTGAGTTGTTTGGGATAGCGACAGGACAACTTTTGCAGCGTCACCTTTGGGGGCATTGGGGTCTTAGTTAGGGTCGTTCCCAATGGCTTGGACGCAGGGGAAAGGTAGCGAGAAATTTTTTCGGCGGCGGTTTTCGCGCTTATCCCGGCATGAAAGGCGATACCGCTCTGCCTAAGATGTCGATAAAATTCCGGCACTGCCAAAAGCACAAAAAAAGCGGTGAAGAAATCAAGCTCCCCGGCTAGCAAACGGAATCCGATACTAACGGCCACCAAGGCGATGGAAAGGGTAGTGATAAGCTCTAGGGCAAAGGCCGACACAAAGGCTAGCCTTAACACCCGTAGGGAGGAGGCGGCGAAATCGCGACTTAAATCCGCCAAAAAATCTGCCGCCGAGACGCGAAAGATTTTCAGCATCACCATGCCGCGCAATAAATCCGCCATGGCGCCGTGGAGTTTTTGCAGTTTCTGCCACTCAACGGCGCTTCTTTCGCCCACCGTCCGCCCGATAAGATACAAGAGCAAGGGAGCTATGGGCAGGGTAACGATCATAAGCAAAGCCGTCCAAGGTTCCATCCCCCAAGCTACGCCGATAATCAGCGGCGTGTACAGCGCCAAAGTTACTAGCTGAGGAACCACCTTGCCAAAAAAATCCGCCAAACCGTCCACGGTTTCTATCGTCAAAGTTAAAAGCTTGCCGGTGGAAATGCCGCAAAACTCCGGGGAATCTCCCCCAAGCCAAACTTGTTGCAAATCACGGCGCACTTTCAAACATACGGCTGCCGCTAAGCGACTAGCAACCATCTTAGCGCCGTAATCGAGCAACGCTATCCCCGATAAGCTCAAAAACAGCGCCAGAAAATCCGGCGCTGTTTCTTGTAACCGATAGCCTTGCCGCGAAACGCCATCAATGATGGCGGTAATCTCCCAAGCGGCGAGCAGAAAACAAAGGCAGGCGGCCGCTTTCAATCCGGCCAGTTGCCACAGGCTGTGTCGCGCCGCCTTGCCTTTAAGAGAATTTAGCAGTAAATCCATGGTTTTTAATGCCCCAAATCTCCGTCGGAAATACGGCGACGAAAGACGTAGTAACACCAACCTTGATAGATAAGCACCACGGGAACCAAACACACGGCCGCCACGGTCATGACGGATAAGGTGTAGGGCGTGGAGGCGGCATTTTCCACGGTGAGACTCCAAGCCGGATTCAAACTGGAAACCATGAGGCGAGGGAACAGTCCCAAGAAAACAGCCGCCGTGGTGAGAGCTATAGCGCCGCTACTCAAGGCAAAAGCTCCCTTAAACGAATTGCGTTGCAAAGCTAGGTAACCTAAGACAAACACGGCCGCCGCCGCGATTAGAGCCATAGCCGCTGCTCCCTTGGCAAAAAGATCCGTGTGGGAATGGGTCATGGCCATGAACAGAACAAAGGACAAAATGGCCAAGCCCCCTAAGCGCTGACCAAAAAGTTTGGCGCGCCTTTTTAGTCCCTCGTCGGAAAGTCGCAACCCCAAGAAGGCCGCGCCGTGATAGGCAAAAACCAAGAGGAAGGTTAAGCCCCCCAAGATACTGTAAACCGTCAACAAATCCAAAAAATTTCCCTGATAAGTCTTACCCGGGCCGATGGGAACTCCGGCCAGTAAATCAGTCACCGCTACGCCCCACAAGAAAGCCGGCAGGAAACTACCGAAGAAAATAGCGCCGTCCCATGTCCTGCGCCAAGCGAGGGCTTGATGTTTATCCCGGAGTTCAAAGGCCACGCCGCGCATGATTAAAGCCATGAGCATTAAGAAGAGCGCCAAATAAAAACCGCTGAACATGGTGGCATAAACATGGGGAAAAGCCGCAAAGAGCGCGCCGCCGGCGGTAATCATCCAAACTTCGTTGCCGTCCCATACAGGGCCGATGGTACGGATAATGAGCCGCCGTTCCCGGTCGCTTTTGCCCGTGAAGGGCAGAAGGATGCCCACGCCGTAATCAAAGCCTTCCAAGACGAAGAAACCGACAAAAAGCACGGCAATGAGAATAAACCAAAACAGGGTCAGTTCCATTTCAAAGCCCTCCTTCCCCGGTTACGGCCGTGTGACGAATAAAGCGGAACGCCACATACAGCGCCGCTATGGCCAAGATTAAATAGATGACAGTGAAGCCCACCAAACTAAGCCACACTTCTCCGGCGGAAAGATTGGGGGAAATCGCCTCGGCGGTACGCTGCAAGCCCACCACGATCCAAGGTTGTCTGCCGGCTTCGGCCACATACCAACCGGCTGAATTGGCAATAAAGGGAAGGGGCAGTAGCCAAGGAATGATTTTTAGCAAACAGGGGTAGGCGGCAATTTGCTTTTTCAAGCTCAAGATGGCCGTCAACGCCGCCAAGGCAAGCATCAAGCCACCCAAACCCACCATGATGCGGAAACACCAAAAGAGTCCCACCACATCCGGCCGATAATCTCCGGCGCCGTACTGACGTTCGTACTCCGTCTGCAAATCGTTAATGCCCCGTACTTCCCCCTCCGGTCGATTGTAGAGCATGAAGGAAAACAGCCCCGGAATGGCGATTTCCATATCGTTTTTGCTCTCATACATATTTATTTTGGCCACAGCGGCAAAAGGAGCCGGATCGGCCGTTTCCCAAAGCGCCTCCATGGAAGATAGCTTCATGGGATTTGCTTCTCTGAGATATTGGGTGTGCAGATGGCCGCTGCCCATGACGGCAAAAATTCCCAAGGCCATGTACAAAGCGCCCCAAGTCAGCGTCTTGGCAAAGACCGGACGAGAGGGGACATCGCGCAAGAATTTCCAAGCGGACACCGCCAGCACCACAAAGCCGCCGGTGGTTATCCCCGCCGCTAGCGCGTGGGAATATTCCCCCAAAACATAGTGATTGGTGACCAAAGCAAAAAAATCCGTCATTTCCGCCCGGCCATTGTTAATGGCATAGCCTACCGGGTGCTGCATAAAGGAATTGGCCACCAAAATCCAAAAGGCAGACAGGTTGCTGCCCAAAGCCACTAACCAAATGCAAGCGCAATGAAGTTTTGGCGACAGTCTGTCCCAACCGAAAAGCCAAATGCCGAGGAAAGTGGATTCGAGGAAAAAGGCGGTGAGCGCCTCCAAAGCCAAGGGTGCGCCGAAAATGTCGCCCATAAAGCGCGAGTATTCCGACCAGTTCATGCCGAAATGAAATTCCTGCACGATACCCGTTACCACCCCCAAAGAAAAGTTAATTAGGAACAGCGTCCCGAAAAATTTAGTAAGTTTGCGATAAGTACTGCGGCGTTTTGCATTTTGCACCGCGACCGAACGGGTTTCCAGTATAGCCACAAAGATGGACAGCCCCAAGGTCACCGGTACAAAGAGAAAATGATACACGGTGGTGATGGCAAATTGCCACCGGGAAAGTAATAACGCTTCCAATTTGTTCACTTCCTTTCTGTTGATCCCAAAAACTTATTTCGCAGTTGCCCACAAGCGGCATCAATATCGCCGCCCATTTCCCGACGCAAGGTTACATTTAGCCCCTTGGCCGCCAAAAAATCTTGAAATTTTCTTTGGTTCTGGGGCGACGACCGCTTAAAATCCCGTTCCGCCACGGGATTGAAGGGAATTAGATTGACAATCGCTCCCTGCCCCTTGAGGAGACCCAACAGCTTCTTTGCTTCGCTTTCTGTGTCGTTAATCCCGGCGATTAGGATATACTCATAAGTAACGCGCCTACCGGTGGTAGCGGCGTAGTGGGCGGCGGCCTTCACAAGTTCGCTTAAGGGATAGCGGCGATTCACTGGCATAAGCCGCGAACGCAGTTCATCTGTGGGCGCGTGCAAAGAAATGGACAGTCCCACGGGCAAGTTTTCGTCGGCCAAACGATAAATGTTAGGCACGATGCCGGAGGTGGACAAGGTAATGTGCCGATAGCCCATGTTCAGCCCGTAATCGGCATGACAGAGTTTAATAAAGGCTAGCACATTGTCGTAGTTCATCAGCGGTTCGCCGGAACCCATGATAACGATGGTGTCAACCTTTTGCCCCTCGCCTGAAAGCATATCGTTGACGTACATGACCTGCGCCAAAATCTCCCCGGCGGTAAGATTCCGCATAAGTCCGGGCAAGGTGGAAGCGCAGAAAGCGCAACCCATATTGCACCCGGCTTGAGTGGAAACGCAGAGACTGTTGCCGTAAGGTTGCCGCATGAGTACCGACTCCACGCTCACGCCGTCCGTCATTTCCAAGAGAAATTTCGCGGTCTTGCCGTTCTTAGCCTCCTGCCTCACTTTAAGTTTTGGTCGAGCGATAAGGTATTTGGCGGTCAGTTCCTCGCGCATCTTTAGCGACAAATCCGTCATGTCCCTAAAGGAGGAAACGCCTCGCAGGTAAAGCCACCTAGCCAGTTGCTTGGCGCGGTAATCCGGCCAATTTAATTCTTGCGTCACAGCTGTCAATTCCGCTAGTGACATGCCGAAAATATTTTTGCGTTCCTGCATCTGATTCCCCCTTGATGAAATTTTTTCAAATTACCGTCGTCGCATCCTAGCGATGAAAAAACCATCGGTGCCGTCTTTTGGCGGCAGGAGTTGCACCAGCTTCTCTCCGGGACGTTTTTGCGGCAAAAATTCTCCCGTATCCTCCGAAATAAACTCCGGGTGGCTCTCCAAAAAAACTGCCACCAAATCTCTATTCTCTTCGGGAGTAACGGTGCAGGTGCTATATACAAGCACGCCGCCGGGACGAAGCGCCTTGACGCTTCCCTCCAAGATGGCACGTTGCAGGGCGGCCAGTTCCTTTATTTGCGCCGCGCTTTTGCGCCAACGAGCGTCGGCGCGACGCCGTAAAACTCCGAGGCCGGAACAGGGGGCGTCCACCAACAAAAAATCGGCGCTCTCGGCGTATTTTTCGCCTATTTCTCGCGCGTCGAGCAGTTCGGTGGTAATGATGTCAATGCCTAACCGCGCGGCGTTTTCCGCCACCCGTTGCAACTTGTGTGCGTGAATGTCCACGGCCAAAATTTTTCCCCGGTTTTCCATCAATGCGGCCAAATGCGTAGCCTTGCCCCCCGGCGCACTGCAAGCGTCGATGACAAAGGCGCCGGGCTTGGGATGTACCACCTGCGCCACCAGCATGGAGCTTTCATCTTGCGCCTGACACAGCCCTTGTTGCAAGGGCGGCCAATCCTCCAAAGCCCCCGGCGTTTCTACCAAAATTCCTTCCGGCGCAAGGCTTGATGCTTTGGCCGCGATACCTGCCGCTGCCAAATCTTGCAGCAGGGCAGCTCGCGAAGTTTTTAAGGTGTTGACACGTAGCGACAGGGGCGGCGGAGCGTTATCAAAGCGGCAGAGAGCTTCCGCGGTTTCATAGCCAAATTCCTTGAGCCAACGCTTAACTAGCCATTCGGGATGACATTCCCGAAGCGCGAGGCTTTTGGCGTCTTGTTTGGTGGGAAGCGCGGCGCGCCCCGGTTCGCGCACCGCCGTGCGCATCACGCCGTTGACGAAGCCGGCGCCGCCTTGGTGACTGTACCGCTTGGCTAAATTCACCGCTTCGTTGACAGCGGCGGAGGGCGGCACCTTATCCATGAAAAAGAGCTGATAAAAGCCCTGCCGCAAAATATGGCGCAAAAGGGGATCAACCTTTGCTAAAGGGCGCTTGACGTAACGGCCTATCAGCCAATCTAAAGTAGCTCCGGCCTTTATCGCGCCATAGGTGAGTTCCGTCAAAAAACGGCGATCAAGGCCGGAAATTTCGGCGCGGCGCATTTCCTGCACCAAGGCCACATTAGCGTAAGCCCCCTTATCCCAAACCTCTGACAAAATCTTCAGCCCCACAGCGCGTACTTTATCCATTATCCTGCTCCTTGGGAATAATCACACTCTCAACGGTGGCGCGGACTTCGGCCATATCCACTTTGGTGTTGAAACAAGGGCCGTTGGGTCTGATATTCAGCACTCCCACCGCCGGCAAGGGATAGACATCTTGGATGCCGCTCATTAAATCCCGTTCGCAAGCAATGGCCAGTACCGCTTGCGGCCGCCATTCACGCGCCACTTGCCGCGCCAAAGTTCCCCCCGTAGCCACAAAGAACTTAAACCCTAGCTCCTCCGACAGCTTAACGAGATCTCCAATGTTGCAACCGCCGCATCGCTTGCAGTTGTTAGGGTCTCGCGTTATCTTGTGTGGACAGGTGGCCAGTTGCAGACAGTGCGGGGTCAACACCAACAAGCGCTCTGCCGGGACGCGAATTTTGCGACGGCGAAACAGGAGATTGCTCACGGTGATAAAAGAACCTTCCAGTTCCCGGCGCGTATGGCCAAAGAGTTTCCCGATTTTTACGGACAGGGGAAACAGCAAGTTGATAAGCTTATATATTTGCTTCTGTCCGGCGCTAAAGTACGGCCAGCCTTTTACCGCCAAAAGGAGGTTTCCCAGCCCCAAAAAGGTTAAAGCCACCGCCGTCGCCAGCGCAATTCCCAGCAGTAGCGGCAAATACTCGTTAATCTCCCGGAGTCCCAAGTAACTGATGCGCCAAAGGGCAAAAAAGACTAAGGTCAGAAATATTGCCGATAGCAACAACATACCGATAAAAAGTCGCTTGGGTCGCAAGGCACTTGGATTTAAAACCTTCTCCATATATTTTCATATCACATCCTCAGTTATGGTTAATGGCAAGATGAATAATCCTCACCAGTATATATGAAAAAGCTGATAATGGAAACCCCTGATGTTTCATTTTGTAAGCCGCTTTAGCGTTCCGCAAAAAATCCCCCTCTTGCGAGGGGGGATTTTTTGCGGAGTAGCGACGAATGTTACTCAAAACATAAAGGCTATGGCCACGCCGCCGGTGACGCCGTTTTTCTTGCCGCCGAAGGCGTTCAGGTAAAAGTCGATGCTCCAAGGATTAGTGGCCGTGGGTACCATTTTCGCGCCGATTTCGCCGAAGATACTGCCGCCGCTGGTATCGGCTCCTCTGATGGCGTTGCCGTCAACTCTGCCCGTACCTTTACCGTCAAATTCGTGCTGATAGGCTAGGCCGCTGTAGAAATGCCACTTGTTGCCCTTCAAGGTGTAGCGCGTGCCGAGGCGCAGGATTTGACTCGTCACGGCATCCAAATCATAGTGGTTGTTTGCCGCGTCGAAACTCGACCCATCTACCCGGTTAAAGAAATACCGCCCGTAGAAATCCACGCTGTCTTTGTCATTTACCTTAATTTCCCGACCTACGCCCAGATGGAATCCCCAGTAGCCGGAATCGGTTTTGTAGCTGGAAGGGTTGCCGTAAATATCGTACATGACGCTATGGGCATCGTCGTGTATAGTCCCCAGTCGCAGACTGCCATCTACATAAAAGCCCTTGTTATTCTGCCATTTGCCGAGGACGCCGCCGCCGGTGTAGTACATACTGCCGTCGCCCCGTTGGTTGCCGTTGTGAGTGGTGTAATTTCCTTGGCCGTACTCGAAGAAAACGCCGTACTCCCTAGAGTCTTTCTCCGTCTCAATGTTGCGGCCTACGGCAATAACCGAGTTCCACATACTGACATCCACATGACTGCCCGTCTCTTGACTCATACTGCCGCCGCCGACTTTGGCAAAAGTCGCCAGCCCGTCGGAGCCGGTATTGGCCTTATCAGCCAGCCCCACCCCGGCTTCCAAAATGAAATCGTTGCCGCCGGACAGAGCCGTCATCGAGGCCGCCGCTCCCATCAGGGTATTGTGGGACTCTTCGCTGGCTCCCGTACCCGTTAGCGTGGTGTAGGTGAGGTTGCCCCCCGTAAACTCGGTGCGCCCTTTACCCTTGAGGCCGGAACCTACCTTGTATTCCCCTTCTACGCTGGTGGAAGTTTCGCCGTTGATGGTGCCAAGAGTGGTGTCCTCGCCTAAATTAGCCGCCAAGGTCATGGCCTCTCCATCTCCTTGGTCATGGAGGTTGGTGAAGTTGATATTACTGGTATCTACGGTAGCTCCCTCAAAGCTGACTACCGAGGGCAAGGTTGCTTTGTCGATAAGGGCGCCGCTGTTTTGCCACTCCACGTCTTTAAAGGTCAGGCTGCTCACTTGATCGCTGGTGACGTTTAAGACGAGATCGGTGCCACCGGCGCTTTGGGCGAGCTTGCCGGCCAGCTGGCCGCTGATGGTGACACCGGGAGCCGCTTCCTTATCCTCATAATCTCCCGTTTGCTCCTCAGTGGCTTCCACCGCTTCCCAAAAGTCGCCGTTATTTTTGAGGCTGTCGTTGCCCTTGAGGAGAGTCATGCTTTCGGCCTGCAGGGGGTTGTCGTCCGCTACCACAATTTCATCAAAGAAATCCGTATTGAGAGTGGCATCCTCGTATTTATAACCAGTGTTGCTGCCGTCAAACAAAGTCGCCCCGTTGGTGAAGGTGGGAGCTATCACATAAATGTTCGCTACTTCTTTATCCCCGGCGGTATAAATCACGGTTTTAGCGGTATTGTTTACCTCTACCCCACCTGAGGTTTGGCCGTCTATCAAAACATTGGCAAACTCGTCGTACTCGATAAAGGGATCCGGCTCATCATTGGTTTCATCCTTAACATGGCCGCCGGTGAACGTCACCGTGTCGGAAGACAGGTCAAAGGTATCGTTGGAGGTAAGAATGGTCGTTGTTTCGTTGGGAAGTATGCCATTCATATCGGTGTTGACGTTTATAACTTCCGTGGCGGCGGCAGGTTCCCACCCATCGGGGACAGCCGCGCTGGTTTTCTTGTCCCAATTGAGCAAACTGGCGTTGGGTACATTCACTTTTTCCACGGTGTAATTCAGGGCATCCGTGGTGGCGGCAATTTCCCCGGTGGCGGTGGCCCCAAAGACCACCCCGTTGTCGGCGGTGTAAATCACCGACAATTCCTTCTCCGTACCTTCGGTAACGGCATTAGCCGTGGTTAGGCCGGAAAGATTCAGCAGGCGAGCGCTGTCCCCGGCCTTTACCGCCGTGTCCGCCATGCCCGCAAAGACAAAATTTGTCCCGTCAATGGTAGTAGCCGCCGATGCCTGCCAGCCCGTGGGCGCGTCGGCGGTACTGCCCCAAGCCATTTCGCCCAAAGTAAGCGAATTTACCCCTACGCTGTTTACGGTGTAGTTCAGGGCATTGTCGGCGGCCGCCACGGTACCCAGAGCCGTTGCGTCGTAGGTTATATTGCTTACACTGTCGGTGTAGTTAATGGCGGTGGGACGATTTGCGCCGCCGCTAACGGTGCTGTTACCGAGGCCGCTGCCCGTTAAAATAGCGGCGGTGGTGTTAGGAGTGATGGCGGCAGTCGCCCCGGTGAAGGCAAATTCGGATGCATCAACGGCGGTGCCCGCTGTCACCGTCCAGCCCGTCGGCAGGGAACTGGCCGCGCTACCCCAAGCCATACTGCCTAATTTAATACTACTCGCGGCCACATCCCCCACCTTATAAGTTACAGCATTATTTGCCGCCGTGATAGTGCCGCTGGCGGTGCCGCCAAAAGTTATATTGTTGCCGTCGGTGAGGCTCACCGGGATAGTTACGCCGTCGGAATTGGTAACGGTTCCCACGTTCAGGCTGTTGGCTTTTAGGAGGGTCATGGAGGTGCCGTAGGGGTTGGCGTTGTAGGTATCAAAAGTTAAATTCGTAGCGTCAAAGGGAAGGGAGCCGGCGAAAGTAAAATTATCCTTGGCATCAAAATAGGTTCCACCGGGATTATAGGTAATCTTGTCGGTATTAAAGAAAACTTTCTCCACCTGCGAGGATGCCCCCACCGTGTAATCTACTTTTTTGGCGGTGACGCTGAGGGTATCTTGACGATCCGCATCAAAATACATACTGCCATACACCGGGAACTCTTCCCCGTTCACCGAGATGGTTTTGGTTAATTGGGAGGCTGTACCAATGGAGCCGGAATTGCCATCGAGGGAAAGCAAAGTAAAGGTTTCACCCGGTTCGGCGTTGGTTATGGGGGTGGTGAGGTCGGTAAAATTCACGTCGAGACCGCCGGCTTTGATATTAGCCCCCGACGAGAAAGTATAGCCGCCCTCTATCCAGTCGTCGCCGTAGCGGTCAATTTTGGCTAGGTCGAATTTCGCGCTGTTGTAAGTGGTGCTGTTGGTGACTTTGAGATTTTGGCCAGAGCTGGTAAGGCTAAGGGTATTTTTGTGGGTATAGCCAATGGTTAGGCCGGATTTTGCCTCGTTGGTGGCATTTGTATTTATCATGTCTTTACTGTCACCGGCCACGGTTTTCCACGAGCCGCCCTTGTAGGTCACGGTGATGCCGGCCAAATTGCTGTTGCCGGAGGTGATTAGGGTCATGCCGCCGGTATTTTCCTCTTCGTATAGATGGGATGCGTTCGATATATCGATGCCGCCGATATTGGTAAATGTATTTGCCGTCAGCACTGGGCTCTCTGTTTGCCAAGTCACGGTGTCTAAGAAATTGATGGTGGCAAAGTTTTCCACCACTGCGCTAAATCCATTTGTTGAGTTAACTTTATTTATCCCGGTCAGATTAAGGATATTCCCGGTGGCAGTTTTGTTGCCGCCATAGAGACTCGTTATGACGGCATTGTTGAGATTAACCGTGTTGCCTGTTTCTGTTCCGTATTGGGCATAACCGCCATATACAGGACAGTAAAGAGTGCTACTTGTTATGTTGACGGTATTCCCCGTAGCCGAACCGTTATCGGAATAGCCGCCGTATATATATCCTTGAAGAGTGCTATTGGTTATGTTGACGGTGTTCCCCGTAGCCGAACCGTTACCGGAATAGCCGCCCCTTACCGATGGATCCACCAGACTGCCGGTTATGGTTACAGTGTTCCCCGTAGCCGCGCCACCGGAATAACCGCCATATATGGTGTGATCGGTGGACTCAGTACCACTGCCATATATAGTGCTGTTCGATATGGTTACGCTGTTGCCCGTCGCCGAGCCGGAACTGTCACTACGGCCGCCGGTAACGCTACCTCGCATCCTGCTGTTCGTTATGGTTACAGCGTTTTTCGTCACTTCACCAGTCTGACCGTAGCCGCCATACAAAGTCGCATAGTTGCTGCTGACGTTCACGTTCAAGGTGCTGCCCGTCACCGTTACGGAATTTCCTGTTACGCTGCCCGAATTGCCGTAGCCGCCGTAAACCGTGCTACTGCCCAAACTAAAACCGGTGCCTTTTGCGTTCGTGATACTGACCGTATTGTTTTGCACGGTGCCGCCATTTTTGTTATTGTAGCCGCCGTAAATACGGCCGTAGGTGCCGTCGTAGGCTTCAAAGATACCGCCGGTGATGTTGACGGCATTGTTCTCAAGGTAGCCATTATTATTGCTGAAACCGCCGTAAATACCGCCGCCTTTAATGGTGCCGCCGCTGATGTTGACCTGATTTTCGCTGGGGGCATAGTTCGACTGGCCGTCGGAACCCCGGTAGCCGCCGAAAATACTAGGGTCGATTAGCGTGCCTTTGACAATGTTCACGATGTTTTCGATAACGGCCAAGCCGGCTTCCGCCCAACCGCCGGCTATACGCGAGCCTTTTGTGATGTTGCCATTGATTGTGACCGTGTTCCCACGAACGGCATTTACGCCGGTACCGTTTGTCCCAGATTGATAGCCGCCGTAAACATGGCCGTTGACGTTGCCACCCGTTATGATTACCGTGTTGCCGACAACGCTTTTGCCACTAAATGTTTGCATATTGAACCAGCCGCCATAGACATCGTTGACGGTACCGGCGGAAATATTTACATGGTTGTTCTTCACGGCATGATTGGAAGTGACGGAGTAACCGCCGACGAGGTACTTGACGGAGCCGCCCGTCATGTTCACGGTATTGTCGGAGACTGTAGCAGAAGATCCCGACGAGCCTGCCCCCATGGTAGCGCCGCCGTAAATAATAGTATCCCATTTGAAATCGCGCCAAAGGCCGCCGCTTAAATTTACGGTATTGCCGGTGATACCGACGCTACGGGAAGTAGTATAGCCTCCGTAAATCAACACGCCGGACAAATTCCGCCAAGCGGTAGGAATGGCAGTAATATTGAGAATGTTGTCCTGTATCGGCCACGCCTTATAAATATTGCCGCTTTGGGGTGTTACCTTCACCCCGTCGGTGGTATCGCCGATAGTGGCCGCATCCGTAAGATTTGCATCCATTGTCCAAACGCCGCCGCACAAAAGGGTCAAAGAAACCAGTTGCGCCAGCAGCTTAGTTTTCTTTCGTGTTCCTTTCATGATAGAGATTGACTCCTTTCGTCAAAATTTTATCTTACTAGTACACAATTGTTATACGTCGGAATTGAGAAAACGTCACAGCTTGATAAAAAATTTTTAGTTTTGTAGCGAAAAAAAAAGCCCCCCTCTAAGAGGGGGGACAGCCGCGTAGCGGCAGGGGGTAGTCCTCAGAAGAACATATTCATGAGGTTCCCTACGTTGGCATAGCCCAGCATACTGGCGGCGGCGCTACCGGTGTAAGCCTCGGCGGCTTTTACCTGACTGCCGTACATGCTGGAAAGAGTGGGGAAGAGCTGACCCTGCTGGCTCTCCAGCCGGGAAACGTGACTTTCCGCTTTGTCAGCCAGTCCGCCTTCGCCTAGGATGCGCGTCACCCGATTCGGATCGTCGGTGATGGCGCTCACCAATTTGTCCTCATCCACCGTAAGCTTGCCGCCGGAACCTACCGAAATGCCAATGCTCTCATAGAGATCGGCTCTGGCCGTGGTGTCGGAGAACATCTTGGCGGCATTTTTGAGGCGTGGGGAGAGCTCGGCGCTGTCGCTGAGCAGCGTGTTGGTGCTGTTGTAGGAATCCACCAGCTTGTTCACGGCATCCAAGGCGTTTTGGAGATTTTCGTTGTACTTCTTGGTGGTGACGGTTTCGCCTTCGTCGTTTACCGAAGTGGTGGTGGTCACCGCATTTTCGCCCACGTTAAAATTCGTGTTCTTAATGGCGGCAGCCGCGTCCTTGAGATCGGCCATATCGCTGTCCAAATCGGCGTAGAAGCTGTCCTTGGCCGTGTTGTAGCTGGAAACAAGCTCTGCGTAGCTTTCCTTCACGCCGTACAAATTGGCGGCGCTCATGCCGGAAGCTGAGGTGAAGCCATTGGTGGCGGAGTAGTTATTCCAGAGGCTCGTCACGCTATTTTGCTTGCCGGTGTTTCGTGTGGAGAACATGGAGTTTATCAGGTTGGAATTGGTGGCCATAGACACAATGTTAGACATGGTAAATCCTCCTTTCCTTGGAAATAGCAAAACTTCTGCCGGAAGGCAATCTGCCTTCTGCATCGTATATCGAGATTTTCTTCAGTTTTCTTAAACACCTTTGCAGGGATTTTCCGGGAGACGTCGAAAGGGTAGCCTAGAAGAAATCTGCGTGGGGATTGTCTTTCGCGGGTAAAAATCGAGAACTCACTGGAGGTACAGACCATGAAGAAGCGAGTGTTGCTAATCAGCAAAGGCAAGTCCTTTATGATAAATACCATTGTAAAAAATTTAACGGATGCAAAGTATGAGGTCATCATGGCCGAGCCTGATATTTCCGAGCTGGCCGCTTATCGGGCGGCTTCGGATCTCTTTGTGTTCTACCTTGGGCCTTATGTGGATGAGGTGGCTAGTGTCCTCGTCTATATCAAAGATATTTGCACGGAGCAGGATAAACTGCTCGTCTTAGTGGGAACAGCCACAGAGCTGAAATCGGCGCAAGAGCATATCCCGGCGGCGCTTATTGCCTCTACCTTTGAGCGTCCCTTTGACATGAAGAAACTGACGGCGCAATTAGATTGGCTACTCGAGGCCAACGACGACTTAGCGCGACGCAAAAGCATTCTCTTGGTGGATGATGACGGCACTTTCCTGAAAATGATGAAGGACTGGCTGTCGGTAAAATACCGAGTCACCATTGTCACCTCGGGGATGCAAGCCCTGATGTACATTGCCGACAACACTCCGGATCTTATACTTCTCGACTACGAGATGCCGGTGACCAGCGGCCCACAGGTACTGGAAATGATTCGCAGCGAAAGCAAGGTGGATTCCATACCGGTTATTTTCCTCACGGGGAAGGGGGATAGGGAGAGCGTTAAGAGCGTCATCGCCCTGAAACCCGACGGGTACTTCTTAAAATCCATGCCGCGAGAAAAATTGGTGGCGGCGGTGGACGACTTCTTTGAAAAAAAGAAATACCAAGACCTGCACGAGCGTAATATCCAGTGAACATCATCGAAATTTCCCGTCTTACCTACGTTTATGCTGCCGCCAAGGAAAATACCCCGGCGCTAAACGGCATCAATCTTAACATCGGCGAAGGGGAGTTTGTGGCCATTGTGGGCGCCAACGGCTCCGGCAAATCCACCTTGGCGCGGCATCTAAACGCCCTGCTCCTGCCTACGGAGGGGACTTGTAAAGTAATGGGGCTGGACACCGCTAGGCCGGAAAATCTGTGGGATATTAGGCGACAAGTGGGGCTGGTGTTTCAGAATCCCGACAATCAGCTGGTAGCGGCCATCGTCGAGGATGAGGTGGCCTTTGGCCCCGAAAATTTAGGCTTGCCCCCGGCGGAGATTCGCCTTCGCGTGGATAAAGCCTTGCAAGCGGTTGGCCTGACGGAGCAGCTTCATTTTGCCCCACACCTTCTCAGTGGCGGTCAGAAACAACGATTGGCCATTGCCGGGGCGCTGGCTATGGAGCCTAAGTGCTTAGTCTTGGACGAGGCCACGGCTATGCTCGACCCGCAAGGGCGCGAGGAAGTCATGCAGGTGGCGAGGGACTTGCGAGAGCAAGGCCTCACGCTAATTTGCATAACTCACTTCATGGAAGAGGCGGCTTTGGCAGATCGAGTTGTCGTAATGCACCAAGGAAAAATAGTTGCCCAAGGGACGCCTAAGGAAATTTTAGCCGCGACCGATTTGGCAAAATGGGGGCTGGAGCCGCCCTTGGCGACCGAGATTGCCGACCGACTCAGGCGACGGGGCTTAAATTTACCTAGGGGGATTTGCAGGGAGGACGAGCTGGTGGCGACGCTATGCCCATAGAAGTAAAAAATATTACCTTCACTTATATGCCGGGTACTCCCTATGAACACCAAGCCCTGCGCGGCGTTTCCTTTACCGTAGAGGAAGGAGCCATCGTAGCCATTGCCGGACATACAGGCTCGGGCAAGTCAACCCTCATACAACATTTTAACGGACTTATCCAGCCCACCACGGGGCAGGTGACGGTGGATGGCGTGGATCTTCTGGGACGAGATAAAAAGAGCAAAGCGGCCGCTAAAGAGGCCGCCCGTAAAGTAGGCATGGTCTTTCAGTATCCGGAAAGACAGCTTTTTGCCGAAACGGTTTACGAAGATATTGCCTTTGGGCCATTGGCGCACGGACTTACTGCCAAAGAAGCGGCACTAAGGGTGCGCGAGGCCATGAGCCAAGTGGGGCTTGACTACGAGAGCTACCGGCGCCGCTCGCCCTTGGAACTCAGCGGTGGCGAAGGTAGAAGGGTGGCTATCGCCGGGATTTTGGCCTTGCGTCCCAAGTATTTGGTATTGGACGAACCAACCGCCGGACTGGATCCCCGAGGACGAAAAGAACTTTTGGGGAAAATAAAGGAATTGAGTCTAAAGCAAGGCATGGCGGTAGTGCTGGTAACACATTATATGGAGGACATTGTCGCCTTGGCAAAGCGAGTTGTTTTCCTGCGCCGGGGAGAGATTATCTTAGACGATGCGCCCCGTCGCGCCTTTTTACAAAGGGAGGCGCTGAAAGAGGCCGGGCTGAAGCCGCCGAGGACAGTGGCGCTAATCAATAGACTGAGCGAGGCCGGGCTTAAAATTCCTCGGGGCGTTTTAACGGTGGAGGAGGCGGCGGAGGCCATTTATCAAAGCCTATCGCCTAGGCAAGGAGAGAGGCAACAACGTGTTAAATGACATCGCCCTAGGGCGTTATTTTCCGGGAAACTCCTTGTTGCATCGCCTCGATCCTCGGATAAAAATCGTTTTACTGTTTCTTTTTTTGGCGATTATTTTTTTGTGGGTGAATAGCCTCGTCTATCTGGCCTTGGGGAGCATGACGGCCGCGCTGATTTTTACGGCCAAAATACCTTTAAGGATGGTGGCGACCTCTCTCAAGCCTTTGTGGTGGATTATCCTCTTTACCTTCTTGTTGCATTTTTTCGGGACGGAGGGAGAGGGGATTTTTCAGTTAGGCTCCCTTACCGCCACTTGGGAAGGTTTAAAGCAGGGAGGGCTTATAACCTTTCGCTTGGCGCTCCTCATAATTTTGTCGGCGCTCCTCACCTTCACCACGGATCCTTTGGCGCTGACCGACGCCATCGAAAGCCTCTTGTCGCCTTTGAAACGATTTGGGGTACCGGCGCATGAACTGGCCATGATGATGACCATCGCGCTACGTTTTATTCCCACCATCATCGAGGAAACGGATCGTATCATCAAGGCGCAGGAATCCCGGGGCGCAGATTTTACTACCGGCAATATTTTGACCCGGGTGAAAAATTTTGTGCCGATACTGGTTCCCCTGTTCATTGCCGCCTTTCGTCGCGCCGACGATTTGGCCACCGCCATGGAGGCCAGATGTTATCGGGGGGGCGAAGGACGCACGCGGTTGCGCCGCTTACAATTAGGGCGGCTGGATTATACGGCCTGCGGCGTATCGGCGCTAATCGTGGGGGGGATTTTTCTCCTTACGCAGTGGGGGATTATATGAGACCGGAGCATAAGGAGTTAATGAAACAACGCCGTCGCAATATCAAGTTGACCCTCGCTTACGACGGCGCAAACTACCACGGCTTTCAGCGGCAGAATCCTCCGGTGGTGGCGGTGCAAAACGTGCTGGAGTCGCGCCTTGCGCAAATTTTCCCCGACACCATCGAGCTGGCCGCTGCCGGACGCACCGATGCCGGGGTTCACGCCTTAAAACAGACGGTGAATTTTTTCACCGACGGCGCTATACCCACGGAACGCATTGTTAAGGCCGTGAACGGCCTGTTGCCGCCGGATATAGTGGTCTTAGAAGCCACAGAAGCCTCTAGGGATTTCAGCGCTAGGCACAGCGCCAAGAGCAAACGTTACTTGTACAAACTCCAACTGGGCAAGGCCAACCCCTTCACCGCTCGTTACGCTTGGCATATAGCGCGGCCTCTTGACCAAACAGCTATGGAAGAGGCCGGGGCTTTTCTTTTAGGAGAACACGATTTTTCCAGCTTTCGGGCTACCGGCGGCGCACCCATGAGTCCGGTGCGGGTCATGTATGAGGTCGCTTGGGAAAAACAGCCCAACGACATACTGGAACTGCGCATTCATGGCAACGGCTTTTTATATCACATGGTACGCAACATCGTCGGCACTTTGGTGAACGTGGGACTAAAAAAAATTTCGCCGCCGGAATTTCGCGCCATCCTAGAGGCCAAAAATCGACAGCTGGCCAGTCCCACGGCACCTGCTTGTGGCCTTTATTTGGCCGAGGTATTTTATTGATTTCACGGGAGGTTAAAACCATGAAGAAAATCATTAACGGCATTGAGTCGGTGGAAGAGCAAATGATCTTGGGGCTGGTGAAGTCGGCGCCCACGAAACTCAAGAAACTGGACTGCGGCAACGTGGTAGTACGCGCCCGGAAGAAAGTGGGCAAGGTAGCCTTGGTAAGCGGCGGCGGTAGCGGTCACGAGCCGGCGCACGGCGGCTTTGTAGGGGAAGGAATGTTGGATGCGGCGGTGGCCGGAGCCGTTTTCACCTCCCCCACGCCGGATCAAATTTACGAAGGCATTAAGGCGGTGGCCACGGAAGCGGGGGTTCTCTGTGTGGTGAAAAACTACACCGGGGACGTAATGAATTTTGAAATGGCCATGGACATGGCGAAAGACGAGGACATTAAGGTTGATTATGTGGTGGTAAACGACGATGTGGCAGTGAAAGACAGCCTTTATACCACCGGTCGGCGTGGGGTGGCCGGGACAATTCTCGTGCATAAGATCGCCGGAGCTAAAGCCGAAGAGGGTGCAGCACTCGCCGCCGTCAAAGAAACCGCCGAAAAAGTTATAGCGAATGTTCGCACTATGGGCATGGCCATATCGCCCTGCACCGTGCCGGCGGCCGGCAAACCCGGTTTTGAACTCAAAGAGGATGAAATGGAAATCGGCATCGGTATCCATGGCGAGCCGGGTACCCATCGGGAAAAAATCGCCAAGGCCGACGATATTGCCAAGATGCTCCTCGACAAAGTGACTGCCGACCTTGACTATCAGGGCGCGGAAGTGGTGGTTATGGTCAACGGCATGGGGGCTACTCCTCTCATGGAACTGTACATCGTCAATAATTATGTGCAGGATTACCTAAAGGAGGCCGGTATCAAGGTCTATGACACCATGGTGGGGAACTATATGACCTCCATCGAAATGGCCGGTTTCTCCGTTACGTTGCTGAAGCTCGACGACGAGTTAAAGCGCCTTTACGATGCCAAGGCCGATACCCCGGCTTTGGTACGGTAAGGGAGGCTTCACTATGGCGATTTTAACGGCGGCAAAACTGAAGGACATCATTCTGGCCATGGCTAAGCGTATTGAGCAGGAGAAGGATTTTCTCACTGAGCTGGATAACGCCATCGGCGACGGGGATCACGGCATCAATTTGGCGCGAGGTTTTAAGGCGGTGGAGGGAAAACTGGCCGGTGTCGAAGCCCAAGATTGCGGCGAGATTCTAAAGACCACGGGTATGCAACTGGTATCGACGGTGGGGGGAGCCTCCGGCCCCTTGTACGGCACCGCCTTCATGAAGGCTGGAGTAGCCTTGAAAGGAAAAGGGGAACTGGAGGCCGCAGATTTGCTCACAGGACTGGAGGCGGCCATTGGTGGCATAAAAATGCGCGGTAAAGCCACCGAGGGCGAAAAAACCATGTTAGACGCCCTTTGCCCGGCCTTTAACGCCCTAAAAACGGGGCTAGATAGCGGCCAAGACATAAAAGCCGCCTTAGTTGAGGCCGTTCACGCCGCCGAAAAGGGCGTGGAATATACCAAGACCATTATAGCCACCAAGGGACGCGCCAGTTATTTGGGCGAACGTAGCCTAGGGCATCAAGACCCGGGAGCTACCTCCTCCCTGTATTTATTACAGGTGTTACAACAGGAAATTTAACAAAGTAGCCGCCCCACGCGAAAAACAATTCTGCGTGGGGCGGCGTTATTTTGACCGATCAGTAATCGGCGTCGCGCCTTGCTATTTTATCCTTGACCATATTCATAAAAGCATCAACCTTTAGGGTTGCGCTTTCCTTGTGGCCGTATTTACGCACTGCCACCGTTCGGTCTTGAATCTCTTGGTCGCCTACCACTAGGGTGTAGGGGGTCTTTTTCACTTGGCTTTCGCGAATCTTGTAGCCGGTTTTTTCGTTGCGGCTATCTACCTCCACCCTGAAGCCTTGGGCGAACATTTCCTTTTGCAATTCGTAGGCGTAGTCAGCGTGATTTTGGGTAATGGGCAGGAGGCGAATTTGCACGGGCGCCAACCACACCGGGAAAGCGCCGGCGTAGTTTTCGATGAGAATACCGATGAAACGCTCGATACTGCCATATACCACCCGATGAATCATGATGGGTCGATGCTTCTCCCCGTCTTCTCCCACATAGGTGAGGTCGAATTTCTCCGGCAGAAGCATATCTAACTGAATGGTGCCGCACTGCCAAGTACGACCGATGGAGTCACGAAGATGGAAATCTATCTTTGGCCCGTAGAAAGCGCCGTCGCCTTCGTTGACAATGTATTTTAAGCCGCGATTTTCCAAAGCCTTCTGTAGCGCCGCAGTGGCTTGCTCCCAAATGGCATCATCTCCCATGGAATTTTCGGGGCGAGTGGAAAGTTCTGCCGTGTAGGACAAACCAAAAACACTATAGACCTCGTCAAACAAGTCGATGGTGCGTTGTATCTCGCCTTCAATTTGTTGCGGCATCATGAAAAGATGAGCGTCGTCTTGGGTAAAGTTTCGCACCCGGAAAAGCCCGTGGAGCGCCCCGGAAAGCTCGTGGCGGTGCACCAGCCCCAGTTCGCCAAAGCGCAAAGGAAATTCCCGATAGCTGTGTATATGGGTTTTATAGACCAGAATAGCGCCGGGACAATTCATAGGCTTGACGGCGTAATCTTCCTCGTCAATCTTGGTGAAATACATATTTTCCTTGTAATGATCCCAATGGCCTGACTGCTCCCATAACTTACGGTTCAATATGATGGGAGTCTTTATTTCTTGATAGCCGTAACGGCGATGGACTTCGCGCCAGTAGTCAATAAGCTCGTTTCTGATAATCATGCCGTTAGGGTGGAAGAAGGGGAAGCCGGGGCCTTCTTCGTGGAGGCTGAATAAATCAAGCTCCTTGCCCAATTTACGATGATCGCGTCTGGCCGCCTCCTCCAAAAGGCGCAGATACTCATCTAAATCAGCCTGTTTTTCAAAGGCCGTGCCGTAAATGCGTTGGAGCATTTTATTTTTTTCGCTACCGCGCCAGTATGCGCCGTTGACACTTTGGAGCTTCAGCGCCTTGACCTTGCCAGTGGACATGACGTGAGGCCCGGCGCACAAATCCACAAACTCTCCTTGGGTATAGAGGGAAATTTTAGCCTCCTCCGGCAGGTCGTTAATCAGCTCCACCTTATAGCTCTCGCCCTTATCGGCGAAAAGTTTCAGCGCCTCCTCGCGGCTCACTTCGCTGCGCACCAATTTTAGATTCTCTTTGACAATCTTTGTCATTTCTTTTTCGATGTCAAGAAGATCCGCTTCGGTGAGCTGTTTGTCCATGTCGATGTCATAATAAAAACCGTTTTCGATGGCAGGTCCGATGGCCAGTTTTACATTATGCTCGCTGTAGAGCCTCTTTACCGCTTGGGCTAAAATGTGGGAAGCCGTATGACGTAGCGCCCAACGCCCGTCGGCGTCCTCAAAGGTCAAAAATTCCAGCCGGGAATCTCTTTCCACCGGGGTGCTTAAATCAACGGTCTTGTCGTCCAGCTTAGCCGCCAATACGGTTTTGGCCAAACTGCCGCTTATGCTCTTTACTATGTCAATAATAAGACTGCCCTCGCTCACTTCGCGTATGGCGCCGTCCTTTAACGTAATTTTCACCATAAAACAAACACCTCTCAATTTATTTACACAATTATAGATTAACCCCATTGCCCCTAAATTTCAACCACAATTTTTGTATCTTTTTCGGCTGACTATGTTATAATGACGCAATGTTTGAGCCTTGAGAAAGGAGAATTGTTTTGACAGAAAAATTGACCGTGGGCGGCCAAGCCGTTATCGAAGGGGTCATGATGCGCGGCCCCAAGCTGGTGGCTACTGCCGTGCGAGAACCGAACGGCGCTATCGTTTTGGAAACGAAACCGGTTAACTCTCTGCGCGACCGTTATCCCATATTAAAGAAGCCCCTCCTGCGAGGGGTGGTGTCTCTGGGAGAATCCTTGGTATTGGGCATAAAATCCCTGTCCTACTCGGCCAAAATGGCCGGGGACGAGGGGGAGGAACTTTCCGACAAGGAAATGGCCGGGACTATCGTCTTTGCTTTAATACTGGCCGCTGTCCTCTTTATTGCCATTCCCACCGGGGCGGCCAAGTTTCTGCACGGGGTTACGGAGGATCCTATTGTTTTGAATCTCTTAGAGGGATTGGTGCGACTGGTCATTTTTTTGGCTTATATTTGGGGGATTTCCCGGATAAAGGACATTCGTCGGGTCTTTCAATACCACGGCGCGGAACACAAGACTATTTTCTGCTACGAAGCCGGTAAGCCCCTGACCGTGGAGAATGTACAAAAATTTGACCGGCTCCATCCCCGTTGCGGCACCGCCTTTCTCTTGATCGTGATGCTGGTGTCCATCTTTGTTTTCGCCTTCTTAGGCTGGCCGGATCTGTGGCTACGCATCCTCAGCCGCTTAATTTTACTCCCGGTGGTGGCCGGTATTGCCTACGAAATAATTCGCTTTGCCGGACGTTCCGAAAACGCCATTGTGCATTTGGCTATTTTGCCCGGCCTGTGGCTCCAATATCTCACCACACGGCCGCCCGACGATGATATGGTAGAGGTAGCCATAGAGTCGCTGAAAGCCGTATTGCCGCCGGAGGAAATTTTGCCGGGGGTAGGCGAGTATCGGCATAGTGTGAGTACTGCCGTCTAATTTTTGGGGCAAAGCCCCATTTTCAAGAGGTGAAAATTTTGCTGGAGAAATTGAAGGCCGTAGAGGAAAAATACCGGGAGCTGGAATCCCTCATAGCCGATCCTACGGTATTAGCCGATGTGGAGCGTTGGCAGAAGCTAAATAGGCAGCACTCCGGTCTTACGCCCTTGGTGGAAAAAATTCGCGAGTATCAACGGGTGATGCGAGGCATCGAAGATGACAAGGCCATGTTTAACGAGGCCATTGACGACGAGATGCGTAAATTGGTGGAGGAGGAGCTCACTGAGCTGAAAGCCAAGCAGGCCGCTCTGGAAGAAGAATTGCCGCGTTTGCTCCTCCCCAAAGATTCCAACGATGACAAGAATGTTATCGTAGAAATAAGAGGCGGCGTGGGCGGCGAAGAAGCGGCGCTCTTTGCCGGGGATCTCTTCCGCATGTACTCGCGCTTTGCCGAAAAACAAAACTGGCGCGCGGACATAATCGACGCAAATCCCACGGAAATCGGCGGCTTTAAGGAAATTTCCTTCACCGTGGACGGCTACGGCGCCTATAGCAAATTAAAATACGAAAGCGGTACCCATCGGGTGCAACGGGTGCCGGTAACGGAATCCAGCGGTCGTATTCACACCTCTGCGGTGACGGTGGCCGTTTTGCCGGAGGCCGAAGAGGTAGATGTTGCCATAAACCCGAGCGACCTACGCATTGACACCTATTGCGCCAGCGGCGCCGGGGGACAGTATGTAAACCGTACCGAAACAGCCATCCGCATTACCCATATTCCCACGGGCATCGTGGTGCAGTGTCAGGACGAAAAATCCCAGTTAAAAAACAAAGAAAAGGCCATGAAGGTGCTAAGAGCTAGGATCCTAGACAAAGCGCAGACTGAGCAAGCGGCGGCAGTAGCGGCCGATCGAAAAAGTCAAGTAGGCTCCGGGGATCGCAGTGAGCGTATTCGCACCTATAACTTTCCCCAAGGCAGAGTGACCGATCATCGCATCGGCCTTACCCTGCACAAACTGGATTCTGTGCTGAACGGCGACTTAGAGGAGCTTTTGTCCGCCCTCATTACCGCTGATCAAGCGGAGCGGCTACGGCAACAAACTTGAGGACAGAGCATGAAGGAAATTTGGACTATCGGTAGGGTGCTAAAATGGACGACGGAGTACTTAGCCAGTAAAGGCGTAGAGACAGCGCGGCTTGATACCGAGGTTCTCCTGTCCCATGTTTTGCAAAAGCCGCGCATATACCTGTATGTTCATTTTGATGAGCCTCTACAAAAAGGGGAACTGGCGGTCTTGCGAGAGTTGATAAAAAAACGCGCCGCCAGAATGCCGGTTTCTCATATATTGGGTAGGCGAGAGTTTATGGGGTTGACCTTCAAAGTTACGACAGACACCTTGTCCCCCAGACCGGAGACGGAGATTTTGGTGGAGGCTGCCAAAAACCGGCTGAAAAACGAAATCGCCGCGACGGAACCGGTAATTTTTGCCGACATCGGCACCGGCACGGGAGCCATTGCCTTGTCACTGCTAAATTTGTTGTCGGAAGCGCGAGCCGTAGCCGTGGACATATCGCCGACGGCCTTGGCTGTGGCCAAGGAAAATGCAGAGAATTTAGGGCTAAGTGAGCGCGTTGAGTTTTTGCCGGGGGATCTTACCGCCCCCCTCGGAAGTCGTAGGTTTGCCGCCATTCTGGCCAATCCTCCCTATATTCCCGAACATGAAATTGAGGGGCTTTCGCCGGAGGTAAAAAATTATGACCCGCGCCTCGCCTTAGCCGGCGGCCAAGACGGGCTTGATTTTTATCGCCGTTTAGTGGCGGAGGGACAAAAAAATCTCCTGCCCGGAGGCTTCATGGCCTTCGAGGTGG
The DNA here is from genome assembly GCA_017476005.1 of Selenomonadaceae bacterium. Lineage (GTDB taxonomy): Bacteria > Bacillota > Negativicutes > Selenomonadales > Selenomonadaceae > RGIG5097. The sequence goes on along the minus strand of JAFVEM010000048.1, from coordinate 34,536 downwards.
GACTCGGACAGGCAGAAAAAGTAAGGGGATTGGCTACGCAAGCCGGGGGATTAAGGGACAGCCAAATTTTGCCGGACTACGCCGGGATTCCGCGAGTCGTGGTGCTACAATATTAGAGAAGTAGGCTCATAATGTACACGCAGATAATTAAGATAACAGACATAAACGGCCAAACAAAAGATTTGCAAAAGGCCGGCGACATCATAAAAGGCGGCGGTTTGGTGGCCTTTCCCACGGAAACGGTATATGGTCTTGGCGCCAGTGGGTTTGACGAGGGGGCGACAACGGAAATTTATCGCGTGAAGGGTCGTCCTTCCGATAATCCCTTGATTCTCCATGTAGCCGAGTTTGATATGGTGGCAAGTGTGGCGGAGGTTACGCCGTTGGCGCAAAAACTTTTGACCGCTTTCTGCCCCGGCCCCCTGACTTTGGTAATGAAACGAAAATCAACGGTGCCGGATTGTATCACCGGTGGATTAAAGACGGTGGGGGTGCGCTGGCCGGATAACGAAATAGCGCAGGCGTTCATCAAGGCCGCCGGGGTTCCCATCGCCGCCCCCAGCGCCAATCTTTCCGGTCGTCCCAGTCCTACCACCGCCGAAGCAGTGCGGCGAGATTTAGAGGGGCGGATTCCTCTGATACTTGACGGCGGCTCATGCCGTTTTGGGCTGGAGTCAACCATCGTAGATTGTACGGAGGCTACCGCCGTTATTTTGCGTCCCGGAGCTGTCACTCGTGAGATGATAGCGGAAGTCGTGGGAGAAGTAAGACTTGACCCGGGATTGGTAGGTAAAAAAAATGTCCCCAAGGCTCCCGGGATGAAATACACCCATTACGCGCCCAAAGCTCCTTTGACGCTGGTGGAAGCTTCGCCGGAAAAAATGAAGGGCATATTTCGCCGCGAACTGCGCCGACTGCAAAAAGAAACAAAAGTGATAGGTGTCATCGTCAGCGACGAATTGGCCAATTTTTTGCAAGAAAGCGAACTGGTGCCGCCGGATTTAATCGTCAGCTACGGCCAACGGGAAAATCTCACTGCCATCGCCGCTAATCTCTACGCCTCGTTGCGTTATTTTGACGACAAGGCGGTGGAGCAACTTCTGGCCGAAGGCACTGCGGACACGGGGCTGGGACTGGCCATTATGAACAGATTACGCAAGGCTGCCGGGTTTCGCGTTATAAAGGTGGATGGACAGATATTTTGAAGAAGGAGCGGTGAAAAATGTTTCAGGTAGCAATTTATAGTGCGCGACAGCCCGGCTTGCTGTTAAAACAATTGATAGAAAAAGCCTATAACCCCATTGTGACGTCACAGGGGGGCGAAGGCTTGCAGATTGCAGCTTTTTTAGGCAGTACGGATGCGGAAACGTCGGTGATAGATGATGTTCCGATATTGGATATATACCAAGTCTGCGCCCTCTACAAGAAAAAAATATTGCAAGGCTTTATAATCCCTCGCAATTCTTTTCGTAATCACTCCACCCTGATAAACAGCTTGCGTTTACTAGGCGTGGATGTCCGCGATATTTACATAACTCCGTCTTTGCAACCGCAAAACCATACTTATAGCGAGCAAGAAATATTGTCGCTGGTGCAACCTTGGCTCAGCGCCAAATACTTGTCCTATATGGAATATCATATAGCCGACCACTGCAATTTAAATTGCAAGGCCTGCGAACACTACTCGGGTTTGGTTAAAACGCCGCGTTTTCCCAACTTTGAAAAATTCTCCCAAGATCTCCGAGTTCTGCATAAGTTCATCGACGATATTGGCACCATAAGGATATTGGGAGGCGAACCCCTCCTAAATCCAGAGATAAATCGCTACATGGTTTTGACGCGAAAGTTATATCCAAGTACCCAGATTTTCGTCGTCACCAATGGCATATTGTTGCCCCAAATGCCGGAGGACTTTTATAAAACCATGCGAGAGCAAAACATTTATCTTGCTCTTTCTCTGTATCCCCCTATGTCCAGTAAACTGCCGACGATAAAAAAATTGTTGGCAGAGCAAGGCATACCGCATTATATAGGGAATCTGGCCAACACATTCACTATGAAGCAAACTCTACGCAGGGCACCTACTCCCGACTGGTTTCTACATTGCTTTCAAGCCCAGTGTCACAACCTGTATGATGGCAAACTGGCCGTCTGTTTCCTCCCCTTTACCACCAAATACTTCAATGAATATTTTGGTAAGCATCTACCGGAGGACGGTGCCATCGACCTATATGACCAAGGTCTGACGACGGAAATTTTGAAAGAAAGGCTCCTCACGCCCATAGAACGGTGTCGCTACTGTCAGGCTCCGGTGGAGGTCGCTTGGGAACAAATGCATCGACCCAGTATTTTGTCGGATTGGATTGCCGACCAATAAATTTTACCGGAGGAACCGCCTAATGAAAATTTATCCCGATACCAAGGTCTATATCGCCTGCGCCGGCAACGCTCACACCGGAGGAGTGGAGCTTCTGCACCAATTGGGTTCCTGTCTGCGCTCTATGGATATAGAAGCCTATATGTTTTACTTTCCCAATACCAACAACTTTAACTTTGACAACCCAGTGGACGATTTTTATCGAAAATATCATGTGGAATATTTGACGAGCGGCGAGGCGATTGAAGATTACGCCCATAATGTCCTCATTGCTGGGGAGGGTATGACGGAACATCTATATTTTTGCCGTCACATACAGCCAGTGTTATGGTGGCTCAGTGCTGACAATTTCCTAATCTGCCTATCCTCTCATTTGGAGGAATACCGTAGGCTCATTACGAAGAGTCCATTGCCTAAAATTTTCTATTTTCAAAACTCTCCCCCCAACCTCGAACACTGGGTACAGTCGGAGTATGCTAGGCAATTTGTTTCCATGAACGGCGTACCGTCCGAAAAAATTCATTTTGTGGGGGATTACCTAAACCATGTGTTTATTGACAAAGCCGCCAAGGCTCCCTTAAGCCGTAAAGAGAATATCGTTGTCTATAACCCCAAAAAGGGTAGAGAGATTACCGAGAGGTTAATTGGTATCGCTCCTGATATTGATTGGCGGCCGATTCAGAACATGACTCCCGATGAAGTGCAGACGCTGTTGGCGAGTGCCAAAATCTACATTGATTTTGGGTTCCATCCCGGGCGTGATCGCATCCCTCGTGAGGCGGCTATTTCCGGGTGTGTAGTTGTTACCGGACGGCAAGGTGCTGCAGCTAATGACATGGATGTCAATATCCCCTCGGACTTCAAGTTTGATGAAAGGCAAAGCAAGGGAGAAGAAGTTATTGCCAAAATAAGAGAGATCTTGGCCGATTATCCTTCGGCCTATGCTAGGCAAGAAGAATATCGCGCCCGTATAATGGATGATGAGAGGCGTTTCCGGCAGGAGGTGGCCGCCGTTGTCGGTCTAACCGCCGTTCAACCCCGGAGGCATGTAGCCATCTTACAAACTCCCACTCAAGATGGCGCAACCCTCGCACAAGCTCTTGCATTGGCACGTTGCGAATACAAACCGACATTTATTGTTACCGCCCCCGGCGGCGAAGGAGAAATTACTGGCGTACACCTGAAAAGGTATCACCACGGCAGTTACTTGGAACTTATCGACGGTCACTGTATTGAAGTTATTGGTCAAGAGGATGCCAAATTCCTGTTCAGAGAGAGACGGATTGACTGTTTTGCTATATCCGAGGGGATCAGTGAAGAGCAGATACGTTCTCTTTATAAATTTTACGACGAGCCATTTATTGCCGTCAAATTTTCTTATTCCTAAAAAATATGGGTTAATAAAAATTAAGGTATTGACGGGGCGACAGCGGTTGTGCTATTATGCAGGGGTTACGAAGCAGAGGCCACCGCTTCTCACCTGTCGGCAAAAAGTCGCGCGGGTTCATAAATTTTTACAAGACAGAGGTGGCGTCGTGCTATCTCTTTTTTTGTGTCTGTCATAGACATTTTTATTTATGGGAGGTGTTTTTACCATAAGCAGGGAAACCTTGAGAATCAATGACGAGATCCGTATCCGGGAGGTGCGGGTCACCGGCGCGAACGGCGAGCAACTGGGCATAATGGCCACGCGAGATGCCTTGAACATGGCCGAGGAGCAACACCTTGACTTGGTGGAGGTAGCGCCCAAGGCCAGACCGCCGGTTTGCCGCATTATGGATTACGGCAAATTCCGTTATGAGCAACAAAAACGTGAGAAGGAAGCGCGCAAGAAACAAAAGGTCATTACCATCAAGGAAGTCAAACTTCGCCCCAACATCGAGCAACACGATTTTGAGGTTAAATTCAAGAACGTAACCAAATTTTTGGGCGAGGGCAACAAGGTCAAGGTGACCATCATGTTTCGCGGTCGGGAGCTTTCGCATCCGGAACTGGGCAAGGAGCTTTTGGATCGCGTGGCCGCGCAACTTGGTGCCGGGGTGGTCGTGGAGCGCACGGCTAAGCTGGAGGGGAAGAATATGACCATGATCGTCGCCCCTAAGGTTCAGCGGTCGTCCGGCAAACAGACGAATCCCAAAGGAGGAATAAACGATGCCAAAGATTAAAACGCGCCGCGCCGCCGCTAAGCGTTTTACCCCCACGGGTAGCGGCCAGTTTAAGCGCAACAAGGCTTACAAAAGCCACATTTTAGAGAAGAAGAGTCCCAAGCGCAAGCGCAACCTGCGCAAGGCAGCGCTGGCTTCCGAATCCGATTACGGTCGCGTTAAGCGGATGCTTCCCTATGCTTCGTGATCGCGCTCGCTGAAATTGAAAACGGGAGGAAAGAACTATGGCAAGAGTAAAAAGCGGCGTGACAGCCCATCGCCGTCATAAAAAAATACTGAAACTGGCCAAGGGCTACCGCGGCGCCAAGAGCAAGCAGTTCAAAAAAGCCAACGAAACGGTGATGAAGGCGCTTTACTACGCCCGTCGCGACCGTCGCGCCAAAAAGGGCGAGTTCCGCCGTCTGTGGATTGCTCGCATTAACGCCGCCGCCAGATTGAACGGCATTTCCTACAGCCGCATGGTGTGTGGGCTTACCAAGGCCGGAGTCGCCGTGAACCGCAAGATGCTGGCGGATCTCGCCGTTAGCGATGCCGAGGCCTTCGCCAAATTGGTGGCCGTGGCCAAGGAAAATTTATAAAATCGCCTTAGTAAGCAAAAAAAGACCGTCGCAAAGTACGACGGCCTTTTTTATAAAGGGGTGCAGGGGCAACGCTCCCTGCCGGAGTCAAGAGGTAGAACCTCTTGTGGGGTGTGAGGCAAAGCCCCACCCAAAAAGGAGGAATCCTTTTGCCAAAAAAAATTATCCTGACCGGCGACCGCCCAAGCGGCAAACTGCATATCGGTCACTACGTCGGTTCCCTCAGACAGCGCGTAGCCTTGCAAGCTACCGGCGAATACGCGCAAATTTTTATTATGATTGCGGATGTGCAGGCACTCACCGATAATTTCGCTGACCCGGAAAAGGTGCGGCAAAGCGTTACGGAGGTGGCTTTGGATTATTTGGGGGCAGGGCTAGACCCGGATAAAGTCACCATCTTTATTCAATCTCAAGTGCCGGAGCTAACTGAGCTTACTACTTACTACATGAATCTGGTGACGGTGGCTAGATTGGAACGCAATCCCACCGTGAAGGCGGAGATTAAACAGAAGAAATTTGACACGAATATTCCGGCCGGTTTCCTGTGCTATCCCGTCAGCCAAGCCGCCGACATTACCGCCTTTAAGGCCACTACCGTTCCCGTGGGTGAAGATCAAAAGCCCATGCTCGAACAAACCAGAGAGATAGTGCGCCGCTTTAACGAGATTTATACGCCGGTTTTGGTGGAGCCGGACATACTCCTCGCGGCCAATAAATCTTGTCTGCGTCTGCCCGGCACCGACGGCAAGGCGAAAATGAGCAAATCCCTCGGCAATTGTATTTATTTGTCCGACGATGCCGAGGCGGTGCAAAAAAAGGTCATGTCCATGTACACCGACCCTACTCACATTCGTGCCTCCGACCCCGGACACTTGGATGGCAACACCGTTTTCACCTATTTGGATGCCTTCTGCCGTCCGGAGCATTTTGCCCGTTATCTCGCCGACTATGTAAGTCTCGACGAACTCAAAGACCATTATCAGCGAGGCGGTCTGGGGGACGTGAAGGTAAAAAAATTCCTCGCCGCTGTCTTGGAGGAGGAACTTGCGCCCATTCGCCAGCGTCGCGCGGAATACGCCAAGGACATACCGCAAATTTACGCGATGCTAAAACAAGGCTCCCTAGAGGCTCGAGAAGCCGCCGCCCAAACTCTAAGCGAAGTAAGACAAGCCATGCACATAAACTACTGGGAATAAAGAAATCCAAATGGGGTGCAGGGGGCAATGCTCCCTGCCGGAGTCAAGAGGCATAAGCAGACTCTTAGGGATTTAGCCCTTAGAGATCGCTTATACAAAGTAGAGCCTCTTGTGGGGTTTGGGGCAAAGCCCCAAGTAAATACGAGGTGTAAATATTGAGCAATTTAGCCGTGGGCATCGTGGGACTCCCCAACGTGGGGAAGAGTACCCTGTTTAACGCCATTACCAAGGCCGGAGCCGAAGCGGCCAATTATCCCTTCTGCACCATCGAGCCTAACGTAGGCGTGGTGCCGGTGCCGGACAGCCGTCTGCCGGTTTTGCACGAGCTGTATAAATCAAAAAAAACCACCCCGGCCACGGTGAGTTTTGTAGATATTGCCGGTCTGGTTAAGGGCGCGTCGCAGGGCGAGGGACTGGGCAATAAATTTTTGGAGCATATTCGGCAAGTGGATGCGGTGGCGCATGTGGTGCGCTGTTTTCAGGACGGCAATATTACCCATGTGGCCGGTAGCATCGATCCACTAAGAGATATAGAGATAATTGAAACCGAGCTTTGCTTGGCGGATTTGGAAATCGTAGAAAGACGCCTACAGAAACTCTTGAAGGTGGCCAAGAGCGGCAGTAAAGAGGCCAAGGCGGAGGAAGCCGTACTCGCGCAAATAAAAGCGGCGTTGGACGAGGCTCACCCGGCGCGCAGCGTAACCTTGTCCCCCGAGGAACTCAGCCTCATAAAAGAAATGAACCTCCTTACCTTGAAACCTACGCTCTATATCGCCAACGTGGCCGAGGAGGAAGTGGCCACGGCGGAAACGGAAAATCAATTTGTCCGGCAAGTGAAGGATTATGCCGCCAAAGAAAGGGCGCAGACGGTGGTGATTGCCGCTAAGGTCGAGGCGGAGATAGCCGAACTGGACGAGGCGGAAGCCAAGGAATTTTTGCAGGAAATGGGGCTTACCGAGTCGGGTTTGGATAAACTCATTAAGGCGGCTTTTGATTTATTGGGGCTGATGACTTTCCTTACGGCAGGCGCCGACGAGTGCCGGGCTTGGACTATCGCCAAAGGAACCACGGCGCCCAAGGCCGCCGGAAAAATCCACACGGATTTTGAACGGGGCTTCATTCGCGCCGAAATCGTCGGCTATGACGACCTTATTGCCGCCGGCAGTGTGGCCGCCGCTCGCGAAAAGGGACAGGTGCGCTTGGAGGGCAAGGACTACATCATGCAGGACGGCGATGTGGTGAATTTTCGATTTAACGTATGAAGTGGCTCATGGTGATGAAAATTCAATAAGGTCTTGCAAAGTGGAGATTCATGTGCTACACTTCAGGTGTCAGGAAGAACATCGAAGTGCAAACGAAGCCCCCGGCAAGAGCTGCTATCTCTGTCGGGGGCTTCTTGCGTATTTATGAAAAGGAGAGATAGCATTTGGAAAAAGCAGTGATACTGCTGTCGGGAGGGCTAGATTCCACCACCTGCATGGCCATAGCCGCCGCCCAAGGCTACGAGCTTTATCCCATCAGCTTCAATTACCATCAACGCCACGCTAGCGAACTGGAGGGGGCAAAAAAAATAGCCGCTTTCTTTGGCGCGAAGCGGCATATTATCATCGAAACCAACATGGAAGCTATCGGCGGCTCGGCGCTTACCGACAATAACATCGACTTGCCGCCGGGGATAGAACACCATGACGAAAATGAGGTTCCCGTTACCTATGTTCCGGCGCGAAATTTGATTTTTCTCAGCTACGCCTTAGGTTATGCGGAGGTAGTGGGAGCGACCCATGTTTATATCGGGGTCAACACGGTTGATTATTCCGGCTACCCTGATTGTCGGCCGGAGTTTATCCGGCGTTTTCAGGCGCTCAGCGACTACGCCACCAAGGCCACGGCGGCAGAAAATAAAAAAATCACCGTGGAAGCGCCTTTGCAGCATCTTTCCAAAAAGGAAATCATTCTCAAGGGGCAGGAATTGAATGTTCCCTTTGCGCTGACCCACAGTTGCTATCGCGGCGGCGAGAAGGCTTGCGGCGTCTGCGAAAGTTGCCTTTTGCGCAAACGCGGTTTTGCCGAGGCAGGACTTACCGACCCGGTGGAATACGAAGCATGATGCGCGATGTGCAGAGCAGCCTCGATGAACGGGGGATTGCCATTCAGCGCGTGGGGGTAAGCGACGTACACCTGCCCTTCCTGATAAAAACCAAAGAAGGGGATTTTCAGCCGGTACTGGCCAACATTCGCTTTACCGTGGCCTTGCCGAAAGAATATAAAGGCACCCACATGAGCCGCTTTATCGAAATCCTCGCCCCGTGGAGCCGCAAGCCTTTGGCTGAGGAAGAGATGGAGGCCATGCTCGGCGAGGCTTTGGAGCGGTTGCAAGCAGAATCAGCCGCGCTTAGACTCTCCTTCAAATATTTCGTGAACAAAAGAGCGCCCGTCAGTCAACTTTCCTCCTGCTTGGATTTTGACTGCTTCTTTTTGGGCGAGAAACGGCGTGGGGAGGCCATGGTGTTCTCCTTGGGGGTCACGGTTCCCTTTACCACCCTTTGCCCTTGCAGTAAGGAAATTTCCGTCTGCGGCGCCCATAATCAGCGCTCCGTTACTCGCGCCGTGGTGCGCTTTCGCCCGGAGGTGCCCTGCATCTACATCGAGGACTTGGCCGCGCTGCTGGAGGCGCAAGCATCTTCCCCCCTGTACGGCATATTAAAGCGCGAGGACGAAAAATATGTGACCGAGGCGGCCTACCAAAATCCTAAATTTGTGGAGGATGTTTTGCGCGACAGCGTGTTGGCCTTGCGTAAGCTGGAGGGACTAGCGTGGTTTTCCTTGGAATGCGAAAACTTCGAGTCTATTCACCATCACAACGCTTTCGCCGCCCACGAGGAATTTTTGTAGGTACATATCTATGCAGAAAATTGATGTATCCGCCTTTGATATGGCCGGGATGGAGGTTTTTGCCGGCCTACAAATCCCCAAAACAGAAAAATTCGTGCAACAGACTGCGGCCACCGTGAAAACCTACGCCAAGAGGGAGCGCATACTGCACGCCTACCGGGAAAATTCCCATATAGGCATCTTGTTACGCGGCAAAGCCCAGACCATTGCCGAAGATTGGTTGGGCAACGAAACCGTGGGGGAAAGCCTCGAGAGAGGCAGTCTCCTAGGCGTTACGTCGGCCATACTGTCGGCGGAATACAACGACAGCTCCGCCGAGGCCGGAGCTACGCCGGAACAACTCGCAGGTATTCGCTTGAAGCTGAGAGAAGCGCAGTGGTACTGGGATTGGGTAGCCGCCGAGAACGGCAACGGCTTCCACAATGCCGACAAGTGCATGCGCATTAGCGGCGAGGCCATTGATTTGGCGCATCAGGTCATCGAGGATGCCAACGCGGTGATTAAGGGCGCCTTGTAAAAGCCGACATAACGACGATAAGCCTCCTCCGTGGATATAAAATTCCATGGAGGAGGCTCTTTTCGTGCGCAATATTTTTTCCACGAGGCAGGAAAAAGAAAATTAACGGCGAAATATTAACGGCGAAATAAAGGAACTGTCAGCGAGTATGAGCCGCCAAGAAAACATAAATATTGGAGGCGCTACCTGACATTTCTGTGTAAAAATTTTAGGGAGGAACTGCCATGGAGAAGTCCAAGGTTTATTTCACGGATTTTCGCGTGCAGGTTGGCACCAGCCTCTTGCAGAAGTTAAAGACTTTGTGCGTGGCGGCGGGCATCAAGAAAATCGACATGGAGGGCAAGTTTGTCGCCATCAAGATGCATTTCGGCGAGCTGGGGAATCTTGCTTTCTTGCGGCCGCAATACGCGAAGGTCATCGCCGATCTGGTAAAAGAGCAGGGAGGCTACCCGTTCCTGACGGACTGCAACACCCTTTACCCCGGTAGCCGCAAACACGCCTTGGAACATATGGATTGCGCCAATTTGAACGGCTTTAATCCTACTACCACCGGTTGCCAGATAGTCATCGCCGACGGACTTCGAGGTACCGACGAGGTGGAAGTGCCGGTGAAGAACGGGGAGTATGTAAAATCGGCCAAAGTTGGTCGCGCTCTGATGGATGCGGATATTGTCATCAGTCTCACTCACTTCAAAGGCCACGAAATGACGGGATTTGGGGGCGCCATTAAAAATATCGGTATGGGCGGCGGCAGTCGCGCCGGGAAAATGGAGCAACATTCCTCCGGCAAAGTCAGCGTCAATGAGGAGCTATGCCGGGGCTGTCGCCGTTGCGCCAAAGAGTGCGGCTCGAACGCCATCACCTACGAGAACAACAAAGCCCATATCAATCACGACATCTGTAAGGGATGCGGCCGTTGCATCGGGGCTTGCGCCTTTGACGCCATTAGCAACGACCAGTGGGATGCCGGCGACCTCTTGGATCGGAAAATGGCCGAATACGCTCAAGCCATTTGTCAAGATCGCCCCTGTTTCCATGTAAGTCTTGCTGTGGACATTTCCCCGAACTGCGATTGTCACGGCGAAAATGACGCGCCCATCCTGCCCAATATCGGTATGTTTGCTTCCTTCGACCCGGTGGCCATCGATCAGGCCTGTGTGGATGCAGCCCAGAAGATGACTCCCCTGCCTAACAGCCAGCTGGCCGATAACCTTGCCAAACCGGATTGGCAACATCACCATGATCATTTTATGGACAGCAATCCCAATGTTCACTGGAAGGAAACCTTGGAACACGCCGCCAAAATCGGCATGGGTAGCCGAGAGTACGAGCTGGTGAAACTAAAATAATTTCTTTGGCCAAAAGGGAGGTGAGGTATAATGGCAAATTTACCGAAAATCAAAAACTGCCCGGGTTGCAATCAGCTGTATATCGAGACCGGGCAACACATGTGCCGCGAATGCTACGCTCTGCGCGAAGAAAAAGCCCGAGTGGTGATTCGCTACGTCAAGGATCATCCGAAAGCCACTGTGGAAGAAATCGTTGAAGCTACGGAAATCGAACTCGAGGTAATTCAACAGCTTATCAAAGAAGGACGCTTGGAGGAAGTGGGCTTGAAAATAGCCTACCCCTGCTCTCGTTGCGGCAAGCCCATTTTGCGCGGTAAGATTTGTCCGGAATGTAAAGCCTCCCTCCACAAAGCTCTCACCAAAGTCAAAGCGGCCATAGAAGCCAATGAGATGCGCGAAAAGGAACGGCGGCGGCACTTGGAATTTTTACGCGCCGAGGGCGTGGACAGCACCCTCAAGAAAAGGAAATGACCGCCGGAGCCTTTTCCTATGGGGGAGAGACAAATCCGTGGGAAAGTTCTCACCCCTCGGTAAAATTTTATTTTTTTTAAATGCATAAATAAGATTGACAATTCGCCCCACCTGGGTGTATCATATATGTTATGAGCTTTGTTGCTAAGTTAGTAGGACAGAGCGGAACTTTCAAATTTAATAGGGGGTATTTTTCCATGGCAGTAAAAGTTGCTATCAACGGTTTCGGTCGTATCGGTCGTCTTGCCTTCCGTCAGATGTTTGATGCCGAGGGTTACGAGGTTGTGGCTATCAACGATCTCACCAGCCCGAAGATGCTCGCTCATCTCCTGAAGTACGACTCCACTCAGGGCAAGTACAAGTATGCCGACAAAGTTGAGGCCGGCGAGGACTCCATCAAGGTCAACGGCAAGGAAATCAAGATCTACGCCGAGAAGGATGCCAAAGACATTCCTTGGGGCAAGCATGATGTGGATGTAGTGCTTGAGTGTACCGGTTTCTACACCTCCAAAGAGAAGGCTTCGGCGCATCTCGCCGCCGGCGCCAAGAAAGTCGTTATCTCCGCGCCTGCCGGCAAGGATCTGCCCACCATCGTTTATAACGTCAACCACAAGACCCTCACCAAGGAGGACAAAGTTATTTCTGCCGCTTCCTGCACCACCAACTGCTTAGCCCCCATGGCGAAAGCCCTCAACGATTTTGCCCCCATTCAAAGCGGTATCATGGCCACCATCCACGCTTACACCGGCGACCAGATGACCCTCGACGGCCCGCAGCGCAAAGGCGATCTCCGTCGTAGCCGCGCCGCCGCTTGCAACATCGTGCCGAACTCCACCGGCGCTGCCAAGGCCATCGGTCTCGTTATCCCCGAACTCAACGGAAAACTCATCGGCGCCGCCCAGCGCGTTCCTACCCCCACCGGCTCCACCACCCTCCTCTATGCCGTGGTTAAGGGCGAAGTCACCGTTGAAGGCGTCAACGAAGCCATGAAGAAGCAAGCCACCGAGTCCTTTGGCTATAACACCGACGAAATCGTTTCCAGCGACATCGTAGGTATGCGTTACGGCTCCCTCTTCGACGCTACTCAGACCATGGTAAGCCTGATTGGCGACGGCAACTCCCTCGTGCAAGTGGTTTCTTGGTACGACAACGAGAACAGCTACACCAGCCAGATGGTTCGCACCATCAAGTACTTCGCTGAACTCGGCTGATTGAGTTAATTAAGGTCTTAAGAGAGGCCCGACTCGCGAGGGTCGGGTCTCGTTTTTATAGAACGGAGCGGCTTTATGAATAAGAAAACCATAAAAGATATTGACGTGAAGGGCAAGAAGGTTTTTGTCCGGGTTGACTACAACGTACCCTTCGACGAGAACCAGAACATCACCAACGACACGCGTATGGTGCGTACCCTCCCCACCATTAACTACCTCTTGGACGGCGGCGCTGCCGTCATCCTTGCTTGCCATATCGGTCGCCCCACCGAAGCTCGCGAGCCGAAATTCTCCACCAAGCATTTGGTCAAGCACCTATCCGAACTTTTGAAGAAAGACGTAAAATGGGCGGCCGATTGTGTTGGCGCCGAGGCGGAGAAAGCCGCCGCCGACCTTAAGCCCGGCGAAGTCCTGCTCCTCGAAAACCTCCGTTATCACAAAGCCGAAAAGAAAAACGACCCCGAGTTTGCCAAACAGTTGGCTTCTCTGGCCGACATTGCCGTCGATGATGCCTTTGGCGTATCCCATCGCGGCCACGCCTCCAACAACGGTATCGCCAAATATGTGGAAGTCGTAGCCGGTTTCCTCATGGAGAAAGAAATCAACTACATAGGCAAGACCCTCGAAAATCCCCAACGACCCTTCGTGGCCATCATCGGCGGCGCTAAAGTCTCTGATAAAATCGGCGTCATCAGCAACATGATTGACAAGGTCGATACCATCATCATCGGCGGCGGCATGGCGCACACCTTCGACGCGGCCAAGGGACTTCCCATCGGCAAATCCCTCTGCGAGCCGGACAAGTACGACCTCGCTCGCCAGCTTCTCAAAAAAGCCGAGGACAAAGGCGTAAAAGTAGTTCTCCCCGTTGACCTCGTTATCGCCGACAAATTTGACAAAGACGCGAACTTCAAGACCGTTCCCGTTGACCAAGTTCCCGACGATTGGCAGGGACTGGATTCCGGCGAAAAGACCTCCCAAGAATACGTAAAAGCCCTCGAAGGCGCAAAAACTGTTATCTGGAACGGCCCCATGGGTGTATTTGAGTTCGACAACTTCGCCAAAGGCACTCTCGCCGTAGCTAAAGCCGTGGCCAAAGCCACCGAAGAAGGCGCTATCTCCATCGTGGGCGGCGGCGACTCCGTGGCGGCGCTCAAAAAGACCGGTCTCACCGACAAAATCTCCCACGTCTCCACCGGCGGCGGCGCTACCCTCGAATTCCTTGAAGGCAAAGAAATGCCGGGCATTGCGGCTATCGCTGATAAATAATTTTTTGCCTCAGCTAACGCATAAGCGACCTCTACGGCGCTAAAGCGCCTAGAGTCTGCTTACGGCGGCCTAAGGGCACAGCCCTTAGGAATCCCGGTTGATTTTAGGGAAAACTCTTCCGTGACAGTCGTTCTAACATTCAACGACGAACGTTACCGTGAAAAGTCTATTACAGGATTGCAAAGGGGATTATCCCCTTTGCCCGCCGGAGGCAAAAAAACAAAAACAAAAATAAAAATAAAAGATAAAAAAGGAGAAAAAAGATATGGCTAGAAAACCCATTATTGCAGGTAACTGGAAGATGAATAACACCATCGCGGCCGGTAAGGCTTTGGTGCAGGAGCTAGCGCCGCTCGTAAAGGATAATAAAGAGGTTGATGTGGTGGTTTGCCCCACGGCGACGGCTTTGGCGGCGGTATGCGAAGCCGTGAAGGGGACGAACATTCATGTGGGTGCGCAGAACGTGCATTGGGAAAAGAGCGGCGCCTATACCGGCGAAATTTCCACGGAGATGCTGACCGAGATTGGCGTAGAGTATTGCGTCCTTGGGCATAGCGAGCGCCGGGATTATTTTGGCGAAACGGATGAAGGCGTGAACAAGCGTGCCAAAGCCGCTTTTGCCGCCGGGATTACGCCGATTATCTGCTGCGGCGAGTCGCTAGAGGTGCGCGAGGCCGGGAACTATATCGACCATGTGGTGAAGCAGATTAACGCCGCGTTGGAAGGCTTTGCCGCCGCTGATGTGGCGAAACTCGTCATCGCCTACGAACCCATTTGGGCTATCGGCACCGGTAAGACCGCTACTTTCGAGCAAGCCGAGGAGGTTTGCAAGGCTATCCGCGAGGCCGTGGCCAAGAAGTTTGACCAAGCGGCGGCTGACGCTATCCGCATTCAATACGGCGGAAGTGTGAAACCGGCCACCATCAAAGACCTTATGCAGCAACCCAATGTTGATGGCGCTTTGGTAGGCGGCGCATCCCTCAAAGCCAAAGACTTCTCCGCTATCGTGAATTTCTGATAAGAGGATTTAGAATATGGCAAAATTAAAACCGGCTCCTATCGCCCTTATCATTATGGACGGTTGGGGCATCGGCGATCCCAAGGATCCCAACAACGCCATTGCCGTGGGCAAAACTCCCGTTTTGGACGGCTTGACCGCCAAATACCCTCATGCTGAGCTTCAGGCTTCCGGCGAGTATGTGGGACTGCCTGACGGACAGATGGGCAATTCCGAGGTGGGACATACCAACATCGGCGCCGGACGCATCATCTATCAGGAACTCACGCGCATTACCAAAGCCATAAAAGACGGGGACTTTTTTGAGAATAAAGCGCTACTCACGGCCATGAACGATGCGAAAAAGAACGGCGGCGCGCTTCATCTCATGGGTCTGGTTTCCCCCGGAGGCGTGCACAGCCACAGCAAGCATCTTTACGGACTTTTGGAAATGGCCAAACGCAACGGCCTTAGCGAAGTCTATGTCCACGCTTTCCTCGATGGGCGCGACGTGCCGCCGGCCAGCGCGGCGGAGTATTTGGCCGAACTTGAAGCAAAAATCAAAGAGATTGGCGTGGGCAAGGTAGCCGTTATTTCCGGCCGCTACTACGCCATGGATCGCGATAAGCGTTGGGAGCGCGTGGTCAAAGCCTATGACGCTATCGCCAAGGGCGAGGGCAAAACCGCTAAAACTTCGGCGGAGGCCATACAGGCTTCCTATAATGATAAGTCCGAAAAGCCGGAGGGTGTCACCGACGAATTTGTGTTGCCGGTGGTCATAGACGGCTACAAAGGCATGAAACCCGGCGACGGCGTTATCTTCTTCAACTTCCGCCCCGACCGCGCCAGAGAGCTTACTCACGCCTTTACCGATAAAGAATTTGATGGGTTCCCTCGGGTGGAAGGCCTGAATCTTTCCTTTACCACCATGACCCAATACGAAAAGGGCATGAATGTAAACATTGCCTATCCGCCGGAATCTATCAATAACACCTTGGGCGAAGTGGTTTCCAAGGCCGGCCTCAAGCAACTGCGCATTGCCGAAACGGAAAAATACGCCCACGTCACCTTCTTCTTCAACGGCGGCGTGGAAAAAGAATATGAGGGCGAGGATCGCATCTTGGTGCCTTCGCCGAAGGTAGCCACCTACGATCTGCAACCGGAAATGAGCGCTATCGAGGTAACGGACAAAGTGGTGGAAGCCATTAAGTCCGAGAAATATGATTTCATCATTTTGAACTACGCTAACGGCGACATGGTGGGTCACACCGGCGTGTTGCCGGCGGCCATTAAAGCCGTAGAAACGGTAGATACCTGCGTCGGGCGTTTCGTAGAGGCGCTGAAATCCGTTGGCGGCGAAGTGGTTATTATCGCCGACCACGGCAATGCGGATGTCATGGTTGACCCCACCTCCCACGAACCTTTCACCGCCCACACCACCAATCCGGTTCCCGTTATTTGCGTATCCGACCGAGCAAAGAGCATCGAATCCGGCGCTCTCTGCGACGTAGCTCCCACTTTGCTGACTTTGGCCGGTATGGAAATTCCTGCCGAAATGACCGGAAAGAATTTGGTGACGCTAAAATAAATCAACCGGGATTCCAAAGGGCTGTACCCTTTGGCCGCCGGAGGCAAAAAAGAAAAACTAAACTAGTTGCAGGGCAAGGCAGTTTTCCCCACCGGCGTGAATGGGAGAGAGCCTGCAAACTCTTCCGCGCTAGCATTCGCGTTTGGTGGGGCGAGCCGTCCTTGTGTATTATATTTTAGAACTAAAGAGAGGAATACGAACAATGACTTATTCAAAGCAAGTGGAAGACATGGCCTGTGTGGCCAAGGAAGTAAACCACGGTCCGGCTCCTATTCCCGAAGAAGGCAAGTGGGTAGCGGCTAAGGAAGTGAAGGACATCAGCGGCCTCACCCACGGCATTGGCTGGTGCGCTCCTCAGCAGGGCGCTTGCAAGCTCACCTTGAATGTGAAGGAAGGCATCATTCAGGAAGCCTTATTGGAGACCGTCGGTTGCTCCGGCATGACCCATTCCGCCGCTATGGCCGCTGAAATCCTCTCCGGCAAGACCATCTTGGAGGCTCTGAACACCGACCTTGTCTGCGACGCTATCAATACCGCCATGCGCGAACTCTTCCTGCAAATCGTTTATGGCCGTACTCAGACCGCTTTCTCCGATGATGGTCTCCCCATTGGCGCCGGTATGGACGATCTCGGCAAGGGACTCAGGAGCCAGACGGGTACCACTTACAGCACTTTGAGCAAAGGCCCCCGTTATCTGGAATTGGCGGAAGGCTATGTAACGAAACTGGCTCTTGACAAAGAGGATCGCATTATCGGTTACGAAGTGGTGCAACTTGGCAAGGCTATGGAAGCCATCAAGAACGGTGTCGATGCCAACGAGGCCATCAAGAAGAACACCAGCACCAAGGGACGCTTTGCCGAAGCCGCGAAATACATTGATCCTCGCAAGGAGTAGTAGCGCTAAGGTTGCTTGCTTTCCACAATTTGTAAATAACAGGAAGGAATGAATATAATGTCATTGTTTGAAGGCTATGAGCGTCGTATCGACCAGATTAACAAGGTTTGCGAGAAGTACGGTATCGGCAAGATCGAGGATGCCAAGACCATTTGCGCGGAGAAGGGCATTGACCCGGGAGCAATCGTAAAAGATTTGCAGCCCATTGCCTTTGAGAACGCGGCTTGGGCTTACACCTTGGGGGCGGCTATCGCCATCAAGAAGGGTGACAAGACGGCGGTGGATGCGGCTAAATCCATCGGCGAAGGCCTCCAAGCTTTCTGCGTTCCCGGCTCGGTGGCCGATCATCGCAAGGTGGGCCTGGGTCACGGAAATCTGGCGGCCATGCTCCTTTCCGAAGATGCCGGTTGCTTTGCGTTCCTCGCCGGTCACGAGTCCTTTGCGGCGGCGGAAGGCGCCATCGGTATCGCCCAAACCGCCAATAAAGTCCGCAAGAATCCGCTCCGGGTTATCTTGAACGGTCTGGGCAAGGACGCGGCGCAGATTATCTCCCGTATCAATGGCTTCACCTATGTGCAGACCAAGTACGACTACAAGACCAATAAAGTTGATGTGGTGAAGGAAGTGGCCTATTCCGACGGCCCTCGCGCCAAGGTGAAATGCTACGGCGCAGACTCCGTGCAAGAGGGCGTGGCCATCATGCACAAAGAGGATGTGGATATTTCCATCACCGGTAACTCCACGAACCCCACGCGCTTCCAACATCCGGTAGCCGGTTGCTACAAGAAAGAGCGCCTCGAGGAAGGCAAGAAATATTTCTCCGTGGCCTCCGGCGGCGGCACCGGACGTACCCTGCATCCCGACAACATGGCGGCCGGCCCCGCTTCCTACGGTATGACCGATACCCTTGGCCGTATGCACGGTGACGCGCAATTCGCCGGTTCTTCCTCTGTACCGGCTCACGTTGACATGATGGGCTTAATCGGCGCCGGCAACAACCCCATGGTGGGCATGAGCGTGGCTGTAGCCGTGGCGGTGCAAGAAGCCATGACGAAGTAAGTTTATAGCAAGCGTAAAAAAGAGCATCCCATTGGGTTTTGTGGGATGCTCTTTTTTGGCTGTCTTACAGAATTGTTGGGAACGAAAAAGCCCCATTCTAAGAAGGGGGGAAGTTATCTAGCGGCAGGGAAGAATGTGCAAACCGCGCCCTGCTAATCGGACCTATATTCCGCCTTTGGCGTAACGTACAAAGTACGCTGGTTGGTGAAAATCACAAAGCCGGGCTTGGCTCCCGAAGGTTTTTTGACGTAACGGCAGCGAGTGTAATCGACGGGGACATTGGACGAGCCTTGCGCTTTGCTGAAGTAGGCGGCCAGCTCTGCGGCAAAAAGCAAGGTTTCCGGGGTGGGGTCTTGACCTTCGGTACGCAAGATAACGTGGGAGCCGGGAATGTCCTTGGCGTGTAGCCATAAATCATGAGGGGCGGCTACCTTAAAAGTCAGGCGATCGTTTTGGCTGTTGTTCTTCCCTACCAAAATTTCCGCGCCGTCGGCCGCTTGAAATTTAAAGGGGACGGCCGGTTTATCCCCTTTTTTTCTTTTGGTTTTTTCTTTGAGATAGCCGCCGGATGCCAGCTCATCGTGTATTTCGTTGATTTCCGCCAAAGTTTCGGAGGCCGACAAGGAGGTGTCGATGCTCTCTAAATAACGCAGTTCCGCCTCCCCCAATTCGATTTGTTCTTGGAGACGGCTCTGGGCGCGCTTTAGTTTATCGTATTTTTTGTAACAGGCCTGCATGTTTTGAATGACGGTCATTTTGCGTTCTAGGGGAATGGTAATAGTCTCCCCCGTTTCGCTGTATATATCGGCTACGGTTACGGCTTCGTCGGCATGGTCTGTTAGCTGATACTGATAGGTCATCAGGTTGTCGCCATATACTTTATAGCGAGCAGCATTTTCGGCGGCCATAAGCTCCTCCCGAATTTTGGCGAGTTTGGTGGCGGCGCGTTTTATTTCGTTGCGGACGAGTTTCCGCAAGCGTTCCTTGTCCGGCGGCGTGTAGCTCCCCAACCACTCGTCGGCTTGGCGGAGCATGGGACTGAGAGCGGCGAAGGAGTGAACTTTTTTGTCGGTCAAATGTTTTAGTGGGAAAGCGGACATGGCCAAAATTTTCCCGTGTTCGTCGGTAACAAGGGTGGGGATAGCCTCCTCATCTTCACGGCGGCACAGGTCGGCCATTGTCGTGAGCGACTGCCGCAGTGCTTGCCAATTTGCGTCGGTGAGCTTGTCAACCCTGATTTCCGGCGACAGTCCGGCGCGATGCACTGCCTCCTTGGCTGTGACGGGACCAAAACCTAGGCAGGTGGCCAGCACGGCTTTGGCCAGTTTTTCACCGCTGTGTCCTGCTATCCTAGTTGTTATTTCTCCCGAGGAATCCGTGAAAAGATTCAGCTTGTCCTGCCCCGGAGGGAGTTCATAAGCCTGTCCCGGGAGTACCGTTCGCACGCGACTGCTCCCCTGACCGATTTTCCGCAGAGCGTCGATAATGCGGCCATCTTCCGTCAAAATGATGTTGCTGTATTTGCCCATAAGTTCTAGGACTAAAGTTTTGGTAACGATCTTGCCTCCGGCGGCGAGGGTATCTATATCCAGCATGAGCAAGCGGTCTAACCCGTGCTGGCGCAAACCGGCAATGCGCCCTGTCTCCAGTTGTTTGCGCAGTACCATGCAAAACACCGGCGGCTCCGGCGGATTCTCTCGGGGCGTGTCCAGCAGGTACAATCCGGGATTTTGCGAGTTCACCGAAATGTAGAGCCAGAGATTTTTTCCCGGTTGTCTTACCCCCAAGATCACCGCCGTTTTGGTGGGCTGATTTATCTTGTCGATGCGTCCACCTTCCAAGGCTTGATTTAATTCGCGCGCCAAAGCGCTCATGGAAAAACCTTCCAACCCCATTGCAATCATCCTCCTAGGTATAGCGTTCCACGATAACTTTTTCTAAACGTTTGCGTTGCTCGGCCTCGATGTACGGCCGGAAAAAAATCATGGGAATGGTGATGCCGATGGCGATTACCGTGATGATAGTGACGGCCTCGATGCCGTTTCTGATGATGGCAAACAGGCTGGTGAGTTCAATGGTGGAAATGTTCAAGAGCGCATAGAGAACCCGATACAGCAACACGCCGGGAATTAGGGGAATGACGGAAGGAAGCGTTAACAGACCCTCCGGCGCTTTTAAACGGTGGTTGATGAGTTGCCCCAATATCCCTACAGTGGCGGCGCCGATGAAAGTCGCGGCGATGATGTTTAGGGAAAAATGAATGAGCATGATATTTCGCAGTTCCACGGAAATAATAGCTCCCAGAGCTACCACCGCCAAAAGTTTCTTCGGCAAATCAAAGATGAGGGAAAGTCCGATGGCATTGACAGCGGCGGCTAGGGCGTGGGTGAAATAGAGTCCCTCCGGCCTAATGGACACGGCGGTAATATCCTCCGACCCGGCAAGGTACAATGCTAGAATGATACCGAAAGCAATGCTGGCAATGATAAATAGGGTATTGGCCAAGCGAGTTATACCGGAGAGGATGTAGCCTTCTAAAATGTCTTCCATGCTGTTTATGAGGGGAATGCCCGGTATTAAAAAAATCGAAGCTGCCAGAATGGCGTGTATCGGGGTGGCTGAGAGATGGAGGTAGGGAAGTAGGCAAGCCAGCGCCGTACCTACAAAAGTGGACATAACGATACCGGCGTACCCGTTGAAATGATGTTCGTTGCACCGGCGGCGCACCAAGAAAGCGGCCAAGGCGCAAAAGACAATAAACACCGCCGCCCCCAAGTCGCCGCCGAAGAGGTGGCAAATGCCGCCGCAGGTTAGACCGGCGCCCAACCCTTGCATTTTGGGCGAATAACCGGTGGGGAGTTCCATAATGCGTTTTAACTCCGCTTCGTATTTCTCTAGGGAATAATCTCGTTTGGTAGCTCGCCAAATGAGGCGACTGACGGCGGAAATTTTCGTGAGGTGAACTCCTCGCGCTACCGAGTGGGAAAAAGCCGCGTGAGCCACATGTTTATCATCCAAAATGTTGATCATAACCGTGGAATAATCAATGTGGGAGTGCATACACCCCTCCGGCAACTCCAAAAACAGCGCCGTGCGATAAAGGTGACGTTTGGTCTGAGCGGTGGATGCGCCGTTTTCCAGCAAGGCCGTAGCCGTGAGCAACAGTATTTGCAATTTGTAGTCAATATTTTGGAAGGGATAGGAGATGGGCGTTTCGCCGGTTTCATCGGTAGAAAAATTCGTACTCAAAGTATTTGCTCCTCCTTTCTTCAGTGTATAAAAAAGCCCGCTGTTGCGGGCAAACATAAATTAGGTGGCGTAGTTCACCATGGGATCGACAAAAGTCGTAGCGGTGGCCGAGGCGTTGAAATCCCTGTCGGTCGTCCAGCGACTAACCTCCCCAAGAAATTCGCTGTTATGAAATGACTTGGCAAAGTCAAAATTGCGGACGGAGAGTTTTTTTACCCCCCAAAACTCTCCGTCATCGACCTCCAAAAAAACAACAGACGGAGTTTTTCTGGTACTGATAATCTTACACACCGTGGATTCGCCTCCATTCGCTTTCCAACAAGGTTTTATTTTTGTTCACCCACGCCTTAACTTCATTTAGTCTGTCGCTACGAATACGCCCATCTAGGACTGTTCCGTCAAGCGCCATGGATACGCTTTGTCCGTCGCAATGCGCATGGACATGAGCCATGGGGTGTCCCCCCTCTCGCGTGCGTAGCTCTATCCACAGAGAACCGTTGCGATAATATGTCGGCATGAGTACACCTGCCAGTCACATTAAATTATATATGGACGCTTCTGTCAAGAACTTTTAGCTATTGTCTGTGTTGTTCTAAATGCGGCTTTTGCCTACGGCATCAAAGGTAGCGGTTATGGAGGCGGCCGGCTCTTTGTCCATAAGGCTTACTCCCCAAATGGCCACTAGGGAGAATAGGAAGCCCGGAACTATTTCGTACAGAGCGAAGGGGGCAAAATTTTTCCAAAGCAGGACAGTCAGTCCTCCTACCACGATACCGGCGATAATGCCGTTACGGGTGGAGCGACGCCAGAACAGGCTTAACAAAATCGCCGGGCCAAAGGCCGCGCCAAAGCCAGCCCAAGCATAGGCCACTATCTCCAAAATAAAATTGTCGGGATTAAGACCGAGAAACACGGAAAGAGAGGCGATAACGAGGACGGAGGCTCTGCTTATCCACACCAGTTCCGTTTGATTCGCATCCTTACGCAGTAGCGTGCGGTAAAAATCTTGGGCAAAGGCCGAGGCCGCCACCAAAAGTTGCGAAGAGGCAGTACTCATAATGGCCGCCAGCACCGCCGACAAGACCAAACCGGCCACAATGGGTGGGAAAAGTTCGTTGGTCAGCACGAGAAAAACCGTTTCGGTGTCCGTCCCGGTGAGTTTATCCGCCAGATAAACGCTTCCTACCATACCCACGGCTACGGCTGCGGAAAGGGAGAGTATCACCCAAGTCATGGCAATGCGAACGGCTTGCTTTATTTCTCCGGAGCTGTTAATGGCCATAAACCGCACCAAAATGTGCGGTTGTCCGAAGTAGCCCAGTCCCCATGCGAGGAGGGAGATTAGTTCCAAAGCCTCCATGGTGGAGCCGTCGGGTTTTGTCAGCGGCTGAAACATGGAACTTTGCATCTCTTCCAAGGCGGCGACGGTGGCGCTAAAGCCCCCCAGCTCCATCGCGCCGCAGATCGGTACGACGAGGATGGCGAAAAACATCATCACTCCTTGAATGAAATCCGTGCGGGAAACGGCGAGAAAACCTCCCACCAAGGTATAAAAAACCACCGACCCGGCGCCGATAAAAATGGCGTAAGCATAGGGAATGCCAAAGACTGATTCAAAGAGACGTCCGGCGGACACGAACCCCGAGGAGGCGTAGATGATGAAGAAAATGAGGATAAAGACTGCGGGGACAATTCGTAGCAAACCACTTTTGTCTTCATAGCGATTTTCCAAAAACTCCGGCAGGGTCAGCGAATTTTTGGCCAGTTCCGTGTATTTGCGAAGCCGCGCCGCCACAAATTGCCAGTTTGCCCAAGTGCCGATAGCCAGTCCCACGGCAATCCAACCGGCGTTAAGCCCCGCTAGGTAAGCGAATCCCGGCAAGCCCATGAGCATCCAGCCGCTCATGTCCGAGGCTTCGGCGGAAAGAGAAGTAACCCACGCTCCCAGTTTGCGATTGCCCAGAAAGTAATCGCTCATATTTTTGGTACGACGGTAGTAATAAATGCCAATGGCCATCATCAGGCCGATGTACAGGACAAAGGTATTTATAATCGTTATATTGTGCGTCATAATATAGCTCCTTTTTCGCTTGTTAATTTTTGGTTGCGCCGCCAGCTGTTTCTATTCGACGTTAATTGTCCTGTTCCTGCTGAAAAATCAAGCTAGACTTGGCCAAAGACCGATTTTAATGGTTGCAGAATGAAAAACGGTTATGTATAATGGCGGTGAATTTTTAGTGAGATGAAAGAGAGAGGCGAAGAAATGGTGAGGAGTTGATGGAGAAACTTATAACACACGGTTTGCTGGTGACGCTGTGCATATCATTTTTTGCGGTGTTGACGCGTCCGCTGGCGCTGGATGCCTTTGATTTATGGGAGCGTCTTACCTTTACCGAAGCGGACAGCGAGGCATCCTACGGATTGCCTTTTGCGGTGGTGAAGCCTGAGCCTGTACCCACGCAAATGCTAAACCGCGCCCAGATTCGCTGGCTCCTGATTCAAAATGAGCGGCTGAAGGTGTTCCACGAGGCCATTTCGCCGGGCAACAGCGAGGGGCAAGCGGCTTTTAACGAGATGGTGCGAGAATATAACCAGCGCGCCGATTATTCCTTTGAGACGGCCGACATGGAAGCCGCCAAGGAGGATGTGGCGCAGCACTTGGAGTTCATTCGGGCGGCGGCGCTGGATGAAGTGCTGTCCAGCGGCTGGGAGGTGCCGGATAGTGACAAAGACGAAAAAAAGAACGACGCTGAGTAGCGTCCTCAAAGCGATAACGCCCATCGACCTGTTGATTTTTCTGTTCCTGAGCTATGTGTTTTACGGTATTGATTATGCCAACATGACGATGGTCAATGTGGTATATCTGTCGGCCGGCATCATGTGGATGGTTATGCTGGCGGTGCGTTTGGCGCTGGTGTATCGCCGGGAACGGTTGAAATGAGGTGGGGCTGTGTTTAAGAAAAAAAGTAGCCTAATGGCGTTGGTTCTGTTATTATCCCTGTGGATAACGGGTTGCGCCGGTGCAAATGTGGGCGGCGACGAGGCGCAATCGGCATCGCCGCCAACAACCGCGAGTGGCGCGTCCCCGTCACTGACCGTTAAAGTTTTAGACGTGGGGCAGGGAGATGCCATTCTTATTCAAACCGCTACGCAAACCGCGCTGATTGACACCAGCGATGTAGATGAACGAGATAAACTGCGTCGCGAACTCGATAAGGCCAAAGTAAAAGTCATCGACAAGGTAATCTTAACTCATCCCCATGCGGATCATATCGGCGGCATGGAGGTACTGCTCAAGGATTATACCGTCAAGGAAGTTTATGACAACGGTATGCCCTCCACTTCGCCCATATACAGGTCATACATGAAGCTATTGAAAAAACAAGGGATAGCGCGTCAGGAGCTGACCGCCGGAGACAGTTTGGATTTGGGCGACGGGGTAGCCTTTGAAATCTATTACCCAACCAAGGAGCTGGTGGCGCAGGGACAACAAAAAGGCTACAAGCACGATCCGAACAATGAATCGGTGGCCGGTAAACTGATTTATAAAGATTTTTCCATGCTGTTCACCGGCGACGGAGAGAAGAGCGAGGAGCAACAACTGTTGCAAAGCAAGGGCGGCGAGTTGAAAAGCCGAGTGCTGAAAGCTCCTCATCATGGTAGCAAAACCTCCTCCGGCAACAGGTTCATGCAAGCGGTGCGGCCTGAGGCGGTCATTATATCGTCGGGGGTGGGTAACGACTACGGACATCCTCACGACGTTACTCTGAATACTTACGCCAAACACAATTGTCAGGTGTATAGAACCGACTTAAACGGTACCGTGACCATAACTACCGACGGCCATAAGTATGAGGTGCAGGGGGAAAAAACATGATTAGCGCGTATTTTGACCGTCTGGAAGGGAATAAGGCCGTCTTGCTGGTGGGCGAGGAGTTAACCAAGGTTAATTTCCCCCAAGACTACTTACCGCCGGGAATTTCTCCCGGCGATTATGTAAAGATTACCATGGAACGCGATGCTGAAGCGACGGAGGAGGCGGAAGACGAAGCGCTGGATTTGTTAAAGGGCAGCCAAGGGAAATTTACCCGGTGAGTTTTTGATAGGGGTTGTGTGTTTTGAAAAGTTTTTTGGTGCGGTGTTTTTTGCTCACGGCGCTAGTTGTGCTATCTGTAAGCTCGCTTGCCACGGCGGCGCGAGCTAATAATCTCGCCGAACTCAGTTATTTTCAAACTAAAGAGACCAAAGTTGCCGGTCAAGATGTGTTTCGCATAGAAATAGGCGCCAAAGCAGATGAGCTAAAATATGCGGTAAGTACCAAGCCGTACTTCGCCAGACAAATAATCGTGGATATAAATAATGCCCGTCAAGGGAAACTGCGCAGTAGCATTAACCTCAAGAGCGAACTGGCTAGGCGAGTCAACATCCAAGATATGCCGGATGGACACGCGCAAATACGCATAACTTGCAATCAGGACGTGGAAGAGGGGAGCTACAAGGTATATACCCTGCCGGCGGATCGCAAACAAGGAACTCCCACCAGAATCGTGATAGACATAATGAAAGAAGCTGCTCCTTCCGTCTCGACAAGTGGAGTAGGCAGCGTCAAAGGGCATAAAATCGCCATAGACCCCGGTCATGGCGGCAGTGACAGCGGCGCCGTAGGGCCTAGGGGCGTCACCGAAAAATCCGTTACCTTGGCGGTATCCCAAAAAGTACGTTCCATTTTAGAAGGTAGCGGCGCCAGAGTCATTATGACGCGAGATACCGACCGAGATGTGTACGGGGTGAACGCCACCGATAAGCAGGAGCTGCAAGCCCGGGTCGATGTGGGGACGAGAGAGCCGGGGGTGGAAATCTTTGTCAGCATACACTGCAACGCTTTCAGTAATTCGGAAGCCAGCGGCACCGAAACCTATTATTACGCCTCCAGCGCCCAAGGCAAGAAGCTGGCCACCCTATTGAATGAGGAACTGATAAAAGCCGGCGGCCGGACAAATCGTGGTGTGAAAACCGCTAATTTCTATGTCATTCGTCATTCACCCATGCCGGCATCTTTGGTGGAATTGGCCTTTGTTACCAATTACGAAGAAGAACGACTCTTGAGTGACCCTCAGTATCAGGATCGTTTGGCGACGGCCATTGCTCGCGCCATTAGCCGTTATTTCGGCCAATAAGAATTTTTTTCTGAGAACATAGGAGTTGTGAAGCAGCTATGAAGATAATGAGATTCGCCCTGTGCCTAGTGGCGATCTTGGCAATATTGTTGACAGCCGGTTGTGATTCCAAAGAGGAAAACAAAGCGGCTCCTTCGACGAATACCGCCACCTCTACGGAGCAATCAACGGCGCCCAGTAGCCAGCCCACCGTTCCCAAGACCGTGCAACCCCAAGAAATAGAGGTAAAGGTCTATTATCCTAATAACCAAGGCACCAAGCTCACAGCCTCCACACGCAAGGTTAAAGTGGATGACAAACAGGATAAATACACCGCCGCCATCAGAGCCTTGATGCAGGGAGCCAAAGATAAGGGGCAAAGCACCATCATTCCCAAACAGGCCAGACTAAACGGCGTGACAATCAAAGACGCGACGGCTACGGTGGATTTTTCTCGGGAAATAGTGAAAAACTTTGTGGGGGGATCCACCGGCGAAGAAATGATGGTAGGTTCCATCGTGAACACCCTCACCCAATTCCCTGAAGTAACCCAAGTAAAAATTTTGGTTGGCGGCGAACCGGTGGAAACCATTGCCGGTCACATGGATTTATCTCTTCCCTTGGAGCGGATGCAACAGTTGATTCCCTGAGCGTGAGAGGGAAAACCTACGCCGGAGGGCTTGTATTTTATTAAACAGTTATGTTATAATGGACAAAATGCGGTGGGCGAAAGACGCTCGCGCGTTTATGCTGGATAAAATGGGAGGTCATTTCATACAATGAAGGTTTCGGCAGAGAACAAAGATAAACATCAAGTCGCTCTCACCATCGAAGTTGAGGCAGCCGAAGTAGAGAAGGCCGCGGTGCAAGCGTGCAAGCGAGTCGGAGCTAAAGTATCCGTGCCGGGTTTCCGCAAGGGGAAGGCTCCGCGCAAGCTCCTAGAAAATCATGTGGGCATTGACTACATCATGCAAGAGGCTTTTGAAATCATTTACCCTAAAGTGTTTCAAGAGGCTTTGGAACAGGAGAATCTTGCGCCGGTGACGCGCCCCCAAGTAGATATAGTCACGCTAAAGAGCGGTCAGGATTTGGTGTTTAAGGTGGAGTTCACCCGTAGCCCAGAGGTCACCTTGGGCGAATACAAGGGGTTGAACGTACCGAAAGAGGTAAAGCCGGTTACCGATGAGGACGTGGAAAAGCAAATAAAGACTTTCCAAGAGCGGAAAGCCGAAATCAAAGATGCGCCGGAGGATGCTGTGGTGGAGGACGGCGACCTTATCACCTTGGATTTCAAGGGCTATGTAGATGGGGAGGCTTTTGAAGGCGGCGAAGGCGTTGATTATCCCCTGCAAATAGGGTCTAAGGCTTTCATTCCCGGTTTTGAAGACCAACTCATCGGCGCCAAGGTCGGCGAAGCCAGAGAGCTACATGTAACCTTTCCCGAAAACTATCATACCGAGAGCTTGTCCGGCAAAGCGGCGCTGTTTAATTCAACGGTGCGTAGCATCAAGAAACGGATTCTGCCGCCGCTGGACGATGAACTGGCCAAAGCCGTCAGCACCTTCGGGACTATGGAGGAGCTTCGCGCCGACGTACGCAAGAATTTAGAGTCTGGCGCCCAGCTTAAAGCCGAAAACGAGCAACGGACGGCGGTCATAGACAAGGCTACGGAAAATGCCACCGTAGATATTCCCGAAGTCATGATAGATAACCGCGTGACCCACATGATACAGGAATTAGCGCTACGCGCCGAGCAACGGGGCATGAAGTTAGACCAATACCTCCAGTATGCCGGTCTTGATATTGCCAGACTTCGCGCCGATTACCATGAGACGGCGGCGAAGAACGTCAAGACGGACTTGGTGCTGGATGCAATAGCCAAGGCCGAGGAGCTAAAAGTGGACGCCAAGGATCTGGATGCCGAGGTGCTGGAATTGGCGGCGGCTTACGGCACTACGCCGAAACAGATTCAAAAAATAATCAAAGATAACGGTCAAATCGGCGATTTGGGGCGACAGGCTCTGCACAAAAAGACGGCGCAGTTCATCTTTGACCACATTGCCGGCTGAAGTAATCCATGAGGTGATTTTATGAACTATGTACCTATGGTGGTAGAGCAGTCGAGCCGAGGCGAACGCGCCTACGATATATATTCTCGTCTGCTGAAAGATCGCATTATTTTCCTCGGCGGTCCCATTGATGACAACGCCGCTAACTCCGTGGTGGCACAGTTGCTCTTTTTGGAATCCGAGGATCCCGACAAGGACATTCACCTTTATATCAACAGCCCCGGAGGAGTTGTTACGGCGGGACTGGCCATCTACGATACCATGCAGTACATAAAGCCCGATGTTTCCACGATTTGCATCGGGCAAGCGGCCAGCATGGGTTCGTTGCTTCTGACCGCCGGAGCCAAGGGCAAGCGCTTTGCCCTGCCCCAAGCCAGAATCATGATCCATCAGCCTTTGGGGGGCGCTCAAGGGCAATCCACCGATATTCAAATACAGGCCAAGGAAATTCTGCGTCTGCGCGAGGTCGGCAACGATATTTTGGTAAAACACACCGGTCAAGACAGAGAGAAAATCATGTCCGACACGGAACGCGATAATTTCATGACCGCCGTGGAGGCTAAAGCCTACGGTCTTATTGACGAGGTTATTACCCGTCCCGTCAAGACAGAAAAGGCGGATCCCGAAGATTAAGGGGTGAGGTCATGTTAAGATTTGGGGAGGACAAGGGGCAAATGAAATGTTCCTTTTGCGGCAAACCCCAAGAACAAGTTAAGAAGTTGGTGGCCGGCCCGGGTGTATATATCTGCGACGAGTGCATTGAACTCTGCAATACCATCATTGAGGAAGAGTTCAGCGACGATTATGATTTCGGTGTTAATGATTTACCCAAGCCCAAAGAAATAAAATCCATCCTTGACCAGTATGTAATCGGGCAGGAAGAGGCCAAGAAAACGCTGTCGGTGGCGGTTTATAACCACTACAAACGAATCAATATGCCGGCGCAACGCAATGCGGTAGAATTACAAAAATCCAACATACTCATGATTGGCCCCACTGGTTGCGGTAAAACGTTGCTGGCGCAAACTCTAGCCAAGATACTCGACGTTCCCTTTGCCATTGCCGATGCCACTTCTTTGACGGAAGCCGGTTATGTGGGGGAAGACGTGGAAAATATTCTCCTGAAGATTATCCAAGCCGCCGATTACGACGTGGAACGGGCAGAACGTGGCATTATTTACATTGACGAAATCGATAAGATAGCTCGGAAAACGGAAAACCCCTCCATTACTCGGGATGTATCCGGGGAGGGAGTGCAACAGGCCTTACTAAAAATAATCGAGGGTACCACGGCTATGGTTCCCCCTCAGGGCGGCAGGAAACACCCACACCAAGACTTGCTTCAGATTGATACCACCAACATCTTGTTTATCTGCGGCGGCGCTTTCGACGGGCTGGAAAAAATTATTGCCTCTAGGCTGGGTGCCAAACAATTAGGCTTTGGCGCCGAAATAACCTCGCGCAAAGAACAAAACATAGGCGAGATACTTAGTCAGATTCGCCCCGAGGATTTGCTGAAGAGCGGTCTGATACCGGAATTTATCGGTCGTCTGCCGGTGGTGGTGACCCTTGATGCCTTGGATGAGTCCGCCTTGATGGATATTTTGGTACAGCCTAAAAACGCTTTGGTAAAGCAGTATCAAAAGCTCCTCGAAATGGACGGGGTGAGACTGGCCTTTGAAGAAGGGGCATTGCGTCTTATCGCCAAGGAGGCCATGCAACGCAAGACCGGCGCCAGAGGACTCAGGTCTATCCTAGAGCGCATCATGCGCAACGTCATGTACGAAGTTCCTTCGGTAGATGGAGTTTCTTCTTGCCGAGTGACCAAGG
The DNA here is from genome assembly GCA_017476005.1 of Selenomonadaceae bacterium. Classification (GTDB taxonomy): domain Bacteria; phylum Bacillota; class Negativicutes; order Selenomonadales; family Selenomonadaceae; genus RGIG5097. The sequence goes on along the minus strand of JAFVEM010000048.1, from coordinate 3,668 downwards.
AAGTAATTACGGAAAACATGGATCCTATTTTGACCTTTGATCCCAAGAAAATGGCCAAGAGCATCGGTAGCCAAGCGATAGCCTAAAGACTAAAGGGCGCTGCTCCAAGGCAGTGTCCTTTTTTGTTGAGGCGCTATATCCTTAAAGCGCTCGTTTAAATTTTTGTGTGAAAGAAGGGCAGCATGGCCGACAAACAAGAAAAAGTTATAGTTACTCAGGGACGCTATGTTGCTTCGGCGGTGCGAAAGGAGCAATATCCTATGTCGCATCTCCCGGAAATCGCTTTTATCGGTCGCTCCAATGTAGGAAAATCCTCCCTCATCAATTCTCTAACCAGGGTGAACAACCTAGCGAGAGTATCCTCACAGCCGGGAAAAACCCAGACCATAAATTTTTACGACGTGGGGTTGAAACTTTCGGAACAAACGGAGCGACGAAATTTCTTCTTGGTGGATTTGCCGGGCTACGGTTACGCCAAAGTGGGTAAAAGTCAGCGAAAAAGCTGGGGACAGTTTATCGAGTCATATTTCACCGATAACAGCCGTCTGCTTTTTGTCTGTCAACTGCTGGATATACGCCACGCGCCGAGCAGTGCAGATGTGGCGATGTTTACCGATTTGCTAAATAAGAGGCTACCCGTTTTGGTGGTGGCTACTAAAGCCGATAAAATTGGCAAGACTGCCGTGGCAAAACAGCTGGCGCAAATAAAAAACACCTTGGGAGTCAAGGAATTATCGGTTTTGCCCTATTCCTCGCTAAAAAACAGTGGGCGTAGCGATTTGCTTAATGTTATCGCGGATGCATTGACAGAATATGAGGCTTGACCGTTTCGTTCTTAGGGGGTGAAAGTAATAGCCGAACTGACTGCATTTGATAAATCGCTACTCAATATGTTGCAAGAAAGTCTGCCCGTTTGCCCTCGCCCGTTTGCCTTTTTGGCGGACAAGTTGAATACCGATGAGGAAACCGTGTTAAATCGCTTGCGTTACCTAAAAGAGGTAGGTTATTTAAGGCGAATCGGTACGTTTTTTGATTCCAATAAGTTGGGCTATGTCGGCACGCTCATAGCCTTGCGTGTAAATGATGAGTATTTGTCTGCGGTAGCGCAAGCCGTAAATCATTATCCCGGAGTAACCCATAACTATGAACGCGAGGGCGAGTATAACCTTTGGTTTACGCTGATGTCACCAAACGAAGAGACCGAGCGGAATATACTAAGCGAGATAGCCTCTCTGCCGGGTGTAGAGGCGCAACTTAACTTGAAGGCCAAGAAGAAATATAAAATCAATGTTCAATTTGCCTTAAAATAGGAGTGTGTTTGGTGAACGCTACTGTTTGTCCGTTGGACGAAGCCGATATAAAAATCATCTGCGCCCTGCAAAGGGATTTGCCCTTGGTTTCTGCCCCTTATAAGCAGATGGCCGAAGATATTGGTATTACGGAAGATGAATTTTTGCGCCGGATGCAGCGTTTGCTTGACAAGGGAATTATTCGTAAAATGGGGGCAGTGCTTAGGCATCGCGAGGTTGGTTATGTGGCTAATGTCCTGTGTGTGTGGGAGGTAGCTGAAGAAAAGCTCGCGAAAATCGCCCGTCGCATGAGTAGGCATCCGGCGGTTTCGCATTGCTACGACAGATACACGGCGCCCGGTTGGCCGTACAATTTATATACCATGATTCATGCCAAAAGCCGCAACGAATGTGAAAAAATCGCCGCCGAATTGGAACGAGAGTGCGGCGTAACCAATAGAGTAATGCTGTACACGCGCAAGGAATGGAAAAAAACCAGCATGAAATACTTTTGTGAAGACTAAACAGATGGCAAGAAAGGTGGCTAAAATATGGTAGCGCAGAAAATGTACGAATTGGGAACAAAAAAATCTACCATTCGCACCATTTTTGAATACGGTCGCCAACGCGCCGCCGAAGTGGGCGAGGAAAATATTTACGATTTCAGTTTGGGCAACCCCAATGTTCCCACACCGGATTTTGTAAAGCAGGCGGTAATAGATATTATGTCCACTATGTCTCCTACCGCCGTACATGGCTACACGATTGCGCCGGGAAATCCCGAGGTGCGAGAGAAGCTCGCCGCCAGCATCAATGAACGTTTCGGCACCAATTTCGCCGGACGTAATCTCTTTATGACCAGTGGCGCGGCAGCGGCTATTACCATCTGTTTTAAGGCGCTGTGCGAAGAAAATAACGAATTTATTGCTTTCGCTCCTTTCTTCCCGGAATATCGTTGCTTTGTAGAATCTGTCGGCGGTAAACTGGTGGTAGTGCCGGCTAAAACGGACGATTTTCAGATTGACTTCACTGCTTTTGAAAAACTTATTACCGGCCAAACCAAGGCGGTTATCGTCAACTCCCCTAACAATCCCAGCGGCGCAGTCTATTCGGAGGATACCATTAGGCAACTCGCCTCCCTGCTCCGAGCCAAGGAAAAAGAATACGGTCATCCGATTTTTATTATTTCCGACGAGCCTTATCGAGAGATAGCTTTTGAAGGTTACACTGTGCCTTATGTTACCAAATACTATGAAAACACGTTGGTATGCTATTCCTACAGCAAATCATTCTCCCTTCCCGGTGAGCGCATTGGGTATATCGTGGTGCCTGACGAAGTGGCAGATTTCGGCAAAATTTTCGGCGCCGTAGCCGGAGCCGCCAGAGTTCTCACCCATGTTAATGCCCCCTCCTTGTGGCAGCTCGTGGTAGCTCATTGTGCCGGCAAACCATCGGATATAGAAACGTACAAGCGCAACGGAAAGCTACTCTACGAAGGATTGAAAGCGGCTGGATTTGAGTGCGTAAGACCTCAAGGCGCTTTTTATCTCTTCCCCAAGGCTTTGGAAGAAGATGATAACGCTTTTTGTGAACGAGCCAAAAAATACGACTTGCTCCTAGTCCCCGGCACAGATTTCGGCTGTCCCGGCTATTTCCGCGCCGCCTACTGTATTAAAACGGAGACCATCGAGAAGTCTTTGCCGCGTTTCAAGGAACTCGCGGCAGAGTATAGAGGGTGAGGCTTCCCTTCGCACTATTCCGTGGGTAAAATGGAAGATGGTTAGAATATGAAAAATTTTTTTACTGAAGTCGATGACGTTACCATGACTTACGGTGATGTTGCTCACACTCCGGATGGTATGGACTACATTCGCATATACTTTGAGAAGCCGATAGAAGGTGGCTTTGCCTTTTTGGAGTCGTCACTTCCTACCTTAGATATTGTCGAAACCGAGGGCTTTTCGACAAAAGAGGAGCAGGAACTCCTAGATTATGCTAAGACTAATGCGTTTATCATATGGCAGTTAGCACTAGGGGAGGAAGCGAAAGTTGCCTAAGGTATGTCGCATAGGTAAATATATTATATATTTTGGGTCAAACGAAGGATTTGAACCAATACATATTCACGTTTGCGAGGGAGTGCCAACCAAAGACGCTACGAAAATATGGATGGATAAATGGCCACACCTTGCACATAATAAAAGTCAAATACCGCCTAAAGATCTAAATATGATTATGCAATGGCTTGCGGCTAATAGAAAATATGTTCGGCATAAATGGGATAAACATTTTGCCAAAGAGCGTGACAACTAAAAAAAGGGGTTGACAAAACGGAAATGACCAGTACAATCGCTCAGAGCAGAGCAGAGCAGAGCAGAG
>JAFVEM010000047.1 GCA_017476005.1 Selenomonadaceae bacterium | reverse complement strand
TACATGGACGAAGAACTGGCGGCTTTCCCCTACGTCAACGGCGGTTTGTTCGACGGCGAAAAGATTGAAATTCCTCGCTTTACGCCGGAGATAATTGATCTTCTTATTCATCAAGCCAGCGAACAATTCGACTGGAGCGAAATCAGCCCCACGATTTTTGGCGCGGTTTTGAGTCAACCCTTAACCCGGTGACGCGACGCGCCGGTGGTATGCACTATACCTCCATCGAAAACATTCACAAGGTTATAGACCCTCTTTTTCTTGACGACCTCAAAAAAGAATTAGCCGATATTAAAGCCATTAAAACAACCAAGACCAAACGGCAAAAACTTCTCGCTTTTCAAAACAAATTGGCTTCGTTGAAATTTCTTGACCCGGCTTGCGGTTCGGGCAATTTTTTAACGGAGAGTTATCTTTCTTTGCGGCGGCTGGAAAATGATATTTTGCAGGAGTTATCCGGCCTTGAAATCACCTTCGGTTTTGAGGGCGAGCATAATCCCATCAAGGTGAGTATTCATCAATTTTACGGCATTGAAATAAACGATTTTGCGGTGGCGGTCACGAAGGCGGCCTTATGGATTGCGGAGAGCCAAGCCTTACAAGAGACGGAAAACATCGTGCATTTGAATTTAGATTTCTTGCCGCTTAAAAGTTACGCCAATATTTACGAGGGCAACGCTTTGCGCGTTGCTTGGCGTGAGATTTTGCCGCCGGGTGAGTGTAATTTTATTATGGGAAATCCGCCGTTTGTGGGGCATCAGTGGCGTTCAACAGAGCAGATCTCCGACATGGAAATTGCTTTTCATGATTTACCTAAACATGGTAAACTGGATTATGTTTGCGCTTGGTATAATAAAGGCATTGACTATATGCAGGGAACTAACATTTTTGCGGCTTTTGTTTCCACAAATTCTATTGTGCAAGGCGAATCTGTTGGTATATTATGGCAATTTCTCTTTGACAAAAAGCTGGTAATTGAGTTTGCTCATCGTCCTTTTGTTTGGACTAGCGAGAGTAATGAACAGGCGGCAGTACATTGTGTCATTGTGGGTTTTTCTCAAGGAAATAACAGCCGTCAAAAATTGCTTTTTAGCGGTAATCAAGCGAAAATCGCCGAAAATATTAACGGATATCTGTTAGATGCGCCTAACGTGTTCATTCAGGCCAGAAGTTCATCAATGGCAAATGATGTCCCTAAGATATGCAAAGGCAGTCAACCAACCGATAATCAAAATTTGCTACTTTCACAGGAGGAATACGACGAGTTAGTAAGTAGTTATCCCAAAGCCAAAAATTTGATTAAGCGGTTTGTAGGTGCAAGTGAGTTTATAAATAATCAACCGCGATATTGCCTATGGCTAAACAATATTGAACCTGTTGAGTATAGTGTCATACCTGTTATAATGAATCGGCTGAAAAAAGTTGCTGATTTTCGTAAAAAAAGCCCTACTGAATCAGTGCGACGTGATGCGGATATTCCCATGTTATTTACACAAATAAGGCAACCTAATGAATCTTATCTTTTGATTCCACGTCATTCTTCCCAAAGCCGAAAGTACATTCCTATAGGTTATATGTCACATGATGTTATTTGTGGAGATGCTAATTATATGATACCTTGCGCTACGTTATATCTTTTTGGCGTACTCACCTCTAACGTACATATGGCATGGACTACCACTTTATGCGGTAGAATTAAATCCGACTATCGTTATTCCCCGGCAATATACAACAACTTTCCTTGGCCACAGGTAACAACAAGACAAAAAGAAGAAATTGAGGATACGGCGCAAGCTATCATAGATGCTCGCGCTAAATATCCCAACAGTTCACTAGCCATTCTGTATGGAAGAAATTCTATGCCGCCGGAACTCACTAAAGCCCACCAAGCCAACGTCCGCGCCGTTATGGCGGCTTATGGTTTTGACGTAAAGAGTATGACGGAGGCGGAGTGTGTGGCGAGATTGATGGAGATGTATGTGGAACTTACGAAGTGATTTTTAGGAGGTGAAGAAAATGGAAGAGGAGCGTATGACGTGGGATGAAATTGTAAAAAAATACCCGGATAAGTGGGTGGGGATGTCGAAGATTGATTGGGAAGATGATTCCAATGTGCGCTCGGCAGTGGTGATTGGTGTGAGCGACGATGACGACGATTTTTTGCGGCGTCAGTTTTCCGGAGAGGATGTGTTTACTTCCTATACCACTCCCGACAACTTGTACTGAGGTGATGTGATGCAACAGTTTACTTTACCACTTAGAAAAACTACACAACGTCCTATTGTAGTCCTGAAACATCCTCGGCCTATGTATGCTATGTTAGACACTGGGGCAGTATTTCCAATTTGGGTCACTAATGAGGAGCGTTTGAAAAATATTGGCGGCGTTTTTGACCGTGCCGATGTTCCCTTTGGTGGGTTTGGCGGTATAACGACTGGCGATTTGTATCGTATTCCGACTTTTTGCGTGGGCGAACTCGTCTTTCCTAACTTTCCCGTGATATTGTCACCGCGCAAATTGCCCTGTCAGTTACTTCTTAGCGCAACCATGTTCAGTAATTTAATCTATGAGATTGACGATAAAAACCACCGCCTTAATTTCACGATTCCAGAGGGTGAAAGTTTAGTTCGTCCGCTGAATGTAAGAATAGAAAACGGTCGTCTACATATTTTCTGTATGGCTGGAATTTAGGAAATAGACTTTGTAGTAACATAACCTAAAAATTACAAAAGATTCATGTATGACGGTTAGTATTAGCCGCATATATGAATCTTTTTCGTTTATATACATAGGTATGCTACTGAAAACGCAACTGGTGCAGGAATATACCAACAGGCCGCTCAGAAAATGAAGGAGGCCGGATTTTCCCAAGATGCCGCCAAGGAATTTTTCTTCAAGCATTGCCCCTATGTTCGACATCAACCACGCCAGCAAGCCGAAGAACTTTTCCGGCAAATATTGCCGTCGGATATGAAAGATGAAGTCATCATTCGTTTGGATAAAGTCATGGACAAGACATTGGGAGATATTTACTGGCAAACTAAAGATGAAAATGCCGAGAATTTTCCTCTTGTCTATCAGAAAGCGGATATGGCCGCCATCAACGCCCTTTTAGATATGGGGTTTACCTCTCGCGCCATAGACGAATCATACGAATTGAACAGTTTCTTTGCCGCCGAGATTGAGAACGAACCTCTGGCTATTGACTACGAAAATGAGATAAAACGCAACGTCACCGAAGAAAGGGAACTGAAATCCTTAGACGAGGGCAAGGAGGCCAAAATCTCCCTGCAAAAAATCAGCGTCAGCAATCGTCATAAATTTGCCGGTAACGACAAGGAGTACGCTCTCTATAATAACGGCCAAACGGTTTTAGCCCTGCTCCTGCAAGAAGGATTCATGCCGGAAACGGTACGAGCAGTGATGGAATCCACGGTGAAAGACCGCGACCGCCTCGAAAAACTTATGGAAGAGTGCGGACGGGTGAAAATCGCCTACCAAGAGATCAAGGATGCCCCGGAAATCGACGAGGCCGGGAATATGCCGGACACCTACCGGGCTTACGCCAAAATCTATATGCAACGTCATCACCTAAATCAACTTAGTTTCACCGACGATTGCCAGATTATCAAGGACATGAAAGAGGCGGAAGGCTATCCCGACGAGTTTTTACGGAATGCTTTAAGAGTAATGTGTTATGGCTCTGGCAAAAAAGAGGACACGGTGAGCGAAAAAGAAAAGGCTCTGCAACGTAAAGCAGAGCTGAAACGGCAGAACGATATAGAACGGCTGATTCGTTAGGAGATGAATTTTTGGTATTAGCGCGAAGTTATTGAACAAAGGCGCAGACCAGTAAAAAGTCTGCGCCTTTAGTGTACTCAGTTGTTTAATTTCTACCGCAACAGTTCTTGTATTTTTTGCCGCTACCGCAGGGGCAAGGGTCATTGCGCCCTACTTTGCCCTCGGCAGACCTCGGCTTTCGCCTCCCTTCGGCGGAACTTACCTCGCCGCCGTGGGAAATCATGGCGCCTCGCAAATGGTCTTGGAGTTGGGATTTTTGCTTTTCGATGGCTTGCATTTTTTGCGCCTCGGTGATGGTGGGCATCTCCTCGGCTTCGTCACCGGTTGGGGACATATTCACTAGGCTTACATGATACATGAGGGAGGCGATGCTGTCCATGATGGCGCCTTCCATCTCCTCGAACATATCCAAAGCCTCAATCTTGTACTCCACCAAGGGGTTCCGCTGGCCGTAGGCTCGTAAATTGATGCCCTCACGGAGCATGTCCATGTGGTCTAAATGCTCCATCCACTTGTTGTCAACCACCCGGAGCATAACCACTTTTTCCAGCTCGCGCATGTTTTCCTCGCCGAACATGACTTCCCGTTGGCGATAAGCATCTTCGGCTGTTTGCTCTAGGGCGGCTTTCAGGTCGTCCCGGCTTAAAGATTCCAGCTCCTGCTTCTTGAGTTTTCCGGCCGGGGCGTAAATCTTTTCTGCGTCCTCGATAAGACCATCCAAAGTCCATTCTTCGGGATAGAGTTTCTCGTTGGCGTATTGGTTCATCTCGTCTTTGATGATGTGCTTCACCATGCCCATGATGTTTTCCCGGAGATTTTCCCCCAAGAGAATTTTGCGGCGCTCCCCGTACATGACCTCGCGCTGTTGATTCATCACATCGTCGTACTCCAAGACATGCTTTCTGATGTCGAAGTTCCGCGCCTCTACCTTCTTTTGGGCGTGTTCGATGGAACGGGTGATGAGGCTGTGTTCAATGGGTTCGTCCTCCTCCATGCCCAGCTTATCCATCATGGAGGCAATGCTGTCCGCCGCAAACAGACGCAGAAGATCATCTTCCAAGGACAAATAGAATTTGGAAGCGCCGGGATCTCCTTGACGACCGCTACGTCCGCGTAGCTGATTGTCGATACGACGGGATTCGTGGCGTTCGGTGCCGACGATGTACAGTCCACCCAGTTCCGGCACGCCCTCCCCCAATTTGATGTCGGTGCCGCGTCCGGCCATGTTGGTGGCAATGGTGACAGCCCCTCGCTGTCCGGCATCGGCGATAATTTCCGCCTCTTTTTCGTGATATTTGGCGTTCAGCACATTGTGAGGGATGCCGTTTTTCTTTAAAACGGCGCTGAGTTCCTCCGATTGGGTGATGGAGGTGGTGCCGATGAGTACCGGTTGACCCTTTTCGTGGAGGGCGGCTACCTCTCGTCCCACAGCGCGGTACTTGGCGCGCTTAGTCTTGTAAATAACGTCGGGCTGGTCTTCTCTGATGACGGGTTTATTGGTGGGAATGACGATGACCGGAAGTTTGTAGATTTTCAGAAACTCGTCTTCCTCGGTCTTGGCCGTGCCGGTCATGCCGGCCAGTTTGCCGTACATGCGGAAATAATTCTGGAAGGTGATGGTGGCAAGGGTCTGGGATTCACGCTGAATTTTGACCCCTTCCTTGGCTTCAATGGCCTGATGCAGGCCGTCGGAATAACGCCGCCCTTCCATTAAGCGCCCGGTAAATTCATCCACGATGACAATTTCGTCTCCACGCACCACATAATCCCGATCCCGTTTCATGAGGGCTTTGGCGCGGAGAGCCGCCGTGAAGCAGTGGGAGAGTTCGATATTTTCCGGGGCGTAGAGGTTGGTAATGTTCAGCATCCGCTCGATTTTGGGAATGACCGCGTCATTGGGGGCGACGGTCTTTTGCTTTTCGTCCAAGGTATAGTCGGTGCCTTCCTTCAGCCCGGCCACGGCTCTGGCCATAACGGCGTACATTTCCGTGGATTTGGCGCCGGGGCCGGAGATGATAAGGGGCGTACGCGCCTCGTCAATCAAGATGGAGTCCACCTCATCTACGATGGCGTAGTGAAGCTCACGTTGCACCATTTGATCCGGGTAAATGACCATGTTGTCTCGCAGGTAATCAAAACCAAATTCGTTGTTGGTGCCAAAAGTCACGTCGCAACCGTAAGCGAATTTGCGCTCCGGGAAATCCATGTCGTGAGCGATAAGCCCTACGCTCAGCCCCAAGAAGCGGTAGAGTTTCCCCATTTCCTCGCTGTCGCGGCGCGCCAAATAATCGTTCACCGTGACCATGTGAACGCCCTTACCCGTTAAGGCGTTGAGATACACGGGGAGGGTGGCCACCAAGGTTTTGCCCTCGCCGGTACGCATTTCAGCGATTTTACCCTCGTGGAGGCAAATCCCCCCCAAGAGCTGCACGTCGAAATGACGCATTCCCAGCACCCGTTTGGAGGCTTCCCGGGTAACGGCAAAGGCTTCGGGGAGAATGTCATCCAAAGTCTCGCCCTTTTGCAGTCGCTCCCGAAAATCATCGGTTTTAGCCGCCAGTTTCGCGTCGCTGAGGCCGATTAAACTCGCTTCCAATTCGTTTATCTTGTCGGCGATAACCTTAAGCCTCGCCACTTCACTGTCATTATTGTCCCCTAAAAATCTTTTGATAAAACCAAACAAAGACTTCACTCCTTTTTGATAAAAACTATAATTTGGGGCTTTGTCCCAAACCCCACAAGGGGCTAGCAGCCCCTTGACCCAGCAATAATTTTTTTTGCCGTTTACTATAACAAAGGGTATCCCATAAGTCAAACCAAGGGGTACGCAGCCATAAGTTTTTGCCCTGCCGTCAGTTGTAACTCTGCCGCCTCCCCGGCGTTCAACTCCAAACAAGCCGAGGCACCTGGACACCACGCCATGCCCATCCAAGGCCGGATTTTGGCCGCAATTTTTTTGATGCGATACTCTTTGTCCAAAAAAACCGCGTCAATGGCAAACCTCATGAACAGCATGTGAATACTGTTGCAAGGAGCCAGCAACAGGCCGCTTCCTCGGGGCAGAGAACGCCTACCCATCAAACCGCAAAAACGGCGAACAAAACTTTCCGCTGCTTCTGCCGTAAGTTCATTGCCGGAGGGGGTAAGTAAATTTATCGTTTTCATGCTTATCGCTTCTTTAGAGAGTTTTCGTTTCTATTGTAGCACATAGCTGCGCGATTAGCCACGGAAATAATTGAGGAAATAGGCTTTAAGTTTTAGGCGCTGAACGACGAATAATACCATAAGGGATGTTGTACCCTAAAAGAGAATCGGTAGCAGGGAATTTGCCGAAAACATAAGGAGGGAACCTAATGAACGTAATACCGCAAACGGATAGCGGCCTCATTTATCGCGCCGTGAGAGAAGGACGCTCACCCTTGGCCACGAGTAAGTCTGCCCCCGAGACGGGAGAGGCCACCGGGGACAAAGTAGAGATTTCGGCGGCGGCTCGCGCCTTGCAAGAAAAGGAACAGCAACCGGTAGTAGGCCTAGGCTACAACGTGACGCGGCAGGATAGCGCCAACAGCTTTCGCCTCACCTTTGGCAGTTCGGCCATGCTCCATCGTATCGTGAAGCAAGGTTATCTGGAAGTGGAGGGCGAGCAAATCACTTTAACCGACGCGATAAAAAGAGAGTTACTGGCCAAAGACAAGGAACTGGAGACGAAACGCAAGACGGTAGCCATGGGTAATTTCCTCAGGCAAAGCGCCGCCGAAGCAAGGCGCAGCAGCGATGCCATGGAGGACGAAGCGCGGAAAATGTCCCGCGTCATGCAAACCGCCTCGCGTCTCATGCACGGTCGCAAGGTTTCGCCCGCCGACGAAAAAGAGCTGATGGAGTTTAACCCCGACTTGTACGCTATGGCCAAAAATTCGGCGGCACTGGCTAAGGCGCGCGAGAAAAAACACGACCGGGAGGACGAGCGCATCTCCGCCGAAAACGATGCCCAGCGCGCCAAGGAAGCCGAGCCTAGAGATTACAGCTACGAGACAGAAGAAATTCCCAAGGGAGAGGCCGCCTTGGATATTTCCCTCGACGACACAGCCGCCCCATCAATGACGGTAGCGGTGGCCGAATAAAAAGAACGGAGGCACATCATGGACAGAGAAAACCGGCTATCGCGCCTAAAAAAGGCCATGGAGGAGGCGGAGGCCATTCTCATCGGCGCCGGCGCCGGACTCAGTACGGCGGCCGGATATACCTACGCCGGGGAGCGGTTTACCCAAAATTTTGCCGATTTTATTGCGGCCTATCACTTCTCGGATATGTACTCGGCGGGTTTTTATCCCTTTGACACGGAGGAGGAAAAGTGGGCGTACTGGAGCCGCCACATATATTGCAACCGCTACGACCGGCCAAAAAGCGCAGTGCATGAAAATCTCCTGCATTTGGTGAAGGACAAGGACTATTTTGTACTCACCACCAATGTAGATCACCTTTTTCAAAACAACGGTTTTGCCAAAGAGCGACTTTTTTACACCCAAGGGGATTACGGCCTGTGGCAGTGCAAAACTCCCTGCCACGCCAAAACCTACGATAACGAAACCACGGTGCGCCGCATGGTGGCGGAGCAAAAGGACAGGCGCGTTCCCTCGGAACTTATTCCCCGGTGTCCGGTGTGCGGCGGACTAATGGAAATGAACCTGCGTTGCGACGATACCTTTGTGGAAGACGAGGGATGGAAAGCGGCGGCGGCGAGGTATCACGCTTATCTGAAACGGCATCAGAACAGCCGTATTCTTTATTGGGAACTGGGGGTGGGGCTTAACACCCCCGGCATCATTAAGTTTCCCTTTTGGAACATGACGGCGGCCAACTCTAAAGCCACTTTCGCCTGTATCAACGCCGATTCCGTCGCTGTTCCCGATGAAATTGCAACGCAAAGCATCGGCCTCAAGGGCGACATCAAGGAAATTTTGGCCACCTTGGGAGGCGAAGCCGCATGACTACCGCCGAGCGTATTCGCTTCTTGAATCAAATATTGCTGGAGGCAATGCCGGAGTACCAAGAACAGGCCGTCGCTTTTTCCAAAGATTTGCCCAGTGAGCGTCGTTTACTGCGCTCCCTGATGAATCTCTGTCCCCCTATGCAATTGTGGGATGATTTTTGGCGCGAGCAGGATATTTTGCTACAGGAAGAAGCGAGCGCCAAGGGAATAATCGCCCCCGAGGCGCTACCCACAGTGGCGGATTTAACCGGCGAGAGCGTTACGCCGCAGACAATCCCTGCCAAACAAATTATTCTCTGGCAAGGGGATATAACGAGGCTGTCGGCAGACGGTATTGTCAACGCCGCTAACTCTGCGCTACTCGGCTGTTTCTTTCCTTGCCACGGTTGCATTGACAATGCCATTCATTCGGCGGCAGGTTTAGAGCTTCGCCTTGCTTGCGCCGCTTTAATGGGTGAGCAGGGCGGCGCCGAGCCTACGGGTCAGGCCAAAATCACTCCGGCCTTTAACCTCCCCAGTCGCTATGTAATCCACACCGTCGGCCCCATCATCGAAGACGTGCCCACCGCCGAGGATGCTCGTCTGTTGGCCGGCTGTTACCGTTCTTCTTTAGAACTGGCGGATAAACACGAGCTAAAGAGTCTCGCCTTTTGTTGCATTTCCACGGGAGAATTTCATTATCCCAATCGCGCAGCGGCGAAAATTGCCCTGCAAACCGTGGGGGACTATCTCAAAAGTACCGGCAGTAAGCTGACGGTTATTTTCAATGTGTTTAAAGACGAGGATGCTGAGATATATCGTGAGATGTTGGGAATATAATCAAATATTGGCCAAAAAATTTAGTTGTGCCTCTTGACATTACAACTGGGTAGCAGTACAATCAACCTGTAACTAATTCAATTACAGTTAAATACCGTGGAGAACGTAATGGAGGAATTTTATCATGAAGATTGCAGTTGTAGCCGCTAATGGCCGTGTAGCCCAGAAGGTTGTCAAGGAAGCCTTGGAGCGTGGCATGGAGGTAACCGCCTTTGGCCGTGGCAAGGAAAACAAGACGGAGGCCGCAAACTATGTGCAGAAGGACATCATGGAGCTTACCAAGGCTGACCTGAGCGGCTTTGATGCAGTAGTAGATGGCTTCGGTGCTCGGAAGGACGAGGAGCAGCCCATGCACCTCAAGACCTCCCAGCATCTCTGCGACATTCTCTCCGGCTCTGATACTCGCCTTTTGATTGTGGGGGGCGCAGGCAGCCTATACGTCAATCCCGAGCACACCGTTCAAGTCAAGGATGGCGCAGATTTCCCCGCTATGTTCCTGCCCATTGCCAACGCCCAAGGTCAGGAACTGGAGGAGCTTCGGGGGCGCAATGATGTGAAATGGACTTTCATCAGCCCTGCCGGTGATTTTCAGGCAGACGGGGAGCGTACCGGCAAGTATATCCTAGCCGGTGAGGAATTGACCCTGAACAGCAAGGGCGAGAGCATCATCAGTTATGCCGATTACGCCATCGCCATGGTAGATGAGATTGAAAAGGGAACGCATATTCAAGAGCGTATCAGCGTGGTTCGCGCCTGAGATTTTCCCGAAGCGTAACACTTTTATGAGCCTGTGCCTAACGAGCCGTGATCATCTTGTTAGGCACATTTTTGTTGCTCGGAATTATAATTTTTATTGACACCCTGTTGTTTATAACGTAAACTCTCCTTGTAAGTCACCGGACAAAGAAAGGAGCAGTCTATGCCGAAAGTATCGGAAGAATTTTTGTTGGCGCGGCGGGAGGAAATCATCGATGCCTGCGCTAAGCTCTACGAAACCATGAACTTCAAAGACATCACCCTCAAGGAAATCGGGAAAGTCACTTCCTTTAATCGCACTTCGATTTACAATTACTTTGACACCAAAGAAGAAATTTTCTTGGCGCTGATGCAAAGGGAATACGAGTCTTGGAGCGCGGAGCTAGAGGCTTTGGTGCAAAATAACGCTCGCCTGACCCGGGACGAGCTGGCCAAGGCCTTGGCGCGTTCATTGGAAAAACGGGAGCGCCTCCTGAAACTCCTGTCCATGAATCACTTCGATATGGAGGAAAACAGCCGCTATGAAAATCTGGTGGAGTTTAAAAGGGCTTACGGCAATTCCATCAAGGCCGTTGAGCATTGCCTCGATAAATTCTGCCCGGATATGACACCCCAAGAAAAAGAAGATTTTCTTTACGCTTATTTTCCCTTCATGTACGGGATTTACCCCTACGCCATTGTTTCGGAGAAGCAGAAAAACGCCATGGAGAATGCCAGAGTGGGGTTTGTATATCATTCGGTTTATGAGTTGAGCTACAATTGCCTGAAAAAATTATTGGCGGTATAAGGAGAAGGGATGGAATGGGCATGAAACGCCGTGATTTTTTGAAGCTGGGCGGCATGGGGGCGTTTTCACTGCTCGCCATGGGCGTGCTGGCGGCAGGGGAAATTCCGGGGGCTATGGCGGCAGACAGGCGGATAGCTAAGCAAGCGGTACGACTGCCGCTCGGCAGAAAAGTAGATTTTCATAGTCACGCCATTCTGCCCTCGTATATCAAGGGCATGGAGGAACTGGGCATTGACCCGGTGGCCGAAGAAGGCTATCCTTTGCCAAAATGGTCGGTGGAAGGGCATCTTGCCTTCATGGCAAATATGGGCATTGACTACAGCGTGCTGTCGCTACCCACGCCCCACATTTATCGGGGCGATACCGGTCTTTCGCGTAAGGTGGCGCGCAGTATCAATGAGGAAATGGCCGCGCTTTGTCGCCGTTATCCTCAACAATTCGGCTTTGTGGCGACACTTCCTTTTCCCGATGCCGAGGGTTCCTTGGCGGAAATTCGCTATTCCTTGGAGGAGCTTGGCGCCTTGGGGGTGAAAGTGCCAAGTAATGCCGACGGCGTTTATTTGGGCGACCCGAAACTGGAGGAGGTTTTT
This sequence comes from Selenomonadaceae bacterium, assembly GCA_017476005.1. GTDB lineage: Bacteria > Bacillota > Negativicutes > Selenomonadales > Selenomonadaceae > RGIG5097. The sequence goes on along the minus strand of JAFVEM010000047.1, from coordinate 7,597 downwards.
GCCGAACTCAATCGCCGCAAGGCGCTTGTTATTTTGCATCCCAGTCCGGCGCGTGAGCTTCCCCGAGAACAGGTGGTGACGGGAAAGGTGATGGCGCTCTTTGAATACCCGGCAGACACCACTCGCGCCGTGCTTAATCTTTTGGCGAGCGGCACACTCGCCAGCAATCCCGAAATTCGCCTCGTCGTTCCCCATTGCGGTTCTTTCCTGCCCTACATGAAAAGCCGCGCCAAGGCCATGTTTGCCATGCTCGTAAATCTAGGGATGATGGAGCCGGTGGATGTCGATTCATGCCTCGCGAGACTTTATTTTGACCTCGCCGGCGACCCTATGCCGGAGGCCATGGATATGTTGCTTGCCATTACGGACACGGAGCATATTATATACGGTAGCGATTATCCCTATGTGGCGGCGCCCATTTTGCAAAAGAAAAAAGCGGCGTTAGATATAGCGTTAGCCGAACGGGGACAGCTGGCGCAAGTGTATGTGCAAAATGCAGAGTCTTTGCTGTGAGAAAGGCAAAATTTTTTTATTTGCTATATTGACAACGTGTCGTTTATCATTTAGTATGGTGACACGAAGTAATTTTAGTTGTGAATGATGTCAAAGGAGAGCGCGAATATGAAAGTTCTGGTTATCCACGGCAGTATGCGGAAAAACGGCAACACGAGCATTTTAGCGGATGAGTTCCTGCGCGGCGCGAAAGATGCCGGACACGCTGTCGAGAAGATCGAACTGCGGGAAAAGAAATTCGGCGACTGCTTCGGTTGCCAGGCTTGCCTTAAAAACGGCGGTAATTGCGTACAAAAAGACGATGTAGCGCAGATTTTGGAAATGATGAAGGCCGCAGATATAATTGTTTTGGCTTCGCCCATGTACTATTTTACTTGGACGGGACTTATGAAACGGTTCCTCGATCGCACCTATCCGGTCATGCCCGTCTTGAAGAACAAGAAATTTTATCTCATTACTTTGGGCGGCGTATCGGACAAAAAGCTGATGGCACATATTCTTACGGATTTTTATCTGTATGTGGAGTGCTTTGAGGAGTTCAATCAAGTCGGTTGCAAGGCGTGCGGCAGTGTAATAGGTTCCGGCGTCATCAAGCCGGGAGCCATCAAAGAATCCCCGGCTATGCAGGAAGCCTACGAAACGGGCAAGAATTTGTAATACGCGAGTGGAGGCGGTAATATGTTTATCATCAATCAGACCTTGAAAGCCGAAAAGATTCCTGCCGGGAAGGGCGAGGAACTCTTTCAAAAACACGTCGCTTGGTTCACCCGGCATTTCGAGCAGGGTAATTTCCTCCTTGTCGGGCCTTACACCGACAAGGAAATGGCCGGTATCATGATTTGCAACGCCGAAAGCCGGGAGGCGGTGGAGGACATTCTAAAGGAAGATGTCTATTATGCGGACGGCATCGCCGACTACGAAGTGCGCTCCTTCAAGGCCGGGAAGATTGCCGCGAACTTTGCGGATTTTGTGGGGAAATAGAGGAGCAAGCAAAATGAATCGCCGTGAGTTTGTCAAAATAAGTTGCATGGCAGGGCTAACCGTATTCCTGTCCGGTTGCGGCCTGTCGGCTATGGAAGATGAGAAGAAGGCCGGGGCGGCAATCCCGGAAAAGGGTAGCGTATCGGGAGGAAAGAATATGAAAATTGTGGTCGTGAACAGCAGTCCTCATGCAGACAGCGAATCCACCTCGAAATATCTCGCCCAGCGTTTTACCGAAGGTGCCAAAAGCGCCGGGCATGAGGTGTTTGTGTTCGATGCGGCGAAGGAAGAAACCCATCCCTGCCTCGGTTGCGACAAATGCGGCATGGACGGCTCTTGCGTTTTCCAAGATGCCATCGAAAACACGCTGATGCCGAAAATGCTTGCTTCTGACCTTATCGTACTCGTCACGCCGCTTTATTATTTCGGCATGTCGGCGCAGCTCAAGACCGTCGTGGACAGATTTTATTCTCGCACGGGTAAGCTCCACGGCAAAAAATCCATAATGATGGCCACGGCCTATAACAGCGCGGATTGGACGATGGAGGCGCTGGCGGCTCATTACGAAACCTTGGTGCGTTACATGGAGTGGCAAGACGTGGGGCAGGTTTGGGCTACGGGTTGCGGCGCCCGTTCCTTGGTGGAGCGGTCGGAATTTGCCGATATGGCCTATAAGATAGGAGCGAATTTGTAATGGAATATGCAAAACTGGGTATTGCCAACTGCTACGCTTGGCAACTGGCCAAAGCCAATTCTTTAGCCGAAAAGGAAGGTTTTGCTAAGTTCATTTCCGTGCAGAACCACTATAACCTGCTGTTCCGCGAGGAAGAACGGGAGATGGCGGCACTTTGCGCTGAAGATAATATTGCCATGACTCCTTATAGCGCATTGGCCAGCGGCAGACTTTCTCGCAAGCCCGGCGAAACCTCCAAACGACTGGCCGAGGACAGCTATGCCAAGCTGAAATACGACGGCATGGCGGCCGAAGACGAGAAAATCATCCTGCGCGTGGCGGAGTTGGCCGACAAATATGACGCCAGCATGACGGAAATTTCCCTGGCGTGGCTCCTCACAAAAGTGACCGCGCCGGTGGCAGGGGCAACAAAATTGCATCATATAGAGGGCGCGGCCAAGGCAACGGAACTGAAACTTACGGATGAGGATGTTGACTACCTCGAAGCTCCCTATGTCCCCCATCCGCTGGTCGGCGTCATGGCGCAGAATACGAAAGGCGCCAAGGAAGACAATCAGGTTTGGATGAAAAATGCGCCCAAGGATTGATTGCCACAAATAACCACTATAAAATTCCATGCGTTCACGGGTCTTAGCGCCGTCTCAACTTAGAGGCGGCTTTTTATTTTAGCGGTTTTTCCTTGCCACAGGTAGCCCTTTGGGGTTATACTGGATATTAAGATGGAAAAATTGGAAAAAGACGGTGATACCTATATGGCAAAAATTATTGCGCTGGCTAACCAAAAAGGCGGCGTGGGCAAAACCACCACCGCCGTAAATTTGGCGGCTTGCCTCGCCGCAGAGGGAAAAAAAGTTTTACTGGTGGATACCGACCCCCAAGGCAACGCCACCAGCGGTTTGGGGCTTAATAAATCCGACCTAAAGCACACCATCTACCAAGTGCTGATAAATAACGTACCAGCCGCCGAGGCTATCTGCGACACGGATTTTGCCTTGGCGCTCCTGCCGGCGAACATTGAGCTGGCCGGCGCCGAAGTGGAGCTGGTGGCGGCCATTTCGCGAGAAAATCGGCTAAACAAGGCGCTCTCTCCTTTGCGCGAGCAGTATGATTATATCCTTATCGACTGTCCGCCCTCCCTAGGGCTTTTGACCCTAAACGCCCTGACGGCGGCAGATTCCGTCCTAATGCCCATTCAATGCGAATTTTACGCGCTGGAGGGAGTGGCGCAACTGATGAATACCATCGAACTGGTACGCAGCAATCTCAACGCCGACTTAGCTATCGAAGGAGTATTGCTCACCATGTACGATTCCCGGACGAAACTTTCGGAGCAGGTAGCCGACGAGGTTCGGGAAAATTTTAAAGAACTGGTTTATGAAACGGTGGTGCCGCGTATCGTGCGCCTGTCGGAAGCTCCATCCTTCGGTGAGCCCATCATTGCCTACGACAAACGCTCTAAGGGTAGCGTTGCCTATCGCCAGCTCGCCAAGGAGGTAATAGCCCGTGGCCGTTAAAGGACAAGGGGGATTAGGAAAGGGGCTGGGGGCGTTGCTCAAGGACAGAAACGTGGGAGCGCCTACAGGTGAAAGCGTTCTCAGCGTGCAGGTGGAGGATATAAGTCCCAATCCCTACCAGCCGCGGCAGGAATTTGCGGAGACGGCCTTAGAGGAATTAAAAAATTCCGTACTCAGCTACGGCATCCTGCAACCCCTTTTGGTACGCAAATTATCCCAAGGACGCTATGAGCTAATCGCCGGGGAAAGAAGGCTCCGGGCGGCGAAACTGGCGGGACTCACGACGGTGCCGGTCATCGTCAAGGAATACAGCGACCGTGAGCTCAGCGAACTGGCCATCATCGAAAATATTCAGCGCGAAGATTTAAACGTCATGGAGGAAGCCAGAGCCTACAAGCGGCTTATGGAGGAATTTTCCCTGAGTCAAGAAACGGTGGCGCAGAAAATCGGGCGCAGTCGTTCCCACATCGCCAATATCCTCAGATTTTTAAATTTAGCGCCTAGGGCGCAGGAAATGGTGGAGCAGGGAACCTTGACCATGGGACAGGCCAGACCACTCATTACCCTAGAGGATAAAACCCTGCAAGAAACCGCCGCCGCCTATATTCAGGCGCAAAGTTTAACGGCCAGAGAGTGCGAGGCGCTGGCTAAACGCTTGCAAAAAGAGCCGACTTACTTGCAGAAAAAGCTGGAGCCGCAGGCACCAGCCCCCGAGCCTAAGGTAGCCGCGCCGGAACCCTTTATGCGCGAGGCGCAAGAGCGATTACAGGAGCGTTTAGGGACGCAGGTAAAAATACTGCCGGGGAAGAAGCGCAGTCGGATTCAGATCGATTTTTATTCCGAGGAGGATCTAGAGCGCCTCTTGGAAAATCTGCTGGCCGAAAGGACGCTGTCCCCTAAGTCGATGCCACCCAAGACCCAACGGCTTACTGTGTGAGGAAATATTATGTCTGTTTACAATGGTAGCCTTACGGAAATTGATTTAAAGGAAGCCAGACGCTATGCCGGGCTGGCCAAAGTCCCGGATTTTGCGGAAAGTTTGCTGGAGGAAGCCGCCGCCAATGTCTTGCTCCTTGCGACGCCTCGCGGCACTTGGCAAGAATACGACTACGATTGCGCGGCAGGGGTAGTTCGGGATGCTTCTCCCTTTGCCTTGCCGGGAGAAAAGATTCGCCGTCATTTAAGCGGTTGCGAAAAGGTGATCATATTGGCGGCCACGGTGGGAGAAGCGGTGGAAGAGGCCATTACGGCTAAATTTGAGGGTGGGGACTATACCCTTTCCCTGCTGATGGATGCCGCCGCTACCGCCGCTGTTGAGCAGGTGGCGGATGCTTTGGAAAAGGCCGTCAGCCCTCGCATTAAAGCCCAAGGCTATTTTACCAGATGGCGCTTCAGCCCCGGCTACGGCGATTTCCCCTTAGAGGCGCAGCCGGAGATCTTGCGGCTAAGCCGAGCCGCCGACATATGCCTGTCCCTTTCATCTTCCCTCATGTTAATGCCGCGCAAATCCATTTCCGCCGTCTTGGGATTGTACCGGGAGGGGACTCTTCCCAATGATACTTTGCCCCAAGGGTGCGGCAGTTGCGGGCAAAAAAATTGCGTTTATCGACAAAAGGTATGAATTGAGAGGGATGCGCTTATGCAGAAATTTCTAGGAGCAGTCCTAGTCGGAATTTTATTGTGGGGAGGGAGCTTACCGGCATATGCATCCATCGGTACCGGCATAGGTATTCAGTTCCCCATCAGCGGCGGATCTTCTTCCGCCTCCGGCGGCGAAGGGGAAACTTACGGCGCTTTTTCCTTTGATAAAATGCTGGCGGAACTTACGGCTAAAGTAACCGGTGGACGACTCAAACTGACATTGAAGATAACCAATACGGGGGAGGAGCCTTACACCATAAATCACCGCAACGGCCAAGAGTACGATATGGTCATTTTGGACAGCAAGGGCGAGGAGCTATACCGTTGGTCAGGCGACCAAAGTTTTACGGAGGCTCTCACCGCCACGGAGTACGAGCCGCATAAATCCGTGGTTTATACCGCCGCCATCGACCGTAAGATTTATCGCGAGTTAAAAGGGGATGCCGCGCTGGTGACGGCGTTTCTCACGGACACGCCCTATACCATTACCGTGAAAGTCCCCAAAGCCAAAAAAAGCCACAATCCGGCGGCCATTTTCGGCACGGTGATTGTGGGTAGCGGTGGGTGGCTACGAGATTGAAGTAAAATAATAAAAAACGCCGCCCCCTCGCGTCGATGTTTACGCGAGGGGGCGGCGCTTTGGCGTGGAGAAAAATCGCCAGTCAACCGCTCATTCTCATTCTGGCTCCCAAGGAGAAGGTCTGTAAAAAATCCACGGCCAGACGTTGCTGGTCGCGCGGAATGCCCTCCAAGGTAGCGAATACCGTTGGCTGTGCCTCGCCCAAGAGCAAATAATCCGTCGATATATCGAGGGCTCTGGCCAGATTGATGATGGTGCGAGCGGTCATGCCTTTCTTGCCGGTCTCAATCTCAAACAAGAATTGCGCCGAAATGTCAGCTCGCTCCGCCACTTGCTCTCGCGTCCGTCCTTGAGTTTCTCGCACGCCGCGCAATCGTCTGCCGATAGAGGTGTTCAGTTCCCGATTGTCTGTCATATACCCCTTCCCCCTATCAATTGATTTGCTATCAATGATAAAGGAAAACTCTGGGAAATGGTATAAACTCTGGATTTAGTTAATGGTCAGATTTTATGTCAATAGTTTGACTCAATCTATAACTCTGGCTCAGACATTGAGTCTGAATCAAGGATGACAAACACGTTAGGCACCCCTGAACGGTTCGACCCTTGGCAAGCCACAAAGGTGACGGCTGGAGAAAAACTACCAATCCCACTCACAGAACGGCGGCAAGAAAGCTATTGACCGTTCATCAGGCTCCGGGGTATTCGCTCGCGACCCCGACGCTATTCTTGACCTCATCGAACTGCCGCTGAAGGATTCCAATTTTGATTTTCTCAAGAACAAAGCCGCTTGCGCCGCCATCATCGATTACATTGACGGCAAACTGCCTAAAGGGTGGCGTGACGACTTGGGGGCGGACGATTTACTTTCCCACTCTCAGCTCACCGAATACGCCAAGCAGAAATTCACCGACGGCGATATGTACAAACTAACGCAGATGGTCACCGCCGCCGAAAAACACGCCGAACACATCAGTGCATGGCGCATCGAATGTACCCTGCGCGAATTTGAAAAGCCCGATGACCGCAATGTATATTTTGCGTGGCCGGTGCACCGCGCCGACGAAAGCGGCGCACTGAAGGACATTCGCCCGGAAATAGAAGTAGGCGGCAGGATTATCCAACCGAGAGACAAAAGCGACGGGAGTAAAAAGAAGGACAAAGCCAAGGAAGAACGCCAAGCCATCATCGACGCATACACGCTGATTGCCGCCACCAAAGACCCGGATGAGGACGGAGTTGTACGCGTCACTGTTCAAGACTTTGTGGACAACTCCGAAGAATACTTTGGCAGAGAGATGAAACGCGCCTCCATGTACAAGAAAATCCGCAAATATGAGGATTTCAGCATTGAGGATAGTGTTGTTACCCCGGCAGGAGATGACGAGGAAGAAGACGAATAAACCCTGTGGATAATGTGAATAACTTGTGGATAACTCTGTGGATAAGTTAGCTGTTTCTGTTTCTTTTTTGTATTATGGGGCTGTCGCACATAATTATCGTGTGGCAGCCCATTTTTAGCGAAAAAATTCTACAAAGCAGGAAACTTTGTGGGGCATGTGTAATATTGCAGTATGGAATCAAACAACATCACACACAGAGATTATACAGCATGGGGTATACCATATCAACTGGTTCTGCCCATGAATTTTGAAGTTCATATACCCAAGGATG
>JAFVEM010000046.1 GCA_017476005.1 Selenomonadaceae bacterium | reverse complement strand
CAGATTTTGGCAAGTCCGATAGAATCAAGGATCGCAATGCCTATACATACCATCAGAAACACCCATAAAAGCGGATATTTTTTGACCGTCTACCTTTTATGGTACTTGGGTGAGCAATATTTTTGGTGTGGGAAGTTTGAGTTTTAATGTACTGGGAGGACAAGGGGAATATATAAAACTTGCTTTTGGGCGTTGTTTATGTTTTCATATACTCGGACACGTTTAGTAGCAACAGGAAAGGGCATGGGAAACAGCATGCGGATAGCCATTGTGGATGATGAATTGATTGAGCTGGTGACGACGGAGGCTTATTTTCGGCGATAACTGGCGGAGCTTTGCCCCGACGAAGAGAAAATGCTCCTCGTGGATACCTTCACCCTCAAACAAGGCGAACGCCTCCCCATAAGCAAACGCAAAGCCAAAGAAGCCAAGTCTCGGTATATGCACTACTTCGCCCATCGGTGATGGATTGCGTAGCGTCAAAATACAATTCTGAAAATATAATGCAGAAAGGAGCCGTTTCTATGGAGTATCTTATTTTTCTGTTGCTGGGGGTAGGAGTCGGCACCTTCGGCACCTTGGTGGGGATTGGTGGGGGACTTATCTGCGTCCCTGTATTCATCTTTTTTATGTCTGCCGGGGGAATATATCCTTACTTTACCTCCGCGCCGCAGATAACCGGCACCTCCCTCGTTATCGTCCTCGCTAACGCCCTTTCCGGCACGTTGGCCTACATCAAGCAAAAACGGGTTTATTTTAAGGCGGCTGTCCCCTTCGCTTTGGCCACTTTGCCGGGGGCTTTTCTCGGCTCCTATATCGTGGATAAATTTTCCGGCCCCATGCTGAATTTTTATTTTGGCCTTTTTTTGCTATGCATGGCCTTCATCATGTACCATAATTCCACCCACAAACACCATAGCGACATCCATGAACTCCCGGCAGGTTTTAAATTTAACAGCCACCTAGGCATTATCTCCAGCATGGGGGTAGGTTTTCTCTCCAGCATATTCGGCATCGGCGGTGGGGTCATCCACGTCCCTCTCATGGTATATTTGCTGGGCTTCCCGGTGCATGTGGCCACCGCCACCTCCCATTTTGTTTTGGCGGTATCGGCGCTGTGCGGCGTGGTGTCCCATTTTCTGCTGGCGCACATCGTCTGGATACCGGCCATCGCCATCAGTGTCGGCGCCGCCATCGGCGCGCAAATAGGGGCAAAAATCTCCCAAAAGACCCGTTCCAAGGTCATCTTGATCCTTTTGTCCTGCGCCATGTTCGCTTTGGGGCTAAGACTCATTTTTATGGGCAGCGCGCATTAACAATACTCGCAATAAAAAACCGCAGGAGGTTCCTTATATTCTCCTGCGGTCTTTTTTGCTAAAGGAATTTCCGCGCCTACAGCGAATGGTCTAATGCATGGATAGAAAACATGAATGCATTATCGAGGAACAGGAAAGGAGGTTGAAAGATGGGTTACACCCGGAATGATTTGCTATGCGTGGCTAAACGGTTTAACAATCAAAAACGCGGCTATTTGTTGGTAAACCCGTTGCAGGGAAAACACTTGCCGGTAAATCCCGGAGTCGCGCTGAATATGATGAGAGAGCTGGGGAGAAAACTTGCCGCCGTGTGCGGCGAGGCGAGGCTCGTAATCGCCTTTGCGGAAACAGCGACCGCCATTGGCGCCGAGGTGGCGGCGGAGCTTTCGCCGGAGGGTGCCTATATTACCACTACCCGGGAACCACTCCCGGAAGGTAGTTACCTAAAGTTTTCCGAGGAACACAGCCACGCCGTGGAGCAACGACTGTCAGTAGCTAGACTGGCGGAGTGGCTGAATAAAACTCCCACGGTGATTTTGCTGGATGATGAGCTTTCCACGGGACGCACCTTGCGAAATATGGCGCAAAAGCTCAGGACGGTCTTTCCCCGGCTGAAAGAGAAAAAATTGGTGGCCGCCTCCATTATCAACCGTTTGACCGAAGAAAATCGGCGAGCGCTAACCCAAGAGGGAATCGAAACCGTCTCTTTGCTAACCATGCCGTCTGAAGATTACGAGCGAGCACTGGCGACGATTAGTGTCCGGGAAGCGCTGCCTCCTCCCCCTCTCTCCGGCGAATGGCAATCCATCAGCTCGGCGCATCCTCTGCCGGATTTTCGGCAAGGGATCGTTATTGGAGAATACGCCGCCGCTTGTCAACGTTTGAGCGAGGAAATTTACGCCAGCCGTCAACCCGTGGCCGCAGGGAAAATTCTGGTTTTGGGAACGGAGGAATGTATGTGGCCGGCACTGCGATTTGGGCAGTACTTGACCGCTAAAGTCCCCAAGGCGCAAATCTTTTGCCACGCCACCACCAGAAGCCCCATCGGTTTAAGCGAAGCTAGCGATTATCCAATAACCTCCGGCTACCTACTGCCCGGTTTTTACGCAGCGAGCCGCCATACCTATATTTACAATTTGGCGGCCTACGACCAAGTATATATCCTCACCGACGCCCATCCGCCGAATAAGGAAGCCATGGCGGCTTTGGCGGCGGCCTTAAACGAAAACAATTGCCGCCAAATTCATCTGTGGGAGGTGTAGCCATGTTCGGCACCTATAAATCTGAGGACGTAACCATTCTGCTAAAAGACATTACCGGTCTGGTTACGCCTTTGGATACCGTTACCAGAGAGCGATTTATCCAAAGCGGCCGCCATTACTCCGCCATGCTACCCAAAGAGTATCCTCCCTCCCCCGATTATCTGGCCGCTTACCAAAGAGCGCTAGACAGTTACGGGCAACTGACGGCGGCGGCGGTGGCCACGGTAGCGGAAAAAATTTACGCCGCCAAGGGGAAAAAGGCGGTCTTGGTATCCCTAGCCAGAGCCGGTACCCCCGTGGGCATTCTGATTAAACGCTACTTGCAGACAAAACATGGCTTCTCGCCTCCCCACTACACCATTTCCATTATCAGAGGCAAAGGAATCGACGGTAACGCCATGGATTACCTTTTGCAAAGGCACCCGGCGAAAACTTTGCAATTCGTAGATGGCTGGACGGGGAAGGGAGCCATTCAACGGGAGCTTATTAAGGCCATGGAGGATTACCCCGGTGTCAGTCCCGGTCTCGCCGTTTTGTCCGACCCGGCTTGCGTGGCGGAAAAAAGCGGCACCACCCGGGATTTTCTGATTCCCAGTTCCTGCCTAAATGCCACCGTGTCGGGGCTCTTAAGTCGCACCTACCTGCGCGAAGGCATTATCGGCGCCAAGGATTTTCACGGCGCGGCTTTCTATAAGGAATTACAAGCGGAAGACTTAACCAATAGTTATATAGACAGGATTGAGTCTTATTGGCAAACCGCCGATTTGCCCTTACTGCCCACCGAAGAAACCGCAGATGGCACCGGCCTAGACGAGGCGCAAAAAGTCGCCGCTCATTTCCAGATAAAAGATATTAACCTAGTGAAACCCAGCATAGGCGAAGCCACGCGAGTTCTCCTGCGGCGAGTACCCTGGAAAATTTTGGTACACAGTTTAGAGGACACGGCTCATTTAGCGCACTTGTTTCAACTGGCGGCGGAGAAAGGAGTAACAGTGGAGGAGTACCCCCTGCGGCATTATAAAGCCTGTGGGCTGATTCGTTCACTGGCCGACACATGAAAAAAATACTGTTCGCTTGCGACCTAGACAATACCTTGATTTATTCGGCCAAAAAAATACCGCCCGAAAAGGCGGCGCTTTGCGTGGAATATCTGGGGGATAAACCTCAAGGTTTTATGTCCCAAGCCACGGTGGCGTTGCTACAAAAAATAACGTCACGGGTGCAGCCGGTGCCGGTGACTACTCGTAGCTACAGTCAATACACACGCCTTAACTGGCCGCCGGGTTGTACTATGACGCTGGCTTTGGTGGCTAACGGCGCCCTTTTCTTGGAAGGGGGCGTCATAAACGCAAGCTGGGAAGAAGAATCGCGCCGGTTAGTTCAGCCCTATGTGCCGGAGTTGACTAAGCTCCGGGATATTTTGGCGCGAGAGGGCGGCTACCGTCACTGCCGCTTGGTAGATGATTTTTTTCTGTTTCTCGCTTGCGAAGATGAAGAGACGGCCGCTCATAGGCGGCAAGAACTGCAAGCCAAGACGAGCAATTTGCAGGTAGAGGTCACGGGACGCAAAATTTACCTCATACCGCCGGAACTCAGCAAGGGACAGGCGCTAAGGCGTTTGCAAAAGCGTCTGCAACCGAAATTAACCTTAGCCGCCGGAGACAGCGAAATGGATCTTCCCATGCTGCGCGAGGCGAATATGGCCTTCGTTCCCACAAAGAAAATGGGCGAGGGGCTACCCTCAGGCCGCTATTGCCTCTGCGAGGGCGAGGAGCTTTTTGCGGAAATTTTTTTACGCCGGATGCTGGAAATGCTGGCGGCGCAAGAAAAAAGTACGACCTTTCAAAGTCAATGTAATTCCGTCCAAATAGAGAAAGCTTGTTTGCTGGGAGGTGAGGCATTATGGCAGGAATAGGAACTATTATCAATACAGGATGCATTATTGTAGGCGGCTTGTGCGGCGTTCTTTTTGGCAATCTTCTAAAAGAGCATCATCAAGAAACGCTCATCATGGCCTCCGGCGTCAGTGTCCTTTTCATTGGCATAGCCGGGACGATGCCGTATATGCTCGATATTGCCGGCAAGGGTGTCGTGGGCGGCGGAACACTCCTCATGGTAGGCTGTCTATCGCTGGGGGGCTTGTTAGGGGAAATCCTAGCGATAGAGCGGAGAATCGAAGAGTTTGGGGAGTGGCTAAAAGCCAAGACGGGCAACGCCAAGGACAATAATTTCGTCCGCGGTTTTGTAACAGCCTCCCTTACAGTCTGCATCGGCGCCATGGCAATCGTGGGAGCGATTCAGGATGGCATGACGGGAGACTGGTCAATTCTGGCGGCAAAGAGCATTCTCGACCTCATCATTATCATGGTCATGACCTGCGCCATGGGCAAGGGCTGTATGTTTTCGGCAATCCCCGTGTTCCTGTTTGAGGGAGCCATTACGTTTTTGGCGGTGTTGGTGGAGCCTTTCATGACAGAGACGGCTCTGAACTATATCTCATTTATCGGTTCTATCCTCATTTTCTGCGTCGGCGTGAATCTTGTCTGGAACCGGGGCATACGGGTGGCCAATATGTTGCCGTCTCTCGCCTTAGCAATCATGGCCGCACTTTTGCCGGTAGAGTTTTAACGGGAGCAAACGAAGAATTTGTTCCTTCGTGCGACAGCTCCTTATGAAAACAGCTTCTTATATACCGGGTGCCTATAAATAAGTATCGCCCGCGATGACAATATCGTTTTCGCGAATCTTTTTAGCCAGCTGGTAGCAGTCCTCAATGTAGGCGTTACCAAAATAGCGCATCATGCCGTAACCGGCGCCGGCGGCCACCACTTGCCCCACGATAGGGATGTATTTGGAGGCTTTGGCGCCCAAGTAACGCTTGCCGACGCTCTTCAAGAGAATAATTACCCCTTCCTTGGTGGCGTAATCAAAAACTTTTTTCACCAATGGCAAGAGTAGCTCATATTTTCGGAGGGTTCCTTCCGCTTCCTTATTCAGTCCAAAACGACTCCGCACCTCCGACATTAATTTTAGACATACGGCGGCGTCTATACCCACATCCACCCCCGGCAACGGATTGATGCCGTTCACCGCGCCGGCTACGGCATAGCGTTTGATACTGCCCCGGCAGGACTCTCTAATATCCTCCAGCGAGGTCAATTTGCTGAGCTTCGGCACTTCCGTCAAATCATTTTGCCCCAAGGTATCCACCTCCAATTTTTTGCGTCCTGATAAAAGCCGCCATAACGCTTATCGAGAAAATTATTCGTCGTCAAGATCTAAAATCCTGCCAAGCAGGATAAATGATGGGGGGGGGAAGGAGGTCGGTTACTGCCCCCAAAAACGCCCAGCGTCACTCAGTAAGGCGGCCAAGATTTTCTTGGCCGCCTCAGTGTCGTTGTCACGGCTTAGAGAAATTCGGATGGTACCTTTGGCATAGGCAGCGTCTAGGCTAATGGCTTTCAGTACATGAGATACCTCGGTACGATGAGAATTACAGGCCGAGCCGGTAGAAACAGAAATTCCCGCCAAATCCAGCCGATGCAAAATCCTCTCGCCCTCTTGCCCACGAAAAGACAGACTGAGTAGCCCCGGCAATCTTTCCTGGCCACCATTCAAACGATAATCAATATTGTTCTTTCGCAATCCCTTTAAAATGATTTGTTCCAGTCCCGTTAAATACTCCTTGGTATAGTCCATCTGTTTACAGCTTTCTTCCAAGGCAACGGTCATCCCCATAATGGCCGGCAGGTTTTCGGTGCCGGCTCTTAAGCCATACTCTTGGGAGCCGACGTGATGTAAGGGCATTAGCGGCGTACCTTCTCGCACATAAAGGAAGCCTATCCCCCTAGGCCCGTGGAATTTATGCGCCGAAGCCGACAACATATCCACCCCCAAATTATCCACCGACAGCGGAATATGGCCGACGGCTTGCACCGCGTCGGTGTGAAAAGGGACATGATGCTTATGGGCAATGTAAGCCAGTTCCCTGATTGGTTCTATGGTGCCTATTTCGTTATTGGCCAGCATTACGGAGGCCAAGATGGTGTCGGTGGTTATGGCGTGCTCTAAAGCAGTCGGTTCAACATGTCCCTTGTCATCTACCGGCAGATAACTGACCTCATATCCAAGCTCCTGCAAAAATTTGGCAGTCTTCAGTATGGCGTGGTGTTCTATTTGTGAGGTAACAAGGTGTTTCTTACCCGACGGATAGCAAAAGGCTCGCCCCTGTAACGCCCAATTATCGGACTCGGTGCCGCCGGAGGTGAAAAAAATTTCCATTTTTTTTGCGCCGATAACGGCGGCAATACGCTCGCGCGCCTCTTCCCTGACCCTTTTGGCCTTTACCCCCAAGGAATGAAGGGATGAGGGGTTGCCGTAGTATTCCTCCGCGCATTTTTGCATCGCTTGCAAAGCGACCGTCGATATTTTGGTGGTGGCGGCATTATCAGCATAAACTCCCTTGGTCATTGCCCCTCCTCCTGTCAGGCAAAAAGCTCGCAACCTTGCTCCTTAAATTCCTCTATCTTGTCCAGCAAGTCCTGTTCTGCTACTTCTAAATAGGCGGCGAGGCAAGGCAGACAGAAAAGTGCCTCGCCATCTAAGAGCTTTTTACTTACACCGACCTCGTCTTTGGTAAGGGGGCTTTTGCCGCAGGCGCGGCAGGTGTAAGTTTTCTTTTTCCTCATGCTACCGATTCCCTTACGGTTAAATTGGGCATATCCTTGCCCCGGTACTCGCGGTCTAAGAGTCCCAACTGGTAGCGAATGGTCTCGCGCATACGCAACGCCGGTTGCAAGCAATACTCCTTGAAATCCCAAGCGGAAATATCTCCCGGCTGACGTACATAGGGGAAAAGCAATTTCAAAAAACCGGTGGTCAGCCGTTTTACCGCCTCCGTATCACGAGTATCGGCTCCCTCCGAGACATCAAGCCATTGATCTACCGCATTGCGATATATGGGGTCATCGCGCAGGGCATGAAGGACAGATGTGAAATACTCGGAGTTTAGCGCCCAGCCCTTTATTTTTAAGTCCTCCGTCATTCTCGGCAAGTCCCAACCGCGCAAAAAGCCGTGGAAACGATCAATCAAAGCACTTTCCCGAAACACCTCCGGCAGTTCTTGAAAGACGTTGTCCTTCATATCGGCGGTCATCAAGTCCGCGTTGATATTCCCCAAAAGCACAATCCCAGCATCAGAGACTACTTCCTTTTCCCCCACGGTGCATTTGCCATTGTTTTCCATGTACCCTTTGAGAGCCCCACGCATTTCATCCACGTCCGTGAAACTGATGGTCTGCACTTCATCCATGGCCACGTAATCATGGCCTACCACCAGTCCATCCGTGTGTTTGCCAAGATTGTAAAACATGCGCGCCCGCGACATTACCCCACCGGAAGCGAGCCAACCGTAACGACTCACCCGACCGAACAGGTAGGATTTTCCCGTCCCTTTAGGGGCAAGCTCAATAAGATGTAAATTTTTTTCCACAAAGGGCAGTAGTCTGGTTATCATGGCCAGCTTCTGCCCTTTGTCGGCATAACCGGCGGCGTTGTAATCTACGGCTCCCAGCACTATATCCAGCCATTCCTCTTGGGTAAATTCTCTGGCCGCCGCCCGAAATTCATCCAAATCAACCCGATAAGGGCGAAAATCCTTGAAGTTCATCAGCCTCAGTTTCCCCGGTTTTTTAGCCATGGGAGGCTGATACCCCAGCTCCACCACCCCCCAATTTTCTTCGGCTTTTAGGAGAGCCTCACTGCACTTTTCCCATACGTCCTCTGTAATTATTGTGTCTTTATGGGATAAATTGAAATCCGGCAGAGCAAAGGAAAGTTGCTGGGTTTTAATATCAATATCTACGGAAACTTTAGCCAGAAAATTAACTCGTTCTCCCTCGTTAATGACTCGATTTTTGATGGCTTTCCAATCTTCGGCCTTAGGGATGTATTTTTTGATATAATCTGCCGCCGTCGCGGCATCCACCGCTCCCGTATCGTCTTGAAAACGCTTGGTTACCCAATCACGCATGAAAGAGGGCAGTTTGAAGGCACTGATGAAGCTGTTCTCCTGTAAATCCTTATACACCACCATGTCGTCAAACATATCTTTGAGTCTGTTCCCATACTCCGGGGAAGTAAATTTATTCATAGTCTTAGTCTCCGTCAAATGCCCAAATCCTCCTCTCTTGTCTGTCCTTTAATTTCAAAGGGCAATACTACTCCTTGGGAGGCGCTGCCTTCATAGACGGCGGCCTCATATTTACCCTTGCGGCGAATCCCCGTGAGGGTAAAGTTAGCATGTTGTTTATCTATGGTAAACTCACCCGAAAAGAGTTTCTCTCCTATCTTCAGGCACGGTGTCTTCATGGGACGGTCGCAAAACAGCAACAGCTTGGCATCTTGCCCCGGTTTGAAGGGAAGTGTCTCCTCCACCAAGCGATACTCGGCCTTCTCCGAACGCAGTTGCAAGCGAATAATCGGCACCAGCACCTCTTCTAGCGAGGCACCGCCGTGGACTTCCACATCGGCCTTACGACCTCCCCGGAAACGGTCATAACCGGCCATGACTGCAAAACCGTTTTCATGAGTAACCTGTGGCAAATGCGGATCCTCTGACACCGGGGCGCAACGACCGCTGTGCTGTCCTTTTTCCGCAAGCTCGATGGCAGGATTTTCCTGTTCGTTTATGACCGCTAGGCGGCTGGCTCCGTGGTCAGAGACGATAAGGGCGCTCCCATTATTTCGCTTTACATCTTGATATATCTTTTTCAATTCCCCTTCGATGATGGCCAGTTCCGCAAAAAGATGCAACGGCTCTTTGCGCTTGGTGTAGTCAAATTCCGAGGAGTGATGCTTGCACTCGTCCAATGCGCTGATTTTGCGTACACGACCTTCGGGGAAAAGTTGATAAAAATCCTTGTTCCGGGACGTGATGGAAGGCAGTTCACAACGAGCTACGCCTATGGTAGCGGTTAGTCCCATTTTTTCGCACTTGGCGACGATAAAAGACAGGTATTCCACCCCTAAAGCGTCAAAGAAGTAGGGAGTGGTTCCCGGAGCAGTCAGTTTTTTGAGAACAGCGACTCTGGTTAAAAATTTGTTGTAGGGTCTGGAAACGGCAAAACCCTCCACCCGTTGCAGGAAATCAGGGTACAGTTTGTTTTTGACTTTTTGCCACTTATAGTCGGTGAAATATGCGCTGATGAGGGCGAGCAGTTCTTTCTCCATGTCAATAAAGGTATGGTAGGCAGTAAACGAAAAGGACTGCAGGTACAGTGCTAGGTTCGGTGCTACCAAGGGCAAAATCTTAGCCAACTCCTCTTGGCTGTAGGGGTACAGTTCCAAACACTTCAGCAGACGATATCTTTCGGCGGCGGTATCCTCCGACAGATAATGGATGGCCGCCTTGTCCCAACGGCCTACTTTATCGGCGTAAGCACTTATTTTTTCCTCAGCGGAAAGCCGCGCCAGCACTTTCTTTCGTTCCCGGTACAAACTCACAAAACTTTTCTCCTCCCAAGACACGTCAAGCAAGGCCAAGTAAATTTCTTGTTCCAGCTCAGCCAAATTTTGGCTACGCCCTAACGCCAAACGAAAATAAGTACCGCTAGGGGGATAAAGTTTAAGCGACAGCCAATAAAACCAGTTGCGCTCCCTGTCCGGCTCCTCCAGTTCCATCGGCAGTCGCCAGCTAAGTTGCTCCTTTTCGCCAAAGTAACTTTCCGTTAGGGCGGTAAGACTCTTGCCCTTGTCCAATTCACGGCAGAGCCACCGCCAGTTTTCTTTCGTTCCATCAGCCTCGGTAATGCCTACGGCCGTAAGTTCCGGGTAACGCTGTTTCAACTGCGCAAAAATATTTCCCTCCTGCCGTAACGGATAGAGGCTATCGGCGAAAACCTCTCGCGCCAGCTTGGTGGCAAAGATTAGCTCCTCAGGTTCTTCCCGATGCCAAAGACATTTTTCCAAGGCACCAATAAGCCCTTTTACCCCAGATAAACATCCTGCCGTCTCCGGCGCGACTGCCCTCAACCATGGTAATGGTGATTTATGGCCTACCCACAAGAGAATCCGCCGCTCAAGTCGCAAGTCTTCCTCTATCAGCTTTTGCAGGTAAGCGGCGCAATGCTCCAACAAAATCACCGTATGACCGCGAGTGCCGCGTCCCACCAGTTCCGCTAGTTCACGCGCCAGCGATTCCTGGCCTCTGAGTTGCCAGGTTTGGGAAACGCCGGTCAGCACATGCTTCCCCGGCAGCAAGGCGGCGCTGCAAGCCGCTTCCACGGAGGGCAAACCTTGGGGGGAGCAGAAATTCGACACCAAGACCAGCTCCAATTCACCGTCTTGGGTCAGCCGTTGCCACAAAGTGCGATAGTCGCCATAGTTCTCGGTGTTCACCAGCAACGAAAACCCCATGGTCTCTCCTTGCAAATAAGCGCGAATCTCCGCCAAACACTCTGTCAGCTCCCGGCATTCCATCCTTAGCTCCTCCTGCCCCGGCGTAATATGGCGATCCCCGTATTCAAACTTTCATCCAGCAAATCGCGCATATAATCCAGAAGTTCCTCCGGCGGCAACTCCTCTATCAGCTCCAAGGCCTTTTCCAGTCCCCCGTTAGCCTTTTTGTACTCCTTATCGGCCAAAGCGCGGATTTGTTTCCGCACCGTGTCGCTGTCCATCCAGTAATAGGGCTCTTCGCTGACCTTGTTCTGCAAATAATCCCGAGTTACTTCCGGGTCGTGCAAAATGACGTTGTAATCTCCTACCACCCGTTCCGAGAACAAGCGATTTATTTCGTCCTCATCCCGCAACCTATCATAAAAAGTCCCTCGCTGGAGGTAGGCGTAGTCATCTTCCATGGCATCTCTGGGTGCCTTACCGTCGTTTATATCCTTGAAGACCTGTCGTACACGCTCTAGCTCCGTGCCTTCAAACATACACAGAATGGGGGTACGATGCTGTTTCGACCAATCCAAAGGTGATTTCGTGCCGGTTTTTTCTGCCCAGAGGCTACGCAGTCTGGCCTTGGCTTGACTGTCGGCAAATTTTTTGGCTTCCGTCTCCACATGGGTGAAATACTCGCCCCGCTCTTTGACGAACTGTCCCCCCGTCAAGACGCTTTCAAAGAATTCCCGTGCTTCCTCTTCGGACATATCCGCCACATAATTGCCGGCCACTCGGTAAAAATAGGGGAACTGATTGCCGTAAAATTCCTCGAAGGCCTCTCGTTGCTCCGTCAAAAGCCGCCGGAAATTCTGTTTGTCCTTTTCCACCAAGGCACCGTTCTGCTTCATGGCGCAGAGGATTTTTAAGAGTTCCTGCAACTCACCTACGTCCCCCTTTAAGGCTCCGTAGGCTATTTTTATGTTCCCGGTCTTCTTGTTCCACTCTCGTACCGTTTCCGCTAGCGAATGGCAAGGCGACAAACTCTTGTTGCTCTCCTTAACAATGCGATACTCCAAAATAACGTCGTCGATTTTTTCGTTGCCCGTCTGCACATTCCAAACCCAGTTGGCTTCGTCGGCGTTAAATTTCTGTTGTACGTCATCCAGATAGCCGGTGGCGTTCCCTAGTTCTGCCGCCAAAGAAAGAAGTTCGCCCCCACGGTAGTCCGCAATATAACACCGCATTCCTTCCCTGACAGCATCCTCGTTCACCAAACTGGCCAAGTCTGCGACTAGCTCCCCATGGTCGTTAAAGAGTTTACCCAGTTTATTGGCAAAGTCGCTTTCACTGCCACCGCCAAGATTAGCGGTATTGGCAATGCCCACATAACAGTCTAGTGCCTCGGTCACTATATCCCGGGGAGAAGTCAAAGTTTTTTTGTCAAGCAGAGCCTTCAGGCTCCACAAGGGGAAAGGCAATTTCCGCATGGCGATACGCATCTCATCCCGGGCTTGCTCCACCGTGCCGCAGACATCTTCTGGCAAACGGAAAATTCGCGTCGTCCCTTGCAAAAAGGAACGCAATTCGGGACTCATGGCCACGATGTATTCTTCTTTGTAATTCTTCTTTTGTACCCCTAGCGTATTGGCGATCATGGACTTCATGGTCTCTACGCTCATAGCCTTGCTGATGGAATCATTGCTCCAGTAATACTGAGATTTGGCGTATTCCTTCAGCAAAAAGCCCAACACAAAAGCCGCTAGGTTGCTGGTCACAAAACCGAAAGGCGGCTCCTGTAAGGCGGTAAAGAGTTCCTTCAGGCTGATACGTCCGGCAGTTTGGAAGGCCGCCGCTATCATTTCCTCCACTTTCAGTTTGGCCTGTACCACCGGCAAACCGAGCTTGGCTGAATCCTGCCAATAATTCGGTACCTGCCACACCCCGGAGAGAGCCGTGTCCAAGGCCGTCTGCTTATTGCCCGACCTAAAGGCCCCCTCTAATTTCTCCTCGATACCGCACTTAGCCCCTTGTCCCGGAGAGGTTAGCCTATACATGGTGTCGGTGACATTAAAGCGCAACAAGGTATATGGATAGACATCGCTTTCGATACGGAGCAGTTCTTCCTCCAAAGCCCCTCGACTACCCAAACGCACTCCACTGGGGCGGTCAACGCTGTACAGCGCAAAAGTACCGTTTTCCACGCGATTGCGCCAACTGCCCAGTGTCTCACTGGCACGATTGCCGTACTTATCCGATTGTTTCTTGTCCTGCTTTAAATAGTACTCGCTGTAAGCCATATCGGAAGCGTACAGCTCTTTAGCCTCCAACCCCAAATACATGGCCGAGGCATCAAGGAAGAAAATCCCCTCATACTCGCTATCTCGTACCAATTCGCCGATTTTCCGCTGAGCTTCCATGCACTCCGCCTCGTCCATGGCAAAGACCGTCGCCACCCGATAACGATGAGGTAGCGTATCACGCGCCATCTCTCGCGCTTTCCGGGTTAGTTCCGCTACCGAAACTATCTCCAGATTAAAGCGGCTCTTTAGCTTCTCCGACAGTCTGATACCCTCTAGCAAATTAGCGCGTCCGGCCATTTCCGTGGTCTTCATGCCGTCCAGTATGTCCTTCTTGAGTTTTTCCAGCGCGGCGCGGTCGCCGTGAACCGTGGCCACGGTGTATTCCGTCACCTTGCCCACGGTCTGCATAAAGATAAGGTTATCCTTGCTCAGGTTTTCGGCAATATGAGAAGCCTTGTTCTTTGGCCAGTCGGTGCCGGAGAATACCCATTCCAAATTTTGGTCAGTGGGTCTCAGCAGCTCTTCCGCATTCCCCAGTTGGGTAGAAATAGCTTGCAGGAGCAAAATTGTCTTAAAAACGCGCCGCTCATCGGAGGAATATTTCTCCATGTCGTACAGGCCGTAAGTTCCCAAAATGAGTTGCACTGTGTCGTTCACCGCAGTCTGTCCGTTTTGTCCTTTCAGGTTAAAGAACTCCCAGAGCTTATCCACCGTGAGAATGTTGTCGTTATCCAAGGGGCTGTAATTTTCTATGTACCACTTGAAGCCGTGCGCCTCCGGGTTATTGTTGATGATAAACTCAAACATACTGCGCTGATTGGAGCCTACTATGATGGAGATATGTTTCAACAGCAACGCCGCAAAGGGATGCATGGGAACAATGCCTTGCAAATCTTCTTCAATAGAACTTATCTTCGCCGTTTTGCCTTGACGACTTATCCCGGCGGCGATGATACGGCGTACATCTTTAAGATTATCGTTTATTTTCTCGGTGTAACTTCGCCATTTATTGGCCAACAAAGGGTCATCGGTAGTTTTCATGGCCTGTTTCATCAGGCGAAAAGCGATGTTGTCCGGCAATTCGATTTTTACCACCGGCAAGAAGCGATCTCGCATTTTAAGTACATCACCAGAACGGGTGATAAGCTGTTCACTACCATGGGTAACAATGACAAAATAGAAGGGCTTATTTTGGCTGATTTCCGCTATGGTCTGAAAACCCGTCAAGGAATTGGCGTTGTTTTTAAAGTACTCGGTGAACTCATCCCAAATAAAGAAAATCCCCCCTAGATTGTTGCGGTCAATAATTGCCGTCAGCCAATCTACCATACCTTGAGCATCCATTTGCAAGGCGGTAATGCCGTTGTCCTTCGCCAGCTTCATGATGCCGCGCATGGTGGCGGCTATGGCCTTCTCATTATTCCCACGCAAAACCTCAATGACTTCATCCACGGTATGGCTAAATTCCCATGAGTATCTCGATTCGGTCATTAACTCCGCAAAATACTTGCGGTTAGAGACTTTTTCCAGCCATTTAAGTGCCGCCTGTGATAAGGCTGCCTCTCCCTCTTCGCCGATTCCGGCCTCGCGCAAGGCCGCCATCACTCGCTGTTGCACCGCAAAGATAAGGTCTTGGTCGGAGTGAATATCGCTACTGCCCGTGCGCTCCGCAATGACGAGTTTTCCGGCATCCCGTCCGGTGATGATTTGTTGGCATAAATCAGAACTCAGGCCAAACTCAGCAAAATAGGCCTCAAGCTCCGCGCCGGAGGCCTCTAGCATTTTCTTCAAGGTAAATACCGCGTGGGATTTACCTGTACCGTAAGCCCCGTCAATCCATATGGAACGAGTATCCTTATGATTCAGGACGGTATTCACTTCCTTTAAGAGTTTCACAAAGGTTTCATGGGGATAGAAACTCTTCCAAGATACTTTCCCCTCCTCTACCAGTTCAGGGGTTACCGCCGCATAGTACCGGGAATCAATATCAAAATAATCGCGATAGACTTGCCGCGCCACTTCGTTACATCCTTTCAAAACAAAGACAACACATCTTCTGCCGTCTTTTCCTTATACAAGGTGACAGAATCCATATCTAAAGTAAAAGTAGCGTTGATAAAATCTGGATATTTTGTGCTAAGGCCATTCAAAATTGATACTATTGCTTCTTTATCCAAGCCAAAAATGCGCGTAGGACTGACCCCATCCCGTTCTATTTCGTCATCTAGGAGATTCTCCACGGAAAACTGATACACCTCGCAGGCTTTGGCAAATTTATACAGGGAGTAGAGAATAACGAGAGGAGCGGGGGTTGTCCAGTGGGAGCGGTATGCAACCTGCAATTTTATATTATTGCCTTTTTCTATGACATCAACAATACCAAATCCTATTTCGTTACTTAATATTGAATTGGTGTGAAAGATGATCTTAAAAGCGGAAATGATATTTTTTCTTGAGAACTTGCTCTCCACACATTCGCATAACATATCATGCAATTCTTCAGGAGTATATTTATGGTTGAGCTTTATGTTTTGCACCCACCAATTAAATTGTGGCGTATAAACAAGATTGCATAGTATCAGTCCCCATGATGTCGTGGAATCTATCCCCATATTAGCTATAAAGTCACCAAAAACAGTTATTTTATCCTTCTCAGAGATTTTGGCATGACGAAGAAATAATCGTAAAGATTTCACCATTTCAGAGCCTAACTGGTTATCCTTCCAAAAATCATTTTCCTTTTGGAAATACTCTTTAACCCACATATAGCGAATTCCCATATTTTTGTATTGGTCTATACTTCCACTCATTTTACCTGACCCCTTTGGCAATAATTGCGAGGTAGCCACCCAACATCCACCATTGACACCGTAGCACTTCTTACATTTTGTACATTTATCATCTATTGAAACTTTATTGCCATCAAAATGTATATATCCATTAGGGCAATTTGTTTCACATACTTGACAGCCAATGCAATAGGCAGATTTCTTCATTACTATTTTTATCCAAGATGCGAAATTTATATCTAATCGCGATCTTATGAGCCCGTGAACAGCGAAAAAATATTTACCCTCAATTTTTCGATATTCAAGCGTATATGTCTTGTTCTCGCAAATGATATTAACCTCACTATTGGAAATAAAGCTTATTTCGCCGATTGTTTTCAACCACTCGCGCCAATCTGTTCTTACCACATTGAGAGTTATCGCAATACCGTGATCGTCCTTTTCATCTTGATATTCTACTCTAGGAGAAAAAAGTTTACTTCCATTGTGCCTAGATTTCCAGACACCTATTCTCATAAATTCTTCAATCTGGCTATCTGTCATATCATGCGCTATCGTTTCATTTACAATAATGTTGTGGAAGAATGTAGTAGTATGCTTGTTGGCGCATTCGCCACTATAGAACTGCTCTTTTAACCACGAATTTTTTACAGCTTCCATCGGACAAACCAAACAGCCAGCACGACTGTTTCCTAATTTGTAAGTACGATTTAACTCAAGTTTCTTATCATATATGTACTGAAATACTTCAAAGGAACTCCATTCAAAAATCGGATAAAAATCATATTGTCCTTGATGTTTTGTGCCAAAGTTTAATTTGTTATATTGACCTCTAGTTACACTTTCATTTGAACGAACACCCATCATAGCCATTCCAATAAAATGAGGATTATTGGTTAATTTGCGTAAAAATAAAATTTGTGGTGCAGTTTTATGTACGCCACAACACCAACGTAGTTTTTGAGCAGGTGGCCCTACTAATTTCCATGATTGTTCTGGAGTGAATTTTGACTCAGCCCTATAAAATACTATATCTTGTTCTTTGCACAACCTTTCTGTTTTATCTATAACATCATATGTGTCAGGTAACTCCATCCCCGTATCACCGAACAAAACCACAAATTCCCCATGGGGCAAAGCCCTCTGCACCAGATCTAGGGTAACCACGCTGTCCTTGCCACCGCTGAAAGCCACATAGAAAACATCGACCTTTTTTCGGTACTTCACATAGGTATTGTAAATCCCCTGAATGGTTTCCTGCTCTAAGGTTTCCATCAGCGCGGCATTCTTTGCTGTCATGCCGAAAATATCCACGGGGCGCAACGGCATTCCATCCTTCTCCGGCTCTTCGACAAGCTCTATTTTAGGGGGAGTATAGAGCGCGCCGCCTTTGGCTTTCGCCACTAACCTACCGCGATAGAAATAATTATTAGCGGTAGCCCAGAGTAGAGGGGTGTCATCATCCTTGGGATAGTTCCAATATTTATCAAATCCCAAAATATCAAGCTCTCGATAGTAAACCGGGCGCGGTTCAAGGCTTACTTTTTCCTGTTCGGGGAGTAGTAGCACTCCCCCCGTTTCCGCATCCCATTCGTATTTGTACATGGAAAAGTCACAATACCTTTCTGTGATGTTTGATGAATTTTAACATTGCCATGTCCGGCTGTCAAACTATGTCTTTGTTTATACGCTTTTGCTTGAAAAAATTGGCCACAATCCGAAAATCGCTCAAATCCGAGTCAAGAGAATTCCTTTTGTACTATAGGGTAGTACTCATCCCACTCTGCTTGGCTAACATTAGCTACAGACATGGCATCTTCAATTGGTATATTCATTTTTTTATCATTCGCATTACAGTTGCAATCTTGCCTTGGCTGATACCGCTGTTAATCTTTCTGGTCAACCACTCATCCATGTTGCTCGGCCTCTCTTTCTCATTTACAATATACCTTTCTGCCCAGCTGTTTCTCCCAAGTCCTTACCGTTTCCATCTTGAGATAGAGCTTCATGGCTTCTATATTTTGCGATCTATCCCACGCTTCAAGGGAGCTATAATATGACTTTTTGCTGTCCTCGTGGAATATTATAGGGGGATGGTCATTTTGGATAAAAAAGTAATTGGTGGCCAGTCTGCCAACACGTCCGTTGCCATCGGCAAAGGGGTGTATATTCTCGAATTTAGCATGAAAATAGGCGGCAGCCGTTAATACGTCGCGTTTTTGTACATTCTTTATTTCATCTAGTAGCTCCAAAATTTCACTGTTTACATCCTCTGGTAGCGCGCCCACCTCTTCTATGCCCGTAACATAGTCATGCTTCTTAAAATGTCCCGGTCGTTCGCCTAGCTGAAATCTTCTGGTATCGTATGTACCCTTGGTTAGTTCATAATGTAGCTTTTTTATAAATGATTCATCAAGTTGAATACGATTTTCATAGGCAGCAAACATATATCTGCTGGCCTCCCTAGCGTTATGTATCTCAAAGAGAGTCTTCAAATCTCCGGTATAGGACGTAACGCCATCATGTTCAAATATTTCGCGAGTATCATTATAAGTGATGGAGCTGTTTTCTATTTTGCCGGAATGATAGGCAAAGAGGATAATGTGGCCATTTAAGGCGACTTCCAGTTCGGCTACATTGCTGATTTTTTTATTTTGCCAAAAGGATACGATGGCCGCGTATTTATCCATGGCGTTACCCCTCATTCCAAGAAATCTCTCCATTCCCTTCTTCTTCAGCCGTAGGGGGAGACACCTGGCCTGTCACTGCTTCGGCATTTGCTTCTGCTTCGTTAGATAATCGCTCCTTTTTATCTACTTCGCCTATATTCTGTAGTAATTGATTGGCCAATGGTAATACTCTACTCACAATTCGTTCACTCAACCGGTAGTTCTTTATGTATCTGGTCTTGGCTTCCATGTTAGTTATGGTTCCCGCCAAGTCGCTAATGGGGTCGAATAGCACTTGGTATTCCGTAGGAACCTGATCGAGTAATTCATCTATATCATGGGTAAAAGAATACTCTATACCGTGTGTTTCTAAAAAATGCTTCACGGCAAGTTCTACGCATTGTTGCAAATGATAGCCAACATGATTTAGAAAGCCATCATCAGATTCTTTGTGAGAATATAGAAGGTTGGCTATGTCCATATTGCGTTTAGCAAGGTCGAGCAATGTTTCGTCCTTACTCATAAACAACCACGCCTTTTTTATTTATTTCACTTAATAAATCATCTGATACAGTAAAATTACACCACTTATCAAAGCTCTGTTTAGAATTTCCAATAACAGGATAATGTTTAGGCATTTTTTCCATCTCAAAATAAACGTCTATATCGCTCCAAGGATTACAAGCGGCGGTAATGCTACTGCCGAAAATGACAATCTTTTTTATATTACTGTCTTGACGACATACCTCTATCAGATCGCGGACAGCTTTTTGCTTTAGCGGAAATATGCGATGAATATTACGAAATGGCGTGGTGACTGCATTCCACATGGTCATATCCCCTCCCACTTTACCTAAAGCGGTGTTGTCTGCTCTTTAATCCAACTGCCGCCAATACTTGCACATGACTTGCCAACGTCGCGTTCTAGTAAATCTGCCAGCTCTTCGTAATTGACAGGCCTATCATCTTCCGACTCCTCAGCTAAACCATAATCATCTGCAGGAGGCTCGTCCTCCTGCCCGGCCGAAGCCTCTTCCTCTCGCGGATGCTCTTGCCAATATCTAGCCTGACGGCACACCGCCTTTATTTTACCATAATTAGCTCGCGACAGGTAGCCTTTACCGGCTAAAAATTCTAGAGCCTCCGACTCATTTTTCCAGTCTCGGCTTTGGGATAGAGCATCGGCCAAAATTTCTCCGTAATTATTGAAAGGGGCGTCGCGCCGCGCCATTACGCCGGCGGTATCGCCGTCGGTGAAACCAACGTGAAGCAGGTGAAACTTACGACTGATGCCGTACAGGTAGCTTTCCAGTAAAAATTTACTCCACTCAG
Organism: Selenomonadaceae bacterium; assembly: GCA_017476005.1. Lineage (GTDB taxonomy): Bacteria > Bacillota > Negativicutes > Selenomonadales > Selenomonadaceae > RGIG5097. The sequence goes on along the minus strand of JAFVEM010000046.1, from coordinate 102,012 downwards.
CCCCATCGACGCTGGGTAGCATGAGAAAATGGAAAGTTTGTATCTCTTTCAGCGGCAAATATTCCCCGGAGCAGAAAACTGCCAGCTTTTCGTCGGTGGCCGCTATATCGAAGGACACTTTTTCGGGGTTGACAAAATTCTCCTGGCTGACTCGTAGAGCTTTCTGCCGTATCAGGTCATAATAACCGCGATAGTTGGCATTGTGTTCGGCGGCAAAGGCGCGTAGCTCCTCAAGGGTGAATGACTCCCGTTCCGCGCAGAATTCCGCGAATAACTCTTTCTGTGAGGCTATATCAACATCGTTTCGTATTAGGTAATGTTTTTCAAAACGAAAATTATCCTTCAGAAAATAGCCTAAAGCACCATGAAAAGCCCTTAGACTGTATGTGGCTGTATCGGTGGCTAGCGTGGGAAAAGCCTTCTCCAGCAATGGGCGATAGGTTTCGTCTAGGATTTTGCCGTCGGGCGTTAAGACCAGTTCCTTTTTGAGTAGCTGGCGGATTTGCGGCAAATCATCGCGGCTGAGGGGAAAAGCCTCTGCCGTCATATAGATTTTGGTGTCGGTGCAGATAATATCGTCGCAACTGCGAAGTGCCTTTTCTATAAGATCCGGGGGTAGTTGCCACATTTCCCGAGTGATGGCGTCAAGAGGGGTCGGCTCGCTACCGCGTTCTCGCAGAAACCGCCGCATATCTTCGCCAATATTTGCTTCTCTGTCGCAAGAGGTTATTCGCTCGCCGTTGCTGGCATAATCATCTTCGGGAGCAGGTGAAATTAGGTCTGCCAAAGTTTCGGCGCTGTATATCTCCGCCTTACCCAAGTCCTCTCGATGGCGTTTCAAGAGCTGGGAGAAATAAACGCAGGAATAACCTACCCGGAGTTTTGCCAAAGCCTCATCTTTGATCGCCGTGAGCAAATTTTTATCCGGCTGAACAAGCGTAGAAAATAGTTTGCCCTCGCGGCTTTCCCCTGCCCCCTGCAAGATGGCTAGCCGCTCTGCGTCGTCGTGTCCCGGCAAACTGCCGAAAGTTTCTTCGTACTGGAGCCAAAACCTGTCTATATCCAAGGGAGATGCGAGGGAAAGGCCTTGAGGATAAGCGGCTAGGATTTGTTGACAACGGGTCACATAATCGTTAGGCAAAGATTCAGACGTGGTCGCTGTATCTGCCACCTTACCGTCGGAAAATAATTCCCCCTGTAGTTCAATGCGCTTATTGGCCTCGGCTAACAGCTCCTGAAAGTCTGTCGGCCTGTTGACGTAGAGAAACGCCACCTCCCTTTCTAGGGGCAACGTCCCTGCCATCTCCCTTTCTTGCGGCGTGATGAGTCGTTTCAGGTAGCGGCGACGGCTGTTCAGGTAATAAACGCAACGACATTCTGCCGGCTCGTCGCAACCCTGTTGCTCGCCGTAGGCTATGAGTTTATCGGAAAGGCTTTTCAGTTCTGCGTGACGGTAAGGGTGTGAGAACAGCTCCACCAGCTTGGCGGTTTCATAGCGGTCGAGGGGTTCCGCTTTTTTAGGTTCTTCCATGGGAATAATCCTCGTCAATCTCAAAACCTCGTGACTGTGCGTAGGCACGAAAAAACGGCGAATGGAAGTGCTAATACGGTTTTACTTCGACATTTGGTTGATTTTTCCTGTCTTTTTAGTGCTATGGCTATAAATTTTTTGTAAGGCGGTAGTTTGTTATCTTTATACCAAAACTACCGAAGTTACGGCCGTTAATTGTTTGCCACTCTATATTGCCATTGCCAGAACTACCCAAAACAACACCCGCTGCCGCTGATGGTGAGGGAAACACATAATCCTGTTGAAATACACTATTCGTAATGACACCGCTGTTTTCCAACTGCCGACGCAAGGGGCCATAACTTCTTTCGAGGTTTTCTCTAATCTTCTCAGATACCTGAGAACCCTTCATGACCACGAAACCACGAGAACTGGCGTATCCTGTGGCTTGGAATGTTTTTCGCCTACAGTAGAAGATAACATGGTTCAAGACATTGTCGGTAACTTGTTGCTCAGAGAGGGTAGCTGATTGCGTTGGCGGAAGTGGCCTACTTACCGCAAAGTCCTGATGAATCCTAGACGATGCGGCTTGGCTCGGCAGTGTAACTGGTATGGTTGTCTTCTCCGGCGGCTTTTGTCTTAACACCCTCGCCCCTTGACATAAGGCAGTCACCTTGTCATACCTAGCTCTGCCTAAATAACCTTCTGTTGCCAAAAAATTCAGTGCCTCATCTTCTGTCTGCCAAGTTTTCTCCTTGGCCAATACGTCTTTGAGTAACTCATCATAATCCCTAAATATTGCCTCGCGCCGCACCATAGCCCCTATCGCCTCTGTTTCGGAAAAACGAACATGGGCTAGACGAAATTTACGGCTAACGTTAAACAGATAGCTCTCTAGCAGGAAAGGGTTCCAGTTGGCACCTCTGACCATAGGGAGGAGTAGAAAATTCTTGACGGTCTTTAAGGGCGCGTAGGCATCGGGGCAGAACATGGCCAGCTTGGCATCAATGGCCTCAGTGTCAAAAACAACCTCTGAATTAGAGTCTAGGCTACGGCTTACCATGTTCAGGGAGATGAATTCCTCCCGATTGAGGCGCAGGGCGTGTTCGCGAATGGTGGGATAATAGCCGCTCAGGCTCCTTATGCTGTTTTCTTTGGCAAACTGCTTTAGCTCCTCTAAGGTGAAACGCGTTCTGCTATCGCAAAATTTTCGGAAAAGCTCTCCGGCGGATTGCAGATCAGTATCAAAATGCGCCACATAATGCCCTTCAAAACGAAAATCATCATGCAAAAAATAGCCTAAAGCCCCATGAAAGGCCTTCAAACTATAAGCGGCTGTATCGGTGGCCAGCGTGGGGAGTTTATCCTCCAACAGAGGGCGATAGTCTTCGTCTTTCAGTTTACCTTCGGGTTCAGCGTCTAAAGCCTCTTGTAGCAGACGGCGAATCTGCGGCACATCGTCCGCCCGACTTAGAGGAAAAGCCTCTGCCGCCATGTAGTATTTGGATTCGGTGCAAATAATATCGTCGCGAGAGCGTATGGCCTTTTCTATCTCTGTGCGGGGCAGTTGCCACATTTCCCCGGCGATGGTGTCAAGGTGAGTCGGCTCGCCCCCCCGTTCCAGCAGGTAATTCAGCACGTCCTGACCTAAATCCGCCGTCTTGCCTTGTGGGCTCAGGCGTACGCCGTCGCTGTAAAAGGCGGCATCGGTGAGGGGAGCAAGAGCCGTAGCCAACGCCTCCGGGCTGTAAATTTCCACCGTCGCCAGTTCCTGATGATATTGTCGGAGAAGCTGGGAAAAGTAAACTACGGAATAACCTGCCTCTAATTTAGCCTTGGCGCTTGCTATTACTTTTTGTAACAGCCCTTGTTGCTCGTTATTCAGTTTGGGAAAGATTTTTGTGCCTCTAAGGGAACCGGCTTGTTGCAAGATACTCAACCGGGCATCCTCGTTGTCACCCGGCATATCGTCATACCTAGCCTCGTAACTCGCCCAAAATTTATCTACATCAAGCGGTGCGGAAATATCGATCCCTTGGGGGAATGTGTTCAGGATTTCCCGGCAACGCTCCACCACCACAGACGCATTTCCCTCCACCGCTCCTTCGTCCCCGGAAGTTTCCTCCATGGAGGGTAGGGCGGCGGCAAAATCTGCTAGGTATACCTGGAACCATGCCGGCTCTAAATTACGCAGTTGCAACATCATGGCATCCGTTAGCGAATAGTCCCCGGTGAGCAATCCGTGTCCCTCTGCCAACAGGTTGAAGGCGGCAACTTTCCGCATGACCTCGTAACTGTCCATTTCCGCTGACAGTTCCGGGCGATAACGCTGCACATAGCGAGTGAATTTTTGAGCGGTCTGCTCCATGTAGAGATTCCAGTCGGAAGTAGGCATGGCTCGCAAACGATAACAATCCTCTAACGCTTCAGCCGTCATCAGTTTGTCCCAAACCTCGCCGGGGGACACGTTTTCATAAGGCGCATGTCTTTTTACCATGCCTGTATCCTTCCCTTCTTCGCGTGTATCATTGTAAGTTATGGAGTTGTTTTCAATTTTTCCGAAAGAGGGAAAGGCAAAGAGGATAATGGCACCACCTCCGGCTACGCCTCCACAAGCTGACATTGGTATTCTCCGTAATGCTCCGGCAGTTCATAAGCCGGCTTTCCTTGGTACTTGGCAAGTAGCTTGTTTACCTCGTTCATGACAGTTGCCACCATGATCTTTTTCATGCAGGCAAGATTCTCCTCTCCCTCGCGAGGGCAACGGTGAATGCCGCAGGGGTGGCACGGCTCCGGGGATTTTATTAAAACGTCTTTGGCATCATAAGGATAGAAACCGGGGACGGGGGAGGCGCCAAACATGGTGACAATGGGGACGTTCATGGCCACCCCCACATGCATTGGGCCGGAATCCGTGGTTAAGAAGAGACAGCAACGCCTGAGCATTCCCGCCAGTTCGCCCAAGGAAACCTTACCGGTGAATATTTTCAAGTGGGGGCTGGCTGAGTGGCGCATTTTGGCGCGACATTCGGCTACCAATTCTTCGTCCATGGAACCGCCGAAAAAGGCCAAGGCATAACCTTGTGCCAAAAGAGCGTCGGCTGCCTCGGCAAAATAAGCGGTAGGCCAGCGTTTGGTTTCCCAGCTGGCGCCGATATTTAAGGCCACTACTTTGTCCGTAGGGGAAAAATTTTCCTGCCAAATTTCAGCGGCTCTCTCCTCCGCCGTCGGCGTGAGCCACATTTCGAGGCCGCCATCGTCGATTTTTTCCACGCCAATCTCGCGCAACACATTGAGATGCGCCGTCACCTGATGAATGGTTCCCGGGGCATAACGGTGGGGAGGCAAAATCCCCCCCGGCCCCCAGCCAAGGTGATGCGCCACGGAAGGATTGGGCATTACCTCATCAAAAAAAAGGGAAAAGCCGGGTTTGGCGTAGCCCACGATTTTTTTGGCGCCGCTAAAGGCTGCTAGGAAGGATGCTCGCTCGTTGCGGTGCAAATTTATGACGAGGTCAAACTTTTGCCGCCGCAGTTTACCGGCAAAACGAATGAGACTGCCCAAACTGTTGTCCTTGCCCTTTTTGTCCAGTAGCAGACACTCGTCCAAATGACGATTGGCCACCACTAAATCAGCCAGTTTCTTATCGGCCAACAAAGTCAGTTTCGCTTGGGGGAAATTTGTCCTCAGCGTCCGCAGTACCGGCGTCGCCAGCATGAGATCCCCTAGGTGCATGAGGTTTATGACTAGAATGTTTTGATACACCGCTCACTCCTCCAAGCTGTCGCCTTTTTCCAAAAGCCACCAAGACAGGGTGCGTATCATGGGCAGGTAGGCGGCGAGTTTTTCTTTTTCGGCGGCTACATCGACGTCTTGACTAGCGCCCGGGAGAATCTCGGCTCTTGTCCCCCCCGTTTCGCCAATGACTCGGTTTGTAATCCAAGCATCACTGCTGAAAGCGCTTTGGGTCGCGGCTGTTCCCTCGGTCAGGGAGGGGACTAGAGAATAATAGGCAAATCCCTCCGGCGCGATAAGCTCCAGCAAAGTGGGGAGGATGCTAAGTTGGCTCCCCACGGCTCCGGTGGGCAAAATATCTTTGGTCACCCCGGCGCCGTAGAGTACAAAGGGAATCCCCTCGTGTTCATAAATGGTGGGGCGAGTGCCGGGGTCGGTGCGAGTGGCGTGATCTCCGGTAATGACAAAGAGGCTCTTAGGATACCGGCGCGAAACCTCGCGCACAAATTCCCCCACCACTTTGTCCATGTACCAGTAATGCCCCAGCTCCGTGGCCAAAACCGCTGGGTCTTCTACGCTGTCAATAACGGAGGTCACCAAGGATTTTTCCTTTTCGACAGCAAAGCCTTCCGCCGCCAAATCAAGGTTGTAAGGCGGATGATTGGTGGTGGTCATAACGAGATGCACTGTGGGACTTTCCTCAGCCAAATGGTTTTTGAGCGCGTCAAACAAATAACCGTCTTTTGTCCCCCAAGCATTTTGCCGTGGCGCGTGAAAATCGGGATAGCCGTAAAAATTATCAAAGCCCTGCGCCAAAGCAAACCGATTCATCCCATCCCACGAAGAGATGCCGCCGTACCAAAAATCCACTTGGTAGCCCAGCTTTTTAAACTGAGGGGCAAAAGCGGTGATATAGGGAGCCGCAAAACTTTGGGGCTGGTACTGGGGGGAGATGTTGACGGCGGCCAGTCCCGTGATTACCCCGGACAGGGCTATGGCCGTGCCGTTGCCGGTGGGCAAAAAAGTGTCGGTGGCGTAAGCGTTTGGCGCTTCGCGCAACGCCTTGATATTCTCGGCCACTTGCAGGGGCGCGTATTTTGGCAGTAGCGGCCAATTTGCCCAAGATTCGCCCAAAATAAGGAAAATATGCTCGGGCTTCTCCAGTTTGGCTCCGGCGGCTTTGCGCTCTAGGTAAGGACGCAGGTCGCTACCCGTTAAATCTTCGTGTCCGGCGATAGCCTGCGCAAATTCCCGTACTTTCTCCGGCTCCACCCCGGCAATGTTCCCTGTCTGCATATTGTCGGCGAAGGATTTTACCCGATACAGGGCTTGCACGTCGTCAAGGATGCACTCGTTCAAAAATTCGTCGCCGGTAACCCCGGCGCTGAGAAAACTCACGCCCTTTTCATAATTGAAACTGCCCCCAAAACGCACGAACAAACCGAAAAGAAAGATGCACACCGCCAGCCCAGCGGCAAAAGCTCCCTGTTGCCAAAGTTTCAACGTGGGTGCTAACGGTAACGCAACGGTGCCGCGTTTTAGTAGCCATTGCCATGCTATAAAAAAGCAGATGGCAAGCCCTACCGCCAGCAAGAGCCGCCACCAAAGACCATATTCTTCCACCATGGTGAAAAAAAGCGCCATCCTGTCGTCTTGCCAGCCCATGAGGACATGCATATCAAAGGCCGAGCGGAATTGCCGATAATAGGGAAAACGCGCTTGAAAGCACACGCTCAGGAAGAACGCCGCCGCCGTCCCCCACCACAGGCGAAATTTATCGGTGTTTAACCTAGGAAAGGCGATGGCCGGCAAAGAGCCAAAGGCAAAAGCCGGCAAGGTAAGAGCGCCGGCGGATTTTAAACTGAGCCGCAGTCCCATCCACAGAGCCGTCAACACCTCGCCGCTGTCCGTGGCTTCTTTCATGTACCCCGACATATACCCCATAAAATAGGCGCGGAAGAGGCACAGCAGCAATAGGAGCAGGAAAAATAGTTTTAAATCCTGCTGAATGTTTCGCCAAAATGTTTCTAATCTCATTTTTTTCAATCCGAAACCTGTTCACTACGCCAGTCAACGATTTGCAAATCGGCTATTCGTCCAAAATGACGTGTATTGGAAGTGACCAATGTGCATCCATTGACCATGGCTATGGCGGCAATATATATGTCATTATCCTCGATTTGTTTGCCACGATGTAACTCTGCATATATATCAGCGGCCTTGTCAATCGCCGTCAAACTGACGCGATCTAAAAACAAATGTGGTGATTTGTCGTAAAGGTCGTGGAATACTTTCAATTTTTTAACGGCCTTAGATGATTTCATGCCCCGGGTAAGTTCATAATAGACTATGGAACAGATGTATAATTCGCTTCCCACATCAAGCGCTTCATCCATGTGTTGTATAACATCAGGCCGCAGACGCAAAATGTCGCTAACGACGTTGCTGTCAAGACAATAGCGTATCGCTTCAACCATACATTGCCACCTTTCTGGCCTCCTCTGCATCCATAAAACGTCCAAAATCCGCTCGCTCTTCATCGTCCAGCATTTCGCTCATGCGATGAAAGATTTCCTTTTGGCTCATTGATGTAGTAGGAAGCTCGTCTTTCTTTTCCTCGTTAAACATAGCCGCACCCTCCTTATTAAAGGAAATTTAACTTTTGCTTCACCATCTCCGGGGTGATAGCCGCCAAACAATCTTTGCCCAAGGGGCAAGCCCTTTTCCAACAGTAGCGGCAGGTGCGCTCTATCTCGATGGCGCTTTGGAGCTGTCCGTAAGGGCCGTTGCGTTTGGCATCGGTTGGCCCCATGAGCATGATGGTATTGACCCGGAGTCCTGCCGCTAAATGAACCGCGCCGGTGTCGCCGCCTATTACCAGCCTAGCTTGTTGCAGAACATAGGCCAGTTGTCTAAGGCCGGTGCGACCCACTAAATTTATGGGAGGCACCTCCGTTAAGTTCTCAATATCGGCGGCCAGTTGCGCATCTACTGCGCCGCTCCCTACAATGACGGGAATTATCTGCCGCTCGTACAAATAATCGCTGAGCTTAGCGTAGTAATCCACCGGCCAGCGTTTGTTGGGCCAGTTGGCTCCCACTGCCAGCACGGCATAGGTTCTTCCCGTCGGTACGCCGCCATGAGCTAATATTCCTTGGGCACCCCTCGCGTCCTCTTCGGGAATCGCCAAGGGAAAGACCACCTTTTCCACCCGGCACCCCATGGCTCGCGCCACGTCCAAATACCTTTCCACAATGTGACCGTTGGCATGGGAACCTATCACCGGGAGGCTGACTTTATTGCTAAATTCTCGCATATTGCAGGTACCCAATTTTCGTTTGGCGCCGGCTACCGCCACTATAGCCGCCGACTTAAACAGTCCCTGCAAATCCAGCGAGGTTTCGTAGCGACGTTGCCTTAGCACGCGGCGAAAGGGCAAAAAGTTTTTGGTGAGACCCTGAAAACTTTTAAATTCCTGTTTCTTAAACAATATGAGTTCATCCACGCAGGGATTGGCCAAGAGCAATTCATAGGCCGCCGCCTCCGCTACCCAAGTGATATGGGAATCGGGAAAGGTTTCTTTAATGGCGTAGGACACGGGCAGAGCGTGAATAACGTCGCCGATGGCGCTGAGTTTCACTATCAGTATGTTTTTCATGTCGTCTCCTGCTGAATGCGTCGGATAACATTAGTGGTGGAACGACCGGCCACTAGGTCGATAAATTTTACCTCGCCCCCGTAACTTTGCACGATTTTCGCCTCGGGGAGGGTGTCTAAATTGTAGTCTCCCCCTTTGGCATAAATATGGGGACGCACCTTGCCGATAAGTTCCTCCGCCGTATCTTCGCCAAAAATAACCACATAATCCACACAGCTCAGGGCGCTCAAGACTTCGGCGCGATCTTGCTGGCCGTTAATGGGGCGAGTGACCCCTTTGAGACGGCGCACCGACGCGTCGCCGTTTAGCCCCACCACCAGCAAGTCGCCCAAAGCCCTAGCCGCCGCGAGATAACGCACATGCCCGGCGTGCAAAATGTCAAAACAGCCGTTAGTGAACACAATTTTGCGTTCGGCGCGTCTGAGAATAGCGCAGAGGTTTTCAATATCTTCCGGGGCAATAAGCATTACCGGCACACCGCCCTTCTTAACTCCTCTTGGCTGACGGTGGCGGTACCCAGTTTCCTGACGGCGATACCGGCGGCGATGTTGGACAGTTCCGCTGCGGCGACCGGCTCCACTCCGGCGGCCAAGGCCAGAATCATGGTAGCCACGCAGGTATCCCCGGCGCCCGAGACGTCGAAAACTTCGCTCTTGTCCGCCACCGGGATGTGGTGAATGGCGCCGTCCTTTTCTAGGAGAGTCATGCCCTGCTCGCCGCGTGTTACCAGCACCCCCTCGGCTCCCATGTTGGTCAAAAGTTCCTGCCCCGCATCGTAAATATCCTCGGCATTATTAAAAGTTCTGCCCACGGCGGCGGAAAGCTCCGCATCGTTTTGCTTAACGAAACTCACGCCCTTAAAGCGCATAATATCGTAGCGAGAATCAACGATGCTGGGCAGACGGCGACGCTTCGCGCCCGTTATCAGTTCGTTTTTGATTTTTTCCGTAATAGTGCCGGAGCCGTAATCGCTCAACACCACCCCCTGCGCCTTAGGCAAGAGTTCTTTTATCCGAGCGAGCAGTTTTTCCTCCTCCGCCGTTCCGATGGGTTCCTTAGTCTCCCGGTCAATGCGGACGATTTGTTGGCTCACCGTGGCGCGCCCCCCCGCCACTACTCTGGTTTTGGAGATGGTGGGACGCTGAGGGGCGGTTATGAGTCCCGTGACATCGGCGCCGTTTCCGGCCAGTATTTCCCTCAGTCCACCGGCGCCGTGGTCATCGCCCAGCACCCCTAAAGCAAAGACCTGCCCCCCCAAGGTGGCTAGGTTATTCACCACATTGGCGGCGCCCCCGGCCACCACTTTTTCCCCTTGGTAGTCCAGTACCAACACCGGCGCCTCTCGGGAGATTCTCGCTATCTGTCCGTTTAAATAAATGTCGGCCACCATATCCCCCACCACTAGAATTTTTTTCCCTTGCATGGCGGTGATGGTTTCCACCAAATCGCGTTTCATGTCGCCTCACCTCTCATTTACCATGGGGTAAATTGCCACCTTATCTGCCAAGTGTCTCGCTTGGCGCGGTAGCGCAAAATAACTTGGGAGCAATGTAAATCGTGGTGCCAATAATAATCAACATCGTGAATAGAGTTAGCCCCGGCGTTATAGCCTACTCCCACCACCAAGCGGTCGAGGTCGGTCACTCGCCAGCTGACCCCCGTGCCTACTTTACGCGCGTAGTCGCTTTCGTTGAACTTAAAGAGGGAGGTTTCCTTGTTGCTCGCCGCATAATGATAGCCAAGGAAGGCCGCCCACTTATCGTCAAAATCTTTGGTCAAGAGCGCATCCCAATTAAACCCTTGGACTTTGGAATTATCGGCGCTCTCTTTGGTGATGGAATAGCCGGTGCTAAGGTGAAGCCGGAAGCCCTTGTGAAAGGAGATGGGATCTCGCGCCAGTCCCACGCCGTAACGCTGGTGGGTACTTACGACTCCCTCCTTTTGCCAACGCCCCAATTCATAAGAAAAATTATAGCTAAAGGGTGCGCCGCCGAAGTGTTTGCCGTACTCATAAATAAAGGAAGGTTGTTTCTGCACCCAGCTGCTGTCCGAATCCTCCAAGTAACCGTACTCAATTCTGGCGGAATTGTCGCGGTTGCGATAGGTAACGTCGGCATAGCTGCGAATCCCTTGGTTGGTATTCACATAAAAGTGTCCCGTGGCGGTGAAATGGTCGGCCAAGGGGATTTGGTGATTGTACAGCAAATACAGACCGTCGTCGTTGTCGTAACCGATACGCGGATAGACGGCAGTGCCGGCGCCGGGAGTTATATTGACCTCGTGATAAGCCTTCTTGGCGATTAGCATCTTTCCCAGCCAGAATTTCGAGTTATAGAGTTTGATTTTATCGTTTGGCCAAATTTCGATTTTTTCCGCGCTAACGTGGTAATGAGGGGCTTTCGCGCCGCATTTGGTTTGAGTACCCTCGTAAATCACCACATGGTCGGGATAAAACTCAAAGCGTTTGCCGGTGATGTACTGGCTGTCAACCTTCCCCACCACATCTTCCAGCACGCCGGTTCGCTGTCCGTAGTTATAGCGACCGCGGAACCCGTCCAAGGTCACGCGCACATCCCCCGGAGTCAGCCGCAAAACATGGACTTTATCAGGTACCTCCACCTGTTCCGTTTTGACGTTGCCGGTGATAAGTTCCGATTGGAGCCTAGTAGCGTCCAGCCGCAATACATCCACTTTCCCCTTGGCCACAAAATCGCCGGTGGCCTCGTAGTAAGTGAGGTCATCCCCTTCAAAGGCGATGGGGAGCGGCTTCGTCTTAGGTTTTGCCGCATCCTTGTCGCCATGTTCGCCGCCCTCGTCGTTTTTCGTATCGCTCTCTGGGGTAGCAGTCTTTGGCGCTGAGCTGTCGGCAGTTTTTTTATCTTCCGCTTCCGTCGCCAATGGTCTGCGCAAATTCGCTCGCATGGACTCCACATCCCGGAGCAGTTCTTTTTGCTCTTCGGTGAGCGCCCTTTCCCGTTCTTGGCGGTGCCTTTCCTCAATGTAATCCAAAGCATCCACGCCGGTGTCGGTGTCGGCATTGTACTCGGCGTTTCCCTGGCCGGTTAAGACCGTCAGCACAAGTAGCGCGCCAAAGGAAATTTGCCCGAGAATTTTTCCTTGTTTCTTCATTAAATGAATCTCCCAAAATATACTAGAGAGCATTAGACATTCCGTAGGAAGGTCTTAGGCTCTCTGTATATACCGCGGACGAGCATTTACATTTTGGTAAATTTCATCGCTCGCGAGTATAAAATCTAGTCTGTTCAATATATTACAACATCAGCCCCCGTTTAGCAAATAAAAAAGAACTTGCAGGCAAGGCGCCTCAAGTTCTTTTGCTGTTCTTCTTTATTTTGGTACCGCCCGTATATTGGGACTTAGGTCATCCCCAAGGCCGCAGCATACTGGGCGCGTTCCCTAGACGGCACCCCCAGCATTTCCATGGCTTTGTCTAAGGTGATGCCGGCATTGAGGATTAAATTTTTCAGGGAGGTAACAATACCCTCTTTGCGCCCCTCCTTGCGCCCCTTTTCGTGTCCCTCTTTGCGCCCCTTTTCGAGTCCCTTTTCGAGTCCCTTTTCGAGTCCCTTTTCGAGTCCCTCCTTTAATTTGTCATACATGGCAAAGTCGTACACCATATACTCCAACCTCCATTTCCTCTCGTTCTTTACCGACTGCAAAGCGGCATCCAGCTCTCGCACAAACTTGCTTTTGGTGGATTTGCCGGCCACATATCGCAAGAAGGCAAGCAGTTCTTTGTCGATTTTCCGGCTACTTCCTCTGGCGTTCAGAAAAGTCTTGGTGCTACCGTCGTCAATTTTCAACTTTGGTGCTTCGTCGCAAGCCGTGTGGAAGATATAGACACTTCGCCCCAAATCGAACGGGTCAAAATCACAAATAAACACTATCCATGTTTCTGCCAAGTCATCATAATCATGCCCCTGCTCCAGCCAGTCTAGGTCGATAAGTCCCTGATATATTCGCATTCGTTTGGGCAGATTTTTCTTGCGGACAGGTTGCATCTCCATGTTAATCACGCGACCGGTCTCGTCCAACACATACACGTCCAATCGAATCCCTTTGCTTGTACGCCGCATCTTGATGGATTTTTCGGTGGTGGGGAAAGAGATGCTGACGATTTTACGACCGATTATCAATTCGCAGAGCCGTTTGCAAAGCTCCGGGTACTCCTGCATGGTCTTCTGGAAAAGAAAGTTGTCGCGAATGGTGAGCCGCCGCCACCTACGCAACGCAGCTTTTAGTTCGCTGAAAGTGCGTTTGGGAATGATTTTGGGCATGGCGCGATGTAGCCCCCTTTAGCTGTTTCTGCTTATTGTACCGCATATCTCCTAATTTGTAAATTACTTTGCAAGTAGCCAGCCTAATGGTGTGCAAAATTATTTTGATGCCGCCCACACAAAAAACTCCCCCAGCATTTCACCGCCTAATAGCAGCGATGGCAAAGGGGAGAGATAAGCCTAAGGGGAGCCGCCAAAAATTTCCGAGTAGGGGTCACTACATTTTTCTCGCACCAAAGAGCTTGCGAACGCCTAAATCACGGCGTTGGTGTCTGTTCATAAATCTATACCTTTCTGAACAAACACCGAACCATCGCGCCGGCGAGCAGACAGCAGACACAGTGCAAGGGGTGAGCCAAGTGACGGAGGCTGCTTTGGTTGCCGAGCCTGTCGAGGAGGCGACCAAAAAGAAAAGCCCTATCTTCGTTAGCGTCAAAGGGAATCGCGGCGCGGTGCGTTTCTCGAAAAACGCCGAGGCTTACGAGAGCCTGATGACCATTGGAACTCTGCGGCGTTTGGTGGAGGCCATCGACCAAATGCGCGCCCGCAAGGCCAAAACGGGCATGATTTATTTCGAGGGCAAGTTTGCCATGATTGTGGGCGTAGAAAAACGTACCGTAATTACCGCCATGGACGGCGCGAATGCAAAAGAACGGATTTTCGGCAACATTGACTGCGTGACTATTCTATAAAACGCACGCGCAGGACAGATAGGAGTAGTGATTTATCATGATGCGTTCGTTGTTTTCCGGAGTGGCAGGAGTAAAAGTTCATCAGACGAGAATGGACGTTATCGGCAACAACATTGCCAACGTAAACACCACGGGTTTCAAGTCGAGCCGCGTAACTTTCGCGGATTCCATCAGCCAAACCACCAGTTCCGCCTCTTCCCCCGCCGAAGGTATCGGCGGCACCAATCCCCGGCAGGTGGGCTTGGGTGTCGGCGTCGGCAGTATCGACACGATTTTCACCGACGGCACCACGCAACAGACGGGCAAGAACACGGACATAGTCTTGTCTGGTAATGCCCTGTTCGTCGTTAAGTCCGGCAACGATGTGTATTACACTCGCGACGGCGCTTTCGAGTTTGACGACAGCGGAGCATATACTCTGCCCGGTAGTGGACTTTATGTACAAGGTTGGACGGCCACCGATGGTGTTTTGAATACTAGCGGCGATACCGTAACGATTACGATTCCTTCCGGCAAAACCATGGCCGCTCAGGCAACAAAAATTGAGGATTACACCGGGACGCTTAATGCTAGTGTTGAGGGATATGAGATTGCCAGTGTTATCAAGACTTATTCAGATGGAACAACAGCGACAGCCACTAGCTACGGCCCTAATGAATCCACAAGTGGGTATCATATGAAAATCCACTCCTCCGGATATAACACAAGTAATCCTTATAACTTGGATAGCACTACTACTTTTGACTACACCACTATTGGTTATGATTCCTCGAATATTAATGAGTTGGGACAGACGGTTTTTACGTCAACGGTAACGAGTGTTACTGCCACTGCGGATGGTGGAGCATTAGGTACACTGAATACTTACGGTGATGGAACGGTTGATTTACCCTCCCGAATGAGCGAAACCACGCGACCTAAATCATTATTGGCCTGAGCGAGCATCGCTTGAGCGGCTTGACTCAAAATATTGTCCTTGGCGTAGTTCACCATTTCCTCAGCCATATTGGCATCCCGAATGGTACTCTCGGCGGCGGTGGTGTTTTCGTGTGCCAAAACGATATTATTTTCCGTGGTCTCAAGTCGTTGCAAATAAGCCCCCATGGTGGTGGCTTCCGTGGCCACATAATTTACAGCGCAATCCACCAAGGCGATGGTGACTTCCGCCTTGTCGCGAGTTGACACGTCCGCCTCTTTCAAGCCGATGGAATAAGTATCTATGGACTTTATAAAGACGTTCATCCGCTGACCGGCCTTAGTGCCGTAATGGATTGTCAAAGGCGTTTCCGGCGAGGGCGCTACGGCGTGATCCGTAGCTTGGCGCTCTCGCTCATAGGTGTGGTAGGAGCCGCTACCAAAGGGGGTGCTGTAGACGCCGCCATCGACGGCAATTTCGCCCACTTCACCGGCGGTAATCGTGCCGGGATTCAGATACAAGCAACCGCGACCTATGGCCTCGCCGCCAGTGTCGGCTCTAGCCAGTATTTGACCGCCGTTAATGTAAATGCCGCCTACCTGCGAAGTAGTCCCGTCATTGTAACTACCGGTGCCTATCGCTGCTCCGCAAACACACTGAGGCAACGACAAAGATTCAGAGAGGGAAGAGGCCATCACATATCCGTCGTTAATTATGATATTGCCTTGTACAGTTCCATTTTTCCCTGCGCCTAGGGCAGCACCACCCGTTTCACTGTATGGATTGACATTACCGCCATTTATGATGATGTCACCGCGCACCAATCCATAGGCACCGCTACCAATCCCGGCGCCAGCCGCCCAATCAGCTGAATCAGTGTTGACCATCCAACTTTGCCCAGCTACTTCGTCGCCGCTTTCGATACGAATACTGCCGATGGAAGCGTCAGCGCCACTGCCTATGCCGGCTCCTCCTCCCCAAGTAACACAGCTAACACCGCCGGAGGTACCCATATCAATGACAATATAAGCGTCGCTGTCCTCGCCGTAATCTGTGCCTATGGCGGCACCGCTAGCCGTGTTGCCCCAAAGGTGCAATACATTACTCAAGGAGCTGACTAGCGCAAGATAGTCCTCGCGGGGCGTGACGGCAGTTTCTACTTCAAACCAATCATTGCTCGAACTGTCTCCAGAATCGTATATGGCAAGACCTTCGCCCACATGTACCGTAGCGGTATGCGCCGCATTGAGTGCCTCAATAGCCACCTCGCCTACGATATTCAAGGTATTACCCGTGCCATGGAATCTGATTGCACTTTTTTCAATCGTGTCAATTATGTCTTGTCCGTATTCGTCTTGACCGATTACATCATTAGCCACATTCACCCAATACATATCTTTGAGCCAAAGATTAGTCTCTGCCGAGGCGCAATAAACATAAGCGTCATGTATAGCGTATGCCTCATACTGAGTCTTTAGCGGCGAAAAACCGCCTGCCTGCCTCAGTTCCACATTTTGCGCCGTGATAATGATATTGCCGCTGTAATCGGATTCTAGCTCATAAATGCCGTCTTGGTCGATAACAATATCGCCGGAGGAAACCTGATGCACTTCACCGCTAGGGCGTGTAGGTCTGGTGAGGGGCGGTTTATAGGTGCCGTCTAGGAGAATTTTGCCGTTATAGTTCGTGCCGTAGGCCACGCTATCAATATGCTCTAGTCTATGCTCAAATTCCTTTTCCATTATGGCGCGGTCGGCATCGGTATTGGTGTCGTTGGCGGCGTTGATGGCTAGCTCCTTCATGGAACGCAGGGTATCAATGATATTTTGCATACCGCCTAAAGCCGTGGCCACCATATTACTGCCGGTCTTGACGTTTTGCACGTCGGCATCGAGGGCGCGCAACTGCACGCGCATCTTTTCCGAGATGGCGAACTCCGATGCCCCGTCGGCGGCACCCACTATTTTTTGCGCCCCGGACACTCGCGCCGTGTCTTTGGCCAAATTTTGCTCGTGGCGGCGCAATCTATTAACTATGGGCGTAGTCATCCGCCCGTTAATGCTCAGGGACATCTTCCTCACCTCGCAAAAAACATTCTACCTGTGTTATCGTCATTTAACCGCTGGAGCTTAAATGTGGTGAGCGCCAGCGGACGATTATCGTTTTGTTATTTTGAGAAATATTCTCGCCACGAGCAGGAGTAACATTTAGTTTTGGCGAACTAAGATTACTTGGTTGTGTCGCATAATGAGAAAGAAGAGGTAAGACATGGATCAATCATTTAAAATCCCGATGTCAAGGCGCAGTTTCATGAAACTCGTGGGGCTCACGGCGGCCGGGACAATGCTGGGTACCGGTAACAACATCGCTAAAGCGGCGGCTCCCGTGGTATCTGCTGTGAATTTTGCCGAGGCGGAACTTCCCGTACTCTTTAATGCGGATGTCTGCGTGGTGGGCGGCGGTTCGGCAGGTACAGCGGCTGCCGTTACCGCCGCGCGCCGGGGCGCGAAAACTCTCCTTATTGAGCGAGGGATTTCCTTGGGCGGCCTAGCAACCCAAGGCTGTGTTTTCCCCTGTATGCCGACCTTTGCCGATGGCAGTGATACTCCCTATATCACGGATTTGAATCAGCGCATGGAAAAACAGGGGGCGTCGCCATCCTTGGGTATCGACACCGATACCTATTATGGAGGCGGCAGGGGACAATATGTACCGGAATATCTTTCTTTTGTCTATGATGAAATGTGCGAAGAAGCCGGTGTGGATATTCTTTATAATGCTTCCCTAGTGGGGGCTGTGACTGATGCTGGCAAGATCGTCTCCTGTATCGTCCAAACTGCGGAGGGACTGTCTAGGATACAGGCAAAAATTTTCATCGATGGCACGGGCGACGCCTTGCTTTCTAGGTTGGCGAGAGTCCCTGCGGAAAAAGGCTCGGAGAGTACGGGACGCAATCAGCCCATGAGCCTTCGCTTTGAAATGGGCGGCATCGATGTGGGCAAGGTATATCGTTTCTTTACGAAGGATTTGAAGGATGACTATACACGGGGGCTTTTCGTTAAAATTGCGGAGGATGCTCTGAAGGAGAAACGACCGCCATTTTTCGAGTTCGCAAAATGGAAAAAGAATGAGCAATTCTTCCGGGACGGTGTGGCTCGCGGCGAACTTACCGAGGATGACATCCTGTACATTCAAGCCTTCTCCATCCCCGGTAAACCTTCGGTAATGAGCATGAATTGCCCCGAGATGCCGCCTCTGTCCTTCAGCTCCACGGATGCCGTTTCCACCAGTAAGGCTGTGAGTTTCGGGCGGCGGATGGCGCGGCATCTGTCAGCTTTTTTCTGCAATAACATTCCCGGCTTTGAGAAAGCCTACATCAGCCGCGAGGCCAGCATGGTAGGAGTACGCGAGTCTTGGCGGATTCGGGGGAAATATTACATGGGGGCCGACGATTATCTAAAGGCGCGTCATTTTCCAGATGCCGTTTGTCGCACGGCTTATCCCATCGACATTCATGATGTGAAATTGGATCTCTTTGAAAAGCTAAAAAGAGGGCAATACTACGAAATCCCTTACCGCGCTTTGGTGACGAACGAACTTGCCAATCTGCTGGTGGTGGGACGCTGCGCCAGCGGCAGTTTCGCCGCGCAGGCCTCTTTCCGCATCCAGCCCACCTGCATGAGTATGGGAGAGGCAGCCGGCATTGCGGCGGCTTGGGGGATTTCCCACGGTATCGAAGTAAACGCCTTGCATTGGGAAGAACTGCCCACAGACGTACGAAGCTATGTGAGCGAAGGTTGATTCTGTTGACTATGGGGCGTGGCAGAATAGAGATGACTGGGGTTATCACAACCATAGTCAGGCGGCTCCTCAAGGAAGGGCAACTGGAGGCTTGCTATCAGCTGGACAGTTTCCACTCGGAAAGGTGAGAGAAATCTTAGCGAAGCAAATGAAAGGAGTCAAAACTGAGTGAGTAAAAAGGGAGTGGCTTGCCTCTCGGTAGCGGTGGCAGGTTTACTGTCAGCTACCGGGATTGCGGCCGCAGAGGATAATACCTACTACGGCTCGGGGGACGGCACCAACACCGGGGACATCTCCGGCGTAAACTGGGTTTTGAATGGGGATTACAATAATGACGACGGTCGTCAATGGTTCTTTAACGCCTATACCCTGAACGGAACCGCCTCCGACAGCCTCATGACGATAAACGGAGGGACTTTCACCGTCAACGGCTCGGGGGTAGCCGGTTCCAATACCTACGTCAACTACTTTTACGGCGGCTTTACGAGAGCTAACGGTAACGCTACCGATAGCGGCATTGTCATCAATAATGGCAATTTCGTCAATAAGACCAGTACCATGCAAGCGGCCGGTATTTACGCTGGTAATGCCAGCGGCGAAGGGTACGTTGCCGCAGATAACTATGTGACGGTGAATAACGGCACGTTTCAGGGATATACTTTCATTTCTCCCGGTATCGGCAATAAGGGCAGCGACGCCCTCAGAGGAGAACTTACGATAAATGACGGTGAGTTTGAGGACGGCGCTTATTTATTCGGCGGACGCGCTTATACCACCGGTAACGTAAGCTACAATACCGTCACGGTGAATGACGGCGTTATCGGCGGCAATAAGGCTTACATTTGGGGCGGTAAGGCCGATGACGGCAACGCTACCTACAATACGGTAAACCTGACCGGGGGCGAAGTGGCCGCAAGTCCCGTGGAAAACGCGAGCCTCGTGAGTGGCTTTTCGCAATATGAAGCAGGGGATGCCGAATTTTATGGAGGCTTCTCCCTCACCGGGGAGGCCGCGTACAATCAGGTAAACATCAGCGGCGGTTCCATTTCCACCACCGGCACGGGACTGGTCTATGGCGGCTATTCCAAGAGCGGCAACGCTAATTTTAATAGCGTCAATGTTTCCGGAGGCAATATTTCCAGCAAACTTACCTTGATCGGTGGGCTGGCCAGTGGCGGAGATGCCACGGGCAATACCGTAAACCTCAGGGGCGGCTCGGGCAACGGCGGCGCAGTATATCTTCATGGCGGCATGACCATGAGTAGCACAGGTAACGCCACTAATAATACCATTGCCATTTACATCCCGGCCGGTTTGCAAGATGTCAGCGGCGGCACTTATGTGACCACCAATGCCAGCGGCGATTTTGTTTATAACACGAAAAGCGACGGCGATCTCTTTACGGGTAACGAACTCTATCTTGCTTCATCGGGCATAAGCGCCAACAATATTTACAATTTCGAGACACTGGCGTTTCATTTGCCGTCCACATATCAAGCGAGTAGCACTATGCTTACTTTAACCGGCGCGGAGGATACAGACCTTACCGGCGCTAACATCGTATTGTCCGCCGAGGGATCTGTCTCCCTTGCCCGGGGAGAGACCATAAATCTCATTTCCGCCCAAGGAAACATTAGTTATGATGGTAAGACTACCGGCACGCTGAAGCAGGGAGTCTCCCTTAGTTACCCCTACACCCTTAACAATGACTCTCACCGGTTGCAAGCAGTTTTGGGCGAGGCGGCAGTGACTGGCGAAACGAAATCGCCGGTGGAAACTCGCGCAGCGCAAGCGGCTTTCCTGAACAGAGGAGCCGACTTGCTCGCGGCGGAGGGTCTGCAACAGGCCGAAACTGCCTCCCGGTCAGGAAACAAGGCCGCCAAGGGCGAATGGTCTCCTTTCTTCGCAGCGCAGGGCGGCAAGTATCGCTACCAGACAGGTTCTCATGTGGATAGTCGCAATTTTAGCGCCGTTTTAGGCTTTGCCAAAGAGAACGAATTGAGAAATGGTACACTCCTTTACGGTTTGGCCGGGGAATACGGCAAAGGCAGTTATGACAGCTATTACGAGAATATGCACGGCGAAGGAGACAGTGATTATGCCGGGGTAGCGGCCTTTGTTCGCCGAACAGACTCGGGAGGAATGTATTACGAGGGTAGCCTCCGCGCCGGCAGAACCAAGGCGGATTACAGCTCCCGGAACTTTACGGGCTACGAGGGCATAAATATCGGCTACGACACCGACAGTAGCTACTGGGGAGCGCATTTGGGATTGGGCAAGGCAATCCAAATGAACGGGAGAAATGAACTCAATGTTTCCCTCAGATATTTCTACAGCCGTACAGGTAGCGACTCCGTTCGCCTGAGTACCGGCGAAACCTATAATTTTTCTGCCGTGAGCAGTCATCGGCTACGACTTGGCGCCAGACTGACCCATGCCTTTAATGAGCAGAGCAAAGGCTATGTCGGTGCCTACTACGAGCATGAATTTGACGGCGAGGCCAAAGCTACCGTGGTGGGCTACAGCACCGCCGCGCCAAGCCTCAAGGGGGGCAGCGGCATCTTTGAAATAGGCTGGCGCCATCAGCCGAAAAATAGCAGTTTCACCCTAGGCCTCGGCGCAACCTTCGCCTGTGGCAAGCAACGCGGCGGAGCCGGTCAGGTGAGCCTGCTGTGGAAATTCTAAGGTGAGAGCAATCTAGACTCGCGAAAGAAAAACCATTCCTTTTTCGGACTATTCGTCCGCGGTATATACAGATAACGTAAGACCTTCCTGCGGAAAGATCTAACGTTATCTAGTCTAAAAAACTCCCACTCGGGCAGGAAAAACAAAATTAACGTCGAAGTTCGAAATTGTCAAAAGCGTCCCCCGGCCTCCGGGGGGCTAAAATTTATCGTGGCAAAGGAGAGACCAACATGCCAAATTTAAAAAAGGTTTTATCCGGGGTGCTGGCGGCGCTGTCGCTTACGGCTGTCGGCTTTACCGACGACTGCGCGGCGGCCAGTCGGGAGGAGGTGGCCGCCATTAACGTGGTGACGGCCGACGATTTCCGCTACTGGTCGGATGGTTCCCCCACCAAAGAAAAAATCGTGAAGTTCGTGGAGGCGGCTACCACTCCCGGCAATCCCGGTTTTATTCCCGAAGAGGATCGGGTGGCCACTTTTGATATGGACGGCACTTTCTATTGCGAGACCGCGCCTTATTATTTGCAAGAGGTGATGTTCCTGCACCGGGCGCTGGAGGATAAAAATTTTGCCGCCCCCAAGAAAATGGTGGATTTCGCCAAAAAAATTCAGCCTAAAATTATGAACAAAACGGGGCTGTCCGCCGCCGAAAACAAAACCCTCATAGATTACCTGACCAAAGCCTACGAGGGCATGACCCCAGAGGAATACCGCGCCTTTGTGGCGGATTTTGTCGAAACCAACGAGGTGGGACTAACCAACCTGAAACGGGGCGAGGCCTTTTACCTGCCCATGGTGGAAATTATGTCTTACCTAGGCAACAACGGTTTTGCCGTGTTCATTGACTCGGCCTGCGGCGTGGATACCACCAGAGTTTTAGTCGATGGCGTTATCCCCGTGAAGCCTGAGCGCATCGCCGGTACCGATTTCACTTATACCTCCACCGGCATGGGCAAGGATAAGGCGAATACCCATTTCTACGACCGGCACAAGGAAAAAATCGTTATCTCCGGCAAGCCCTTGGTGGAAAACGGCAAAACGGCCAAAATTTATTCCATCTTAAACCAAATCGGCAAAAAACCGGTGCTGGCCTTTGGCAACTCCATGGGTGACAGCGGTATGCTGGAATATACCTTGCAGGACAATCCCTATCCCAGCATCGCCTTCTTCGTGCTGTGCGACGATACCGAGCGCGAACTGGGGAACACCGCCAAGGCCGACAAGCTGAAAGCTTTTGCCGACGAGCGCGGCTGGGACACCATTTCCATGCGCGACGAGTTCAAAACGATTTATGGGGATATGGTGAAACGCAGCGATAAATAGGTAGTTGCGACCGCCGCCTAAAAAGAAAAACAGAAAACTGCCGGTGAGTGCTACAGTTACCTTGCACTCACCGGCAGCTTGTTATTACCGCTCTCAAATATTGTTTATCAACATATCCCCTACGCTTTGATATACCGCTCTGGCTTTGGCCTTGATAGCATCTCTGGCGGTGGCTACGGTAAAGCCTCCGAAAGCGTCCAGCATAGGCAAATCGTTGGTCTCGTCGCCGATGGCAAAAACCTCGGCATCCTCCCAGCGCATTAGCTCCAGTAATTTCTTGATGCCTTGACTCTTGCTAACATTGGCGGGAGTTATATCCACGCTGCAACCGTTGGGGTAGGCGTGAACCGTGGCGCCGTATTTGGCGTTGAGAATATCGCTGGTGGCGGCGGCCTCTTTCGCCTCGTGATAACCTAGGCAGAATTGCTGAATTTGCGGCAGACTGCCAATGTCGGTCACGGCAATTTTTACAATGGGAAAATCCCACTCCTTGGCCTCGCGCATTATCCACGAGCCTTCGCCTTCGTGGCAGAGATAGGTTTTATCGGCCGCCGAAAAGGCGAAGTGGAAGGAGTTCGTTAGGCACGGCTCTTCGGCAATTTCCGCCAACACTGCCAAGGGAATACTGCCCTGCCATAAAGGCGCGCCGGCGGCGTTTAGGATAATGCTGCCGTTATTGCACACGGCGTAGTCGGACGCGATGCCGTAAAATTTCAGTTGCGGACTTAACATACCGTAATCCCGACCGCTGACCACGCCGAATTTATGCCCGGCGGCGCGCCACGCTCTCACGCCGGCCACATCCTCCGCCGCGATGGTTTGGCCGCGAAACAGCGTCCCGTCATAATCACTGGCGCCTATTTTCATGACTTTGCACCGGCTTTCCCTACATACACCACAGCTTCCCAAGGCCGCAAGCGTCCCACTTGGCTACCCGTAATGCTCTCCGATATGGCTTTGGTCTCCGTCAGTTCCGGCAAGTCATACGCCCGCATCTCGCCGGAAAAATTAACCAAGGTATAAACTGCCGTAGTCCCTAACTGCCGCTTAAAGGCCATAATGGAGGCGTTTTTCGGCAAAAGCTCGGCAAAATCTCCCCGTTGCAAAACTTCCGCTACTTCGCCGCCCATGCGGAGTTTCGCCAAGCGGCGATAAAAACTCAGCACCGAATTTTCGTCAAGCGACTCGCTTTCCACACATTGCTCGCGAAAATCGGCGTGCACGGGGAGCCAAGGATGCCCGGCGGTAAACCCGGCATTTTTCTCGCTAGTCCACTGCATAGGGGTACGGGCGTTGTCCCGGCTGTAACGATGCACCAAGCGCAACGCTTCGCTCTCGCTTTTGCCTTCGCCTAGAGCGAGTTGATACTGTCCGTGAGAGGAGATGTCGTTATA
Organism: Selenomonadaceae bacterium; assembly: GCA_017476005.1. Lineage (GTDB taxonomy): Bacteria > Bacillota > Negativicutes > Selenomonadales > Selenomonadaceae > RGIG5097. The sequence goes on along the minus strand of JAFVEM010000046.1, from coordinate 78,001 downwards.
GTCTTGTATTGACGACCAAGCCACGTTGCCCAGTCCCAGTTCCTGTCCCTCGTATATAAAGGGGGTGCCGCGCAAAGTCATGATTAGCGTAGCCATAGCCTTAGCCGCCAATTTTTTATCGGCCTCTGCCGGGAAGTAATGATCCACGCAACGCATTTGATCATGATTTTCAAAGAAGATGGGGTACCAACCGTTATGCGCCGTGGCTTTTTGACTGTCGGTCAGAACTTTTTTCAGCCGAGGAATTAAATTCGGCGTATAGCCCGTGGCTTGAGTCCATATTTCTCCCGAGGGAAATTCCAAGGTCGTGTGGGAAAATTCAAAGAGCATATCAAAAGCCCCTTTGTCTCCCACCCATTTATCTAAATCCTTAGGTTCCACCCCGTTAGCCTCGGCCACCGTGAAAATGTCGTGGCCTACAAAAACCTTGTCCTTAAACTCGTGGAGAAAATCCAAGATGCCGGGGGTATTGGCTATCATGGAGTGGACATTCACCATTCCGTCGTCGCTGTCCGGCTCGCCGTCGGCAAAAACCGGCGGCTTTTTTATATAGACAATGGCATCTATACGGAAACCGCCCACGCCTTTGCCCAACCAGAAATTAGCCGCCTCATAGAGCGCCTGCCGCACTGCCGGATTTTCCCAGTTCAAATCGGGCTGCGCCGAGGCGAAGGTGTGCAGATAATACTGCTGCCGCGCCTCGCACCAAGTCCAAGCGCTGCCGCCGAAAATGGAGCGCCAGTTGGTAGGCGGCTCTCCGTTCGGCTTGGCGTCACGCCAAATATACCAATCGGCGTGTGCGCTGTCTCGCGACGCAGCCGAATCCACAAACCAAGGATGCTTATCGGAGGTATGGTTATAAACCAAGTCCATGACAATACTGATATGGCGCTCCTTGGCTTCGGCAATGAGCCGTTCCATGTCGGCCATGGTGCCGTAGGAGGGGTCAATCCCCGTAAAGTCGGCAATGTCATAGCCGTTATCCACCATAGGCGAGGGATAAACCGGCGTGAGCCACACGGCGCCCACTCCCAAAGTTTTTAAGTAGTCCAGTTTCGCCGTAACGCCGTTAAGATCTCCCGTGCCGCTGCCGGTAGTATCCAAGAAACTCTTGGGATATACCTGATAAACATTCGTTTTCTGCCACCATTTTAAGTCTTTCATTTGTAAACCCTCTTTTTGCTGTCAGAAAGTCAGCACCGGCGTTTCGGCGGATACTACGTCGCCGTCGGGCGCTTTTTGCATTTGCGGATAGTCGGCGGAATTGGTCACGGCCATGATGACCGTGGTCTTGTAACCGGCGGCTTTTATTGTTTCTTGGTCGAATTTAATCAAGGGAGTGCCGGCCGCCACTTTGTCACCGGCTTTGACTTGCGCCGTGAAACCTTGGCCTTGGAGATTCACCGTGTCTAGGCCGATGTGAATGAGCATTTCCGCGCCGTTATCAAATCTAAGCCCTACGGCGTGCAGACTTTCCTCCATGACCATGGTGACTTCCGCCGCAGCCGGAGATACCACCGTATCGCCGGTCGGCTCAATAGCTACCCCGTCGCCCATCATCTTTTGGGAAAACATCTCGTCGGGTACTTCACTCATGTCCATTAAACGCCCGGAAACGCAAGCCTTGACTTGCATGGCAAGGCTCGTGTCGCTCTTCACCTGCGGCGCGCTTTGGGTAGGAGCGGCCGTGACTTTTTCGCCCTTCAGGAGAGCGTCGAAATAACCTCTGACTTGCGGAACAGACAGCCCCACGATGACCTGCACGGCGCGACCGTTTTTCACCAGTCCGAAGGCGCCGGCCTTGTTAAATTTGCCCACCGACGCCACCTTGTCGGGATCGGCTACCGTCACGCGCAAGCGAGTGGCGCAGTTGGTGACTTCTTTTATGTTATCGGGGCCGCCCAAGCAGTCGAGGAAAACTTTGGCTTTAATGGCCAAGGGATTATCGGCGAGTCCCATTTCTTCCATTTCCTTTTTGGCTTGGTACTCGGCTTTGGAAAATAGTTTGTCCTCCACGTCGTCGGCAGTGCGTCCCGGCGTGGCGTAGTCGAATTTCAAAATCAGGGTGCGGAAAACCACGAAATAAATGGCGGTGAAGCACAGGCCGACGACAATCTGCATGATATAGGTGCCGGAGTGATAAGAAAAGAGGGGAATCCAGTTCTGAATGAACGCATCGATAAGCCCGCCGCCGAAGTTTCCGGCTAGGCCAAAGGCGTAGAGCGTCGCCGAAAGAGTAGCCGCCAGTAAGGCGTGTACCAAATAGAGAAGGGGCGCTACAAAGAGGAAGGTAAACTCCAAAGGTTCCGTGATGCCGCAAATAACAGCCGTCAAAGTGGCGGGAATGAGTAAGGTCGCCGTCTTTTTACGTTTCTCCGGCTTGGCGCACATATATATAGCTAACGCCGCGCCGGGCAGACCGAAAATCTTGGAGCTGCCGTGCAGGGCAAAACCGCCCTCCGGGAACATTTCTTTGAGACTTTGCGCGCTATTGGCGAAATCATTGATGTGCTGTAACCAATAAGCCTGAATACCGCCGTCGCACACGGCAGGCCCGAAAATAAAGGGCAGGTAGATGAAGTGATGCAACCCGGCCGGGAGTAAAATGCGCTCCGAGAAGGTATAAGCCCATACGCCCACCAAACCGCTGGTTTTCAAAAAGTCTTGGAACTGCATGATGGCGTGTTGCACTGCCGGCCATACCAAGCAGAAGAGAAAAGCCATGGGTATCATCACCGCAAAACCGACGGCCACCACGAAGGCCGGCCCTTTGAAAATGCCGAGCCAATCGGGAATATCGGTGTCATAGAAGCGATTGTGCAGATAAGCCGTCATGCAGGCGATGAAGATAGCGCCGAGCATGCCCATGTCCAGCGTCTTGATGTTGGCTATCATGGCCAGTCCTGTTCCGGCTCCCGCCTCCTGCGCATAGTCAACGCCGAAGTAAGCGCCGTGCAGGGTCAGAAAACCGGCGATAAAATAGTTAAACACGATGTAGATAACGAAGGACTCCATGGCGCAACGCGCCGGTTCCTTTTTGGCAAAACCGATGGGGACGGCGATAGCAAAGAGGATAGGCATTTGGGCGAATACCGTCCAAGCACCCTGTTCCACCACAAACCAAAAGTCATACCACATAGTTCCTTGGGCGGCGAGACTGCCCAAAATCCCTTCGTTCTTGCAGATGATGGCCAGCGCCACCGTTAAACCGAAGAACGCAAAGAGGATAACCGGCGTGTACATAGCACCGCCGAACCGTTGCATACCCTGCATTAAACGGTCTTTGTTGATACTCATCGCAAATGCCTCCTTATTCGCTTAGACACTCAGTGCCTCGTTTCAAGGAGAGCATACAACGCTGAAAAATACTTTGCAATAGCTTCCAGCCCCTTTGGCACGGGAACCGGGTTGTACTTTGTTTCATGGCGCGTACTTTGTTACAAGCCCTGTTCCCGGCGGCTTTGCAGGTACATACGGTACTTAACGAACCATACTTCAATCAGTATAAAATAGGGGAGCATGGATTGAAACGCCGTGCGTTCGTCATCATCGTCGTAGAGCTGAAACCGCGCCGGAGAAACGTAGAGATTGACGGTGGAGAGGCTGGCCAGGGTATTGTCGTGCAATTTGGTGATGGAGATAAAGGGTACGTCCAGCAACCTAAGTTTACGGGCAAAATCCACAACAACAGGCGTTTCTCCGGACAGCGAAACGAAGATGAAGAGGTCGTCGGGCGTGAGGTTACGGGCAATGGAGGCAAATTCCTCCCGGCCGCTGATTTCATAAATCAGCACATTGTCATAAAAAAACAGCCGCTTCAGCTCCTGCGCCACGTTGCTTTGCACATAGCCGGAAGCGAAGATGAATACCCGATTGGCCTCGTGAATTAAACGGCTAGCGCTGTCGAAATTACGCTGAAAGACTTTGGCCGCTGTCTGGGCATAAAAATTCCGTAAATCCTGCAACACATCAGCCTGCTGATAATGCGCCTCCTCCTGCTCCAATTTCAGCGCGGCTTTTAACTCGCCGAAACCGTCAAAGCCCAATTTTTTGGCAAAGCGCACAATGGTAGCCGAGGACACGGCGCAATTTCGCGCGAGCTTATGAATAGAAATATGCCGTGCCTCCGCTCGGTGTTGCAAAATGTATTTGTAAACCGCCATGTCCGTATCGTTCAAGTCATGACGATGTTGGTTGATGATTTCTTCCAAACGCATGAAACATAAGCCTCCTTGTCATGTCGCTTTGGTGAAAATTGATTTCCGTGGCAGCGATAAATAGGTAGTTGCTTTTTAAATTTGTCTATGCTATACTGGATAACGTTAGGTCTTTCCGTAGGAAAGCCTTACGTTATCCGTATATACCGCGGACGAACTGTCACAAAAAGAACCAGTTTTTCTTTCGCGAGTATAGAATGAAGCGGTATTTTGGGTATAGTGAGGTGAAAATAGTTGCCGAATATAAAATCCTCCATACGGAGCGTCAAGGCTGATGCCAAACGCCATGCCAAGAATGCGGCGGAGAAATCTCGGGTACGCACGGCCACCCGTCGGGTGCTGGACGCCATCGAGGGCGGCAAGGCCGACGAGGCTAAGACGCTACTCTCCATCGCTTGCAAGACCATAGATCAGGCCGCAGCCAACCGGGTATATCATAAGAACGCCGCCGCGCGGAAAAAGTCTCGTTTGGCGCGTAAGGTCAACGCCATGGCCAGCTAAGATAAAATTAAGGGCAAAAAAGCCGCGTGTTTACACGCGGCCTTTTTTTGACGGGTTCAGCCGCCAATGTCAATGGACACCACTCGATTTCGTCCGGCGCCTTTGGCGCGATACAGGGCATCGTCGGCGCGAATGAAGATTTTCTTTTCGTCCTCGCGGCCATCGGTGCAAGTAACTCCTAGGCTCATGGTCTGATGACCGGCGACCTTAAATTCGTGGGCGGCAAAATTTTGCCGGATGGTCTCCGCCACCTTAGTCGCCGCCTGAAGATTCATTTCCGGCAGGATAGCCAAAAATTCTTCGCCGCCCCAGCGTCCGGCCAAGGCTCCGGGAAATTCCCCCAGCGTGTCGTGAATAACCGTCGCCGCCTCCTGCAAGACCTTGTCGCCGATGGCGTGACCGTAAGTGTCGTTGACTCGCTTAAAGAAATCTATGTCTATCATGATGAGGGACATGAGATCGGCGCTTTCAGCTGTTTCTTTCAGGGCAGTTTGGAAGCGATGCTCAATTTCCCGGCGGTTAAAGAGCTTCGTCAGCTCATCGGTAACAGCGATGTAGGATAATTTGGCGTTGGCTACATTGAGTTGCACGTTCAGCTCTGTCAGTTGCTGATTGGCCTTTTCCAAATCAAGACTGGTCATCTGAATAAAGGCGGCCATACGTTTTAGCACCGAAGAATCGGTGTAGAACTTCATTTCCTCCAGTTTGGCCGCACGCTCTACCGGTTTTCCCGGCGGCCCTTCGCGCATACCCACAGCCACTAGGGTACACTGGTGATTGATAATTTCCTTGGTGGCTACGCTGCGAAATTCCCCTTCGCAGAAAATACCGGCGGTAGGCGCCAGCCGTTCAAAGGGAGCCGTCTCCTGATTGATGCCCGTCTGCCAGTACATGAGGCGAGTGGCGCAGTCAAAGAGCAGAATGCCTTGGGGGACGAACCGGCGAATTTTTTCGTGACCTACTTCCACCTCGTGATAAATCTCGCTGAGATTCCCATAGGTGAGGCGCAGTTTCGTACCGGCTTGCACCGGCGCCGACAGAATAATACTGCCGTCCTCTTTGGCGCCATGGGAGACCCTCAGCACATCGTAGCCTCTGTCCAGCGACAGCATAGGGAACCCCAAGGTATGCTCTAGGAAATTTTCGGCGTAGGGGATTTGCAGGTAATGCTGGTATATGCCGAAAGCCGGCGCCCCGTCTATTTCTTTTAGGAGCAACCCCTCGACTTTCGTCACGTCCATAGTCGGCCCCATGGGTTTCCAGCCGGAAATGCGTTCGATGTGGACGTGAAAATCTCTGCCCTTATACAGCGCCACCACCAGCCCGGAGGTGATAATTTCTTCGTTGGCGATAATGAAGCACTCGCCTTTTTTCACCGCCCCCATAGCGCCGGCGCCAAAAACAGAGAAATCTTCGCTGGGGAGGGCGATGCTCTCTAGGAGGAGCTGGTTGTCAAACTGGAGGACGGTGGAAAAAATTTCGGCGGCGGCGTTGTCCGGGTCGGCGGCAATAGCGGCGCTGACTGCCTCCCCCACCGCCTTTTCCTCGCCCCGTTTCACTAGGTAAGAGAGAACCTCCACTTGGGTTTCCGTGAAGATGGTCACGGTAAGAGCGTAACTCATGCGCGTGGATTCGCCTTGCACCACCTCGCCGTAGGATATGGTGCCGATGATTTCGCTTTGGGGCAGTACCCGTTTTATTTCTGTCACGATTTGAGCGGCGTCATCCATTACCCAACGGCCGCAGAAACAATGCACCAAAACCGATTTCGTCTTATGTCTATCTATATAAGCCCGTATCGGCGAAAGTTTGTCTTCGATTTCCGTCAAGTCATCTATGGTAAAAATAAACTGTTGCAAAGGTTTCACCTCTCATGTCGTTGACGTGCTTGGCGTATATCCAGTATAACACCTCCACGGGGAAACACAAGAAAAAGTTGGCCGAAAAATGAGAGCCGCCCCTTCACAGATTATTTCTTGCCAAGGCGGTCACAATGAGTTATGATATGCTTGTGAGTATAAAAGTTTTTTGTGACTGAACGAATGGTCTGCCTGCTATAGATTGAGCTTTCGCCCAGCCTCAGAAGTTTAAGAGGATGACGAACATGAAAAAGATAAGTCGTGTCCCCCTGACCCCACTTCTCAAGCGTTTTAAATTCTTTTTTGACCTCGTAAAAAGAACTACCGATGCCTATATGTTCTGTAGCGACCTGCAAAACAACGTGGTGATGCTCTCCCCCGGAATGGTGCAGGAATTTGAACTTCCGGCGGAGGTTTTAGAGGATATGGACAGCTACTGGAGTCCCCTGATACACCCCGAGGAACGAGGGTTTTATCTGGCCACCATTCGCGATGTGCTGGAGGGCAAAAACACCGGCGAGTATTTCCGGGAATACCGAGTAAAAAACCGCAAGGGAGAGTATGTCTGGATTAGAGCCACCGGCCAAGTGGGAACGGATCAGGAGGGGCGACCTGCCATCTTTGTCGGCATGATGAACAAGATGGCGCGGCGCAATAAGGCCGATGAAATCACGGGACTTTTGAATAAATACCAATTTGAACACAGCGTCAAAATGGCCTTAGGGGAATTTCGCGCCACCGGGGATGGGGGCGCGGTAATGGTCTTTGGCCTAGATAATTTTAAGATCGTCAACGAGACGCGCAACCGCACGGTAGGGGACATGGTGCTAAAACATGTGGCCAAGACCGTCGCGGATATTCTGCCGCAGACGTTGACTCTCTACAAACTGGACGGCGATGAGTTCGGCCTGATTTACCCCAAGGCTACGGAGGAGCAGGTGGCCGGACTCTTTACCGCTATTCAAGGCTCCCTCGCCCAGCCGACACTCATCGGCGGCCAGAATTTTTTCTGCACCGTGTCGGCGGGAACAGTTTTTTACCCCCAGTCGGGCAAGGATTATTTGGTGTTGCACAAACACGCCGAAGCGGCCATGGACATCGCCAAGCAGGACGGCAAAAACCGCAACTGTCTCTTCAGCAAAGAACAGTACAATCGTTGGGTGCGCGCCATTTCCCTACGGGATAGCCTTAGAGCCAGCGTGGAGGCCGGGTGCGCCGGGTTCCAGCTGTACTTTCAGCCCCAAGTCAGCGCGCGCGAACGAAAACTCATCGGCGCCGAAGCCCTTCTGCGTTGGCAAAACGCCAAGGGACGCATGGTATCCCCCATGGAATTTATCCCCATACTGGAAGAAACCCGGCTAATAATCCCCGTGGGCAAGTGGATCTTACGCGAAGCCCTCGTCGTCTGCAAAAAGTGGCGGCAAACTCAACCTGATTTTCGCGTCAGCGTGAATTTAAGCTACGAACAGGTGCGCGATCCCGGCTTTCAGGAATTTGTGGTGGAGTGCATCAAGGAAAGCGGCTTGCCGCCGGAAGCGGTTATTTTAGAGCTGACCGAAAGCAAAATCGTGGCGGATTGGAATTTTGTCAATCAGCAATTCGCTGTTTTTAGGGAACAAGGCATTGCCATCGCCATGGACGATTTCGGCACGGGCTACTCCTCGCTGTCTTCCCTGAAAAATCTTTCCTGCGACATCGTAAAGATTGACCGAGAGTTTGTGAAAAAAATCCTCGAAAGCGATTTTGACCGCCGTTTAGTAAAATACACCGTGGAGCTTTGTCACAGTATCGGCTTGAAAAGTTGCATCGAAGGAGTCGAAGGGCAAGCGGAGTATGAGCTACTGGCCTCCGAGTGCGGCGCCGATTCCATTCAGGGCTATCTGTTCGGACGGCCGGAGGCCGTGCCGGATTTTGAGGCGAAGTTTCTGCACGGCAGCGTTATGGCTATGGAATGAATGACAGGAGAAAGTAATGCCCAGAGAAAAAGAAGCCGAGGGGCTTTCTCTCCTCGGCAATAAAAAAACAGCCTATGCGTATGACTACGACCCGGGACTTTTGGAAACTTTTGCCAACCGGCACCCGGAGAACGATTACTGGGTGAAATTCAACTGCCCGGAATTTACCACTTTATGCCCCATCACCGGCCAGCCGGATTACGCCACCCTTTATATCGCTTACCTCCCGGATAAGAGAATGGTGGAGAGCAAATCCCTGAAGCTGTACCTAGTGAGCTTTCGGAACCACGGGGATTTCCACGAAGACGTGGTAAACATCATCATGAAGGATCTCATAAAGTTGTTAGAGCCGCGCTATATCGAGGTGTGGGGAAAATTCCTGCCCCGGGGCGGCATCTCCATCGACCCTTACGCCAACTGGGGACACCCCGGCACCAAGTATGAAAAACTAGCCGACCATCGCTTGTGGGAGCACGATTTGACGAATCTGGAAAAAGTGGATAACAGGTAAAAAGGCGCAGACCGTAAAAGTGTCTGCGCCTTTTGGCGTATTATTCTGTTAGCCTCGTTTTTTCATGGCTAAATGGGCAATATCATGGCGATAATGGACATCTTTAAATTTTATCAGGGATACTCCCACATAAGCCTTGTTTACGGCGGAGGGAATATCTTTTGCCTTAGCCACCACGCCTAAGACCCGTCCCCCGGCGGTAACGATTTCGGCTCCTTGCCTTTTAGTACCGGCGTGGAAAACCAGCATAGCCGCCTCTTTAGCGGCCGTCAGTCCCTCAATGGGATAGCCCTTGACGTATTTGCCGGGATAGCCGCCGGAGGCCAGCACCACGCATACCGCCGCGCCGTCTTCCCATTCAATCTTTTGTTTGTCTAGGTTGCCCTCGGCGCAAGCGAGCATTATTTCCACCAAGTCGCTTTTCAGGAGCGGCAGAACGACTTGCGTCTCCGGGTCGCCGAATCTGGCGTTGAACTCCACTACTTTAGGGCCTTCTTCGGTAATCATCAAACCGGCGTACAAGCAACCTTTGAAGGGGCGGCCTTCTTTGGCCATGGCGGCAATGATGGGCTGCAAGATTTTTTCCGTGGCTTCTTGGGTCATTTTAGCGGTCATGACGGGCGCCGGAGCGTAAGTACCCATACCCCCCGTATTTGGCCCCTTGTCGCCGTCGTAGGCTCGCTTATGATCTTGCGAGGAAAGCATGGGGAGGGCGGTTTTGCCGTCAGTGAAAGCGAGGAGGGAGGCTTCCTCACCTTGCATAAATTCCTCGATAACCACTTTGGCGCCGGCCGCGCCGAAAGCTCCCCCGAAGATGTCATCCACCGCCGCCAGAGCTTCCTCTAAGGTGGCGGCCACGATAACCCCTTTGCCGGCTGCTAGCCCGTCGGCTTTTACCACGATGGGGGCGCCTTCCTCTGCAATATATTTTTTGGCCGTCGCCGCCTCGCTGAACGTTTGGTATTTAGCCGTGGGGATGCCGTATTTTTTCATAATGTCCTTGGCAAAAGCCTTGGAGCCTTCGATGGCTGCCGCCTTCTGACTGGGGCCGAAAGCGCTAATACCGGCGGCCTCTAACGCGTCGGCGAGGCCGTTCATCAGCGGCACCTCGGGGCCTATCACCGCAAGGTCGATAGACTTTTCTTTAGCCATCCTAACTACCGCTTCATTATCTTCAATACTAAGCCCCGTCAAACATTCCGCGATTTCTTCCATTCCGGGATTGCCGGGCAGGGCGTAAAGTTTTTCGCACCGAGGGCTTTGGGCGATTTTCCAAGCGAGGGCGTGTTCTCTCCCTCCGGAGCCGATAATCAAAATGTTCATTTTGCCACCTGCTCGCTGAGGTATTTTTGAATGGCGTCATCGTATTCCGCCGTGTGAGCAAAGGCTTCTCGCGCCAGTTCCATGCGCAACATACCGCTGACGCAACCGTCTTTTTTGATAAGGGCGGCCACCTCGGCGTAACGGGTGGGACTGGTAATTACCGTCACGAATTTAAAATTCTTGGCGGCGGCGCGGATCATGGCCGGCCCACCAATGTCGATATTTTCCACGGCTTCTGCCAGCGTCACGTTCTGCCTCATCACCGTTTCTCTGAAGGGATAGAGATTTACCGCCACGAGGTCAATGGGGGTGATTTTATGTTCCTGCATTTCCTGCTTATGACGGGGATTGTCCCTCACCGCCAAAATACCGCCGTGAATGTAGGGATTCAAGGTCTTCACCCGACCGTCCATAATTTCGGGGAAACCGGTAACATCGCTGACGTAGGTAACGGGTAGGCCGGCTTCCTTCAACGCTTTCATGGTTCCCCCCGTGGAAACTATTTCCACTCCGGCCTCCGTCAAACTTTTGGCAAATTCCACCACGCCGGTTTTATCCGAGACGCTAATCAGCGCGCGTTTTACTTTCATAGTGCACCTCTTGAGAAAAAAATAGCGGCGGTCTTTGCATAGGCCGACCATGCCTCAGTATTTCGCAATGATTCGTTAGCGCTGAGGGACAAATAATTGTCGCGCCACAGAGCCAAAGCCGCGCGCAATCCCTCATCGTCGAGTAAGCTGTTGTCCTCATTCAGCAGATTGAACCAGTCCAGTTGGTGATAAATGTATTCCTCTGCAGTTACGCAACGCGTGGCCGTAGCGTTGCCGCGAGTCACGAAAATTTTAGCGGTAACGCCGAGCAGCGCTCGCCACGCGGACATAAGTTGCAATCCCGTGGCCGTCAGGCAAGCTAGCAACCAGTGACAATCGTGCATGACCTGTCGCGGCAACAGGAGATTATCAAGTCCGCCCACCGGATAGCGACCTTGCGCCAACAGTCGCGGCCAAAGTTTTTTGGCATCGACGTTATCGTAACTGTAGGCGCCACACAGATCCACATAGGGATGCAACGGCGTAAAAGGCGCGGCTCCACTGAACATATACAGCGACAGTCGCATACTTTGGGTTTCGGTCAGCGCTAGCAAGCGGTTCACATGGGGCGGCTCTAAGTAACTTCCCGGCAAAATCCACTGAACGTAATCACCATTGAGTTCGCGATTTAAGGTGGCCTCGCCTTGTTCGTGGGATATTCCGGCTAGCGGTATGACCCGGGCAACGGGAGAACCGTCAAGCAATGAGCCTGGTGGTATGTCGCTGGCGGTCAAGTTCAGTATGAACAGGTTGATATGGGGATAAGTCTGCTCTCGCGCCAAACAAAGCGCTTGGCGCAGAGCCGCCATGTCTCCAAAGTAAGGCAATAGCAGGTCAACGCGGCGCACCAAGCGAAGGACTTTTTCCTCAACGTAGGCTTCGGCTATCTTGACGCATTCCAACATGGAGGTGGCCAGCCCGTCTAATTTGGCTTCGTTACCGTAGCGCATGACTTGAGGAGCGCAGTAGGAGGCGATATTCACGCTTTCGCTTTTGGTACCGAATGACGGTTGGAACCCTTGACGGTTTCCGCGGATGATGCTTTCGTAGATGTCCTTCATGTATGAGCAGTTCGCCGTATAAGCCGTATATTGGCATACCATGCCCGGCCAACCAAGGATGGACTTGATTAGGTAGCGCTCGTCGCTGCGCCAGTGAAAATGAGCCAAGTGCAGATCGGGCAAGGCGGTGAGGGTAATGTTTTCGTCACCCGAAGGCAACGCGGCGTAGGCGCTGTGACAACCGGGGACATAACGAAAGGTGCGTCCCGGCGGCAATCCTTTGGCGCCCACCACCACCTTGTAGGTTTTTACCTCACGCGGCGGCGCCTCGCGCCGACAAATACCTTGCAATAAGAAGGCAGTGGAATCCACATAGGGGACTTCGGGATTGTATTTCACCAATTTCAGCGCGTAGATGTCGTCGCTCGGTAGCTTACGGAGCACGTCACGGCAGGAAATGCCCGGTTCCGTGCCGATTAAAAACTCGTCGGTATCCAAGGGCAACACCAAATCGGCTCCGTGATTATCCAAGGCGTCCCACAGCAAAGACAGCATCATTTCGTCGTGGGCAAACTCCACTTTGGGCAGGAGCCGCCGACAGTGCAGGGGCAGTCCTTCGTCGCGCAAGTGTTGCAGAATTTCCCAAGTGCCGTCGCTACTGCCGTTGTCGGCGATGATGATTTCATCGGCAAAGGTCAGCGTGTGACGCACGAAGCTCTCCACGATATCCGATTCGATTTTGGTCACGGTGATGACTACAACCTTATTGGCCATTTTCCTTGCCCCCAGCGAAATCCAAAATCCGCACCTGACGTCCTTCCACTTTCAATCTACCCTCGCAGTAAAGCTGAATGGCCTTGGGGTAAACGAGGTGTTCTTTTTCGAGTACTCTAGCCGCTAGTGTTTCTTCCGTGTCGTTTTCCCACACGGGAACAGCCTCTTGCAGAATAATGGGGCCGCGGTCCATGCCCTCATCCACAAAATGCACCGTGCAACCCGAAACCTTAACGCCGTAGGCCAAAACGTCACGATGAGCGTGAGCGCCGCCGAAGGAGGGCAAAAGAGAGGGGTGAATATTCATGATGCGGCCTTGGTAGGCGTGGACGAAATAGGGACTGAGGAGCCGCATGAAGCCGGCCAGTACCACCAAGGTAACACTTGCCGCTTGGAGTTCTCGCACCAATGCGCGTTCAAAATCCTCCCGGCTCGCAAACTCCTGTCGATTGACGCAAAGATTTTTTATCTTGGCTTTGGCGGCGCGTTCCAGCGCCATGACGTTAGGTTTGTCCGTCAACACCACGGCTATTTCGGCGTTGACTTCGCCCCGGTCAATGGCGTCAATGATGGATTGTAGATCCGTGCCGCGGCCGGAACAAAGCACTCCTAAGCGTTCTTTAGTCGGCATGGTCAAAAACCTCGCCTCTGATGGTGACACCCTCTCCCGTGGTGACCCGGCCAATTTCGTAGCACTTTTCGCCTTGCGCGGTCAAAAACTCCCGTACCGCTCCGGCCTTATCCGCCGCCACCACAACGACCATGCCTATGCCCATGTTGAAAGTCCGATACATTTCCTTCCAAGGCACATTGCCCCACGCTTGTAGCAAAGAAAAAATGGGGGGCTTTTCCCATGCGTCGCTATTTATTTCTACCGCGAGACCCTTCGGCAACGCCCGAGGGATATTATCGTAGAAGCCGCCGCCGGTGATATGCACCAAGCCGCGAACAGCTGCGGCAAATTCTGCGAGCAGGGGCAAAATAATTTTCGGGTACAGCCGCGTGGGTGTCAAAAGTTCCTCGCCGATAGTTTTGGCGAGTTCGGGGATGTATTCGCTACCGGTCATTTGCCGACGCTCAAAAACAATTTTTCGCGCTAGGGTATAGCCGTTGGAGTGAAGCCCAGAGGACGGCAGTCCCAAGAGAATATCCCCTTCGTTCACCAGCGCCGCGGTGATGAGGCGTTCTTTTTCCACCACTCCCACGGCGAATCCGGCGATGTCGTATTCCCCCGGCGGATAAAAACCGCTCATTTCCGCCGTTTCGCCGCCAATCAGGGCGCACCCGGATTCCTTGCAAGCCGCCGCCACGCCCTTAACTACTTCCGCCACCTGCTCCGGGTTTAATTTCCCCACCGCCAAATAATCCAAAAAGAAAAGCGGCTCCGCTCCCTGCACCAAAATATCGTTGACGCACATGGCCACCGCATCTTGCCCGATGGTATCGTGTTTATTCAGCCTGAAAGCCAGTTTCAGTTTCGTGCCGACGCCGTCGGTGCCGGACACTAGCACCGGCTCTTTATACTTCGGGTTTAGGGCAAAAAGGCCGCCAAAACCGCCCAAGTCCCCCATAACCTCCGGGCGATAAGTGGCGCGAACGCTTTTCTTTATCATTTCCACGGCGCGATTGCCGGCATCAATATCCACGCCGGCGGCGCGATATGTAAGTTCTTCTGCCATATGTCCCTCCTTATATTTTTATTTTTGGGGCTTTGCCCCAAACCCCAGCAGGGGGATAATCCCCCTGCACCCTTTAATAAACTTATTATGGGGTGCAGGGGCGAAAGTCCCTGCTGGAAGTCCAGAGGGCAAAGCCCTTTGGTGGGGTATGGGGCAAAGCCCCATGCTCAACATTTCCTAGGCTCGAAAACGTATTTTCCGGCGCTCCGAGGACATTTTCCCTGCTCCACCGGGTAAGCGCTGTTGAAACAGGCGTAGCACATGTTTTCCGCTTGGGCGGCAGAGAAAGCGGCCTTTAAACCATCCAAAGACAAAAAATGCAGGGAATCGGCGCCGATATAAGCGCAGATTTCCTCCACTGTTTTGGAGGCGGCGATTAACTCCTTGCGAATGGAAGTGTCAATGCCGTAGTAGCAAGGAAAACCGATGGGGGGAGAACTTACGCACATATGCACTTCTTTGGCGCCGGCGTTTCTCAGCATCTTGACGATTTTGCCGCTGGTGGTGCCGCGCACGATGGAATCATCTACCAAAATGACGGCTTTACTCGCCACCACGGAGCGAATGGGATTTAGTTTTAACTGCACCGCCTTGTCCCGTTTTTTTTGGGAGGGTTGAATGAAGGTGCGGCCAACGTAACGATTTTTCACCAAACCTTCCATGTAGGGGATTTTAGCCTCCACGGCAAAGCCCGATGCCGCCGTATTGCCGGAATCCGGCACGGAAATCACAATATCACCCATGCAGCCGCTTTCTCTGGCCAGCATCCTCCCCATCATGAATCTGGCCTCGTGGACGCTTTGACCGTCAATTATCGAATCGGGTCTGGCAAAGTAAATGTACTCAAAGACGCAGGCGGCGCGTTTTTCCTTGGTGGCAAATTCATAGGAACGGAGTCCCTCGTCGTCAATGACCACCATTTCTCCCGGCGCCACGTCCCGGATAAATTCTGCTCCGACTACATCAAGGGCGGCGCTTTCGGAGGAAATTACCCAAGAGCCGGCCTCGGTTTTCCCTAGGCAAAGAGGCCTGAAGCCTTGAGGATCCCTAACGCCGATGAGTTTATTCTCCGTCATCAGCGTTAGGCAGTAAGCCCCTTTTATCTTGCTAAGGCTTTCTCTGATGCGCTCTTCGATGGTGGCGGCGCGAGAGCGAGCAATTAAATTGACTATGACTTCCGAATCAATGGTAGTTTGAAAGGTAGTGCCGTTCTCTTCCAGCTCGTGACGAATTTCGGCGGCGTTGGTGAGGTTGCCGTTATGGGCGAGGGCGATTTTCCCCCCGGAAAAATTCACCATGAGCGGCTGGGTATTGCTCAAAAGACTGGAGCCGGTGGTGGAGTAGCGCACATGGCCGATGGCAATATATTGTCCCTCCATGTGGGGGAGCTGATGCCTGAAGACTTCGCCTACCAGCCCCATGCCACGATTGACATCCATCCAAGCGCCGTCGGTAATGGCGATACCGGCGCTCTCCTGTCCTCGATGTTGCAGAGCGTAAAGGCCGTAGTAAGTCATTTCCGCCACGTCCTCGGCGCGAGAATAAACTCCATAAACCCCACATTCCTCATGCCAAGGCGAGACCGTAAAATTTTCTTGCATATATCGCTCGTTTCTCTTCAAGGCTGTTACAGCTGTTGCGCCGCCACCCGAGCGGCTTTTTTCTCCACGGCGACTTTTAACTTCTCGCGATAAGCCGCCAGTTTCTCTCGCAGGTCGGGACTGCCTACCGCGAGGATTTCCGCCGCCATCACCGCCGCATTTTTGGCGCCGTTCACTGCCATGGTGGCCACGGGAACCCCGGAAGGCATCTGCACCGTACTGAGAAGCGCGTCCATGCCGTTTAAAGGGGTGGCATTTATGGGTACGCCGATAACGGGCTTCACGGTATAGCTTGCCACCACTCCGGCCAAATGCGCCGCCGCTCCGGCCGCCACAATAAAGAGGTCGATGCCGTCTTGACCTGAGTTCAGCGCAATATCCCGGACTTTTTCCGGCGTGCGGTGCGCCGAAGCTACGATTATTTGCGCCTCTATCCCAAATTCTTTCAAAAGTTCCGTGGCCGGCTTAATAATCGGCCAGTCCGAATCGCTCCCCATCATCACTGCAACTTTCATGGCTTTCTCCTTTTTTGTCTAACGCGTCAGCAAATCGTAAGCCTCTTGGTATTTCGCGATGGTTTTGTCGATAATGTCTTGGGGCAAGGCGTAGTCGCTGGTAGGATTGGCTTTCAGCCAGTCGCGAACAAATTGTTTATCGTAGGAAGGTTGGCTTTGGCCGGGGGTATAACCGGCGAGCGGCCAAAAACGCGAGCTGTCCGGGGTGAGTACCTCGTCGGCCAAACGGATTTGTCCCTCGTCATCTACCCCAAACTCGAATTTGGTGTCGGCGATGATGATACCGCGCTCTTTGGCGTAGGCGGCGCATTTTTCATAGACGCGCAGGGAGTAGTCGCAAGCTTTAGCGGCGTATTCTTCGCCCTTGCCGGGAAAAGATTTTTCTATTGCTCTGGCCGCCTCCGTTAGGGAAACATTTTCGTCGTGGTCGCCCAGTTCAGCTTTGGTGCTGGGGGTGAAGATGGGGTTGGTAAGTTTTTCCGCTTCCTTCAGCCCCGGGGGGAGTTTGATACCGCAGATCGTGCCGTCTTGTCGGTAGCTTTCCCAGCCGCTGCCGGTGATGTAACCCCGGACAATGCATTCTAATGGGAGCATTCGGAGCTTGCGGCATTTCGTGCTGCGTCCTAAAAATTCTTCCTGCCGGAAAAACTCCGGCATAGCGTCGTTGTCCGTGGTTAAGAGGTGATTGGGCAAAATATCCGCCGTGAGGTTAAACCAAAACTCGGACATTTTGGTGAGGATAACGCCTTTGCCAGTCACTTTATTTTTGAGAATGTGGTCGAAGGCGGAAATTCTATCCGTGGCGACCATGATGAGGTGATCGCCTAAATCGTAAACTTCCCGCACCTTGCCCGACTTATAAGGTTTGTACTCTGCCATAGCTGGCCTCCCCTTCTGCCTCTGCCGGTTGCTTATCTTTAGCCACCGCCAACATAAGTTTGATGCGATTCAGCTGATTAACTTCGCTGGAACCGGCATCGCAGTCAATGGCCACGATGTTGGCCTGATGATAGTGGGCGCGCAACTCGTGCATAACGCCTTTGCCGGTGATGTGATTGGGCAAACACCCGAAGGGCTGCAAGCACACCACATTGGGAACTCCTTCTTCGATGAGCTTCACCATTTCCCCGGTGAGGAACCAGCCCTCGCCGGCCATATTCCCCAGACTCACATGCCGCTCGGCCATTTTGGCTGTGGCGGCGATGTCTTGAGGCGACCGAAAATGGCGGCTGGCTGTCAAGGCGTGCCGCATGGGGGCGCGGAAAAATTCCATGAAGCGGATAAACATTTTGGCGAAAAGTTTGTCCTTCAGGGAACCGGCCAAAAGTCGATGACCGGCTACGGCATCGTAAGCCGCATAGAGGAAGAAATCAACGAAATCCGGCATCACCACCTCGGCGCCTTCCTTCAGCAACACTTCTTCCAAGCGGTTGTTGGCTACCGGATGATATTTCACCAAAATTTCTCCCACCACCCCCACTTTCGGTTTCCACCGGGTATCGTCGATGGGTAAATTATCAAATTCTCGCACCGCTTGTTTAATGTTGCGGCGGAATTTAAAGTAATTGCCATCTTGCAATTCGGCCTTGCTCTTTTCCAGCCACTTGTCAAATAGCCGCTGAGTTTCGCCGCGTATTGTTTCGTAAGGGAGCATCCGATTTTTGACGTTCATCAACAGATCCCCATAGACGGCGGCTTTAATGACATCCGCCAACATGGAGGGATTTAATTTAAAGGAGTCTGTCTCCTCCGGCAGTCCCCGGCAAGCAAAGACCGGCACCTGACCGTAACCGGCGTATTTTAAGGCTTGCCTCAGTACCCCCAAATAATTGGTGGCGCGACAGGCGCCGCAGGTCTGAAAGAGCATGATGGACGTGTGGTTTACGTCGTATTTTCCCGAACGCAAGGCGGCAATCAGTTGCCCGATGACCACTATGGCCGGGTAACACATATCGTTGTTCACATAGCGCAGTCCTAGGTCGATGGCCGCTTTGTCCGGCATGGGAGGAATAGCCAAAACGTAGCCGTACTTTTCAATAGCGGTTTTTAAAAGCTCAAAATGAATGGGCGCCATTTGCGGCACCAAAACCGTGTGGGTAGCCTTGCAGTCCTCGGTGAAATGAGGCCGCTCTACCGCTACCATCGGGCGGTAGGGGATTTCCTGCCGCCTTTTCAGCGCCGCCAGCAAAGACCGCAAACGAATCCGCGCCGCGCCTAAATTCGACACCTCGTCCAATTTAATCATGGTGTAAATGCGCCGCCGGGATTCCAAAATTTCCTTGACCTGCCCGGTGGTGATAGCGTCAAGGCCGCAACCGAAGGAGCTGAGTTGAATGAGGGTAATGTTCGGGTGGGCGGCTACAAATTCGGCGGCATGATAAAGCCTAGCGTGATAGCTCCACTGGTTCACCACTTGCAAGGGGTAATTTTTTACCGGCAGATGATATACCGCATCTTCGGAAATAATGGGCAGTCCGTAGGAAGCAATCATTTCCGGGATGCCGTGGTTTATTTCCGGGTCGATGTGATAAGGCCGTCCCACCAGCATTATGGCCGGAGCGTTGGCTTTATTGAGCTCCGCCAGTAGCTTCTCGCCGTAGCGGCGCACGTCTGCCCGATAATGCGCCAGTTCCGCGTAAGCTCTATCTACGGCGGCGGCGATTTCTTTTTTGGTGAGATTCTCGCCCGTGAGTTCTTCGACGAGACGTTCCGTCAGCCGTTTAGGGTCGTTAATGGGGAGGAATGGCTGGATAAAGGTTATATTTTTTTCTCTTAAAATGTCCATGTTGCCCCGAATGTTTTCGGCGTAGGAGGCCACCACGGGACAATTGAAATGATTGGCGTTTTTATGAGCTTCATCAACCATGTTATAAGGCTCGCAGGGGTAGAAAATCTTCTTAATCCCACGCTCCACCAAATCCATGATATGCCCGTGGGCGAGTTTCGCCGGATAGCAAAGGGAATCCGACGGCACGGTGGCCATGCCCTTGCAGTACATTTTGGCCGTGGATTTGCCGGAAATTTCCACTCTATAGCCCAGCTCGTTAAAGAAAGTGAACCAAAAGGGATATTCCTCGTACATATTCAGCGTACGCGGAATGCCGATTACCCCTCGCCGGGGATTTTCCAGCGGCTTGTAGGGAACAAAGAGCCGCTCATACTTGTAAGCGTAAATGTTAGTGGCGTTATCCTGCGTTTTTTTGCCGCCGATACCTCGCTCGCATCGATTCCCGGTAAAATATTTGCCCCCGTCGGAAAACTCTTGCCTAGTAATGAGGCAAGAGTTGCCGCAACCCTTACAGCGATATGAATCGGTTTTCACGGCAAAATCCGCCAGCTTCTCCGCCGACAGCAAGCCTGATGCGTAAGCTCCCGACTCGCAGGCCAAAATCGCCGCGCCGTAAGCGCCCATCAGACCGGCTATGTCCGGGCGAATTACCTCCCTGCCGAGAATTTTTTCCATGGCGCGCAGTACTGCGTCGTTATAAAAGGTGCCGCCTTGGACTACAATATGTTCTCCCAGCTCGGCCACGTCTTTTAGTTGCATGACCTTGAAGAGGGCGTTTTTCACCACGGAAACAGCGATGCCAGCCGAAATATCCGCTACTTCCGCCCCTTCTTTTTGCGCCTGTTTCACCTTGGAGTTCATGAACACGGTGCAACGAGTGCCTAAATCCACCGGCGCTGTGGCGCTCACGGCGAGCCTCGCAAATTCTCCGGCGGTGAGATGCAGACCTTGGGCAAAATTTTCGATAAAGGAGCCGCATCCGGCGGAACACGCCTCATTCAAGGTGATGTTGCCAATGCTGCCCTCTTGCACAAAGAAGCATTTCATGTCTTGACCGCCGATGTCCATGACAAAAGAGACCTCGGGGCAAAATTCCTGCGCCGCCCTGAGATGGGCAAAGGTTTCTACCTCCGAGCCGTCGGCATGGAGCGCCGCCTTCACGATGGCTTCGCCGTAACCGGTGGTATAAACGGCGGCTAGATGCGCTGCGTGCGGCAGGACGCGATAAAACTCCGTCAGCTCTCTTACCACGGTTTTTAAGGGCGAACCGTGGTTGCTGCCGTAAGAAGTGTATAAGAGTTCTTTATGTTCGCCGATGGCGGCGATTTTAGTGGTGGTGGAACCGGCATCAATGCCCAGATACACCGCGCCGCGATAAGTTTTTAGCTCGCCTCGCGGCACTTTATGCTGGTCGTGACGGATTTTAAAAGCGGCGTATTCGTTTTCGTCGGCAAAAAGAACCAACTCCGGCTTGCTTTCCCGGCGATTTTCCTCATTAGCGGCGTTCAGACTTTGGTCGAGACGTTTTTCGTCCATAAGCTCCGCTTCGTCTGACAGCGCCGCCCCCATGGCCACGAAGAAATTGCCGTTCTTGACCTGCACCACGTTTTCCTCGGTCAGCCCTAAGGTGGCGATAAAACGCTTCTTCAGCTCCGGCAGAAAATGCAAAGGGCCGCCTAAGAAAGCTACTTTGCCGCTGATAGGGCGTCCCTGCGCCAAATTGCCGATGGTTTGATTTACCACCGCTTGAAAAATGGACAGGGCGATGTCGGCTTTGGCCGCGCCGTCGTTCATCAAGGCTTGAATATCCGTCTTGGCAAAAACGCCGCACCGGGAAGCGATGGTATAAATTTGTTTGCCCTTGGCCGCCAGCGCATTGAGACCCGGAGCGTCGGTCGCAAGGAGAGCCGCCATGTGGTCGATAAAAGAGCCGGTACCTCCGGCGCACACGCCGTTCATCCGTTGTTCCGGGGCGTCCCCCAAGTAAGTTATCTTGGCATCCTCTCCCCCCAGTTCCACCACCGTATCGGTCTGGGGAATAAAGGCTTTCACCGCGGCGGCGGAAGCCATGACCTCCTGCACAAAGGGCAGACGCAAGCGGCTGGCAACTCCCATTCCGGCAGAACCCGTCAAAGCAAAAGAAAATTTCTGTCCCCCCACGATGTTTTTGAGGGTGGTCAAATTTTCCCGCAAAGCTCGACCAATTTCGGAAAAGTGGCGAGCATAGCTTTGGTGGACAAGATTTTTCGCCTTGTCCATGACCACCAATTTAATGGTGGTTGAGCCTATGTCTATGCCCACGTTCCACTTTGAATCCATGCAATACACCACCCGAGATTAAATATTTTCCTTTCCAGCTGTCTTTTCAGATGTCTTTCATATTTGTTTATTTTACTCAAATACGACCGCCATGGCAAGCAAAAAGCAAATTTTACTTACTCGCCCCAAGATTTAAATCCGGGCATGTCTAGCCCCAAAAGACGCAGAGTTTTGCCCAGCAGGTGATTGATTTGTTTTTCCACCGTGTCGGCACCGTTATAAAAAGTCAGCATGGGGGGGAGAATGGTGGCGCCTAGGTCTGCCGCTTCTTTAAGATTTCGCAGGTGCAATTTGGAAAGAGGCGTTTCCCTAGGCACCAAGACTAGGGGTCTCCCCTCTTTTAAAGTCACGTCCGCCGCTCTGAGCAGCAAATTTTCCGCGTAACCCACGGTTATCCCAGCTAAAGTTTTCATACTACAGGGCATTACTACCATACCGGCGGTTAAAAAGGAACCGCTGGCGATGGGCGCGGCAAAGTCGGCGCTGTCGTAGGCAAAATCCGCCAGCGCCTCCGCCTGCGTCGGTGAGATGCCGGTTTCCAGCGAAAAAGTTTTTTTGGCACCCTCCGTTATGACCAGATGAGTTTCTACCTCCGGGGTGGCGCGCAAAACTTTGAGC
This sequence comes from Selenomonadaceae bacterium, assembly GCA_017476005.1. Taxonomy (GTDB): domain Bacteria; phylum Bacillota; class Negativicutes; order Selenomonadales; family Selenomonadaceae; genus RGIG5097. The sequence continues at coordinate 55,750 of JAFVEM010000046.1, read as the reverse complement.
AGTTCGTAGCCCATGATAACGCCGCTGGCGCCGGAAATTCCGATTACTAAACGCATATTTTCCCCCGTTACCCACCGAACAAAGCCATTTGATCGCTTTCGCTCATGCCGTCGAGGCAGCCGTGTTCTCGGAGAATCTCCACGCAGGTTTTGGAAATGCCGGAGCGTTTGTGGAGGTCATCCACCGAGGTAAAGTAGCCGGCTTGCCTAGCTTCCACAATATTTCGGGACGCTACGTTTCCCATACCGGCCAACGAGGCCAAGGGGGGCAAGAGCGAATCCTCCAAAATGATGAATTTTTCCGCGTCGGATTTATACAAATCCACGTATTCCACTTTAAAACCCCGGAGATACATTTCCCAAGCCAGTTGCAACACGATAAGGGTGCCGCTGTCCTTTACATCCAGCTTTTTCTCCTTGGCCTTGGCTTCTAGGAGCTTAATTTGCTCTCCCACATAGTCTTTGCCTCGGGCTACCACGTTGGCATCAAATTCCGCAGCGCGAATGGAAAAATAGGCGGCGTAGAAGGCTAGGGGGTAATGCACCTTGCAGAAAGCGATGCGGTAAGCCATCATGACATAGGCCGTGGCGTGAGCTCTGGGGAACAGATATTTTATTTTTTGGCAGGACTCGATGTACCATTCCGGCACGTTGCCTTGTCTAAGAATTTCCACCACTTCCGGTTTGATGCCCTTGCCTTTACGCACTCCCTCCATGGTTTTGAAGGAGAGCAAAGGATCAATGCCGTGGTGAATAAGGTACATCATGATGTCGTCCCGAGCGGAAATTGCGTCCTTCAGGGTACAGGTTCCGGCGCGAATGAGTTCCTGAGCGTTGCCCAGCCACACGTCGGTACCGTGAGAAAAGCCGGAAATACGCACGAGGTCGCTGAAACAGTTGGGGTGAGTATCATCGATCATTTGTCTGGTGAAGCCCGTGCGAAATTCCGGGATACCGAAGGTGCCAGAGTTAGCTCCCAGTTCCTCCGGGGTAACTCCTAAAGCCTCGGTGGAAGAAAAAATGGAAAGGGTGGCTTTATCGTCGAAGGGAATGGTTTTGGGATCCCGATGGGTGAGGTCTTCCAGCATTTTTATCACCGTGGGGTCATCGTGTCCCAGAATATCCAGTTTCACCAAGCGACTGCTGATGGACTGATAATCGAAATGAGTGGTGATGGTAGTGGTGGTCTTGTCGTCGGCGGGTCGTTGAATCGGCGTAAAGAAGTGTATATCCATGTTTCGCGGCACAACCATAATGCCAGCCGGATGTTGCCCCGTGGTGCGCTTCACTCCCATGCACCCTTGCGCCATCCGCTCGATGAAAGCGCGATGTTTTTTGATGCCCTTTTCCTCGTAGAATTTTAAAACATAGCCAAAGGCGGTTTTATCCGCCACCGTGGCGATGGTGCCGGCGCGATACACGTTGTCTTTGCCGAACAACACCTCCGTATATTTATGCGCCTGCGGTTGGTATTCGCCGGAGAAATTCAGGTCAATATCCGGCACCTTATCGCCGTCGAAGCCCAAGAACACCGCGAAGGGAATATCATGGCCGTCCTTTATAAGCGCTGTGCCGCACACGGGACATTCCCTGTCCGGCAGGTCATAGCCGCAACCGTAGGAGCCGTCTTCAATGAACTTGGAATACTGACAATGAGGACAGCGCCAGTGAGGCGGCAGAGGATTTACCTCGGTGATGCCCGTCATGGTGGCGATAAAGGAAGACCCCACCGACCCACGGGAACCTACGAGATAGCCGTCGTCGTTGGATTTTTTCACCAACCGCTGGGAAATGAGATACAGCACGGAAAAACCGTGGCCGATAATGGGTTTTAATTCCTGCTCTAATCTGTCTTCTACCACCTTCGGCAAGTTTTCGCCGTAAAGTTCCTTGGCGCGGTGGTAAGACATTTCTCTGATTTCTTCGTCCGCCCCCGGTATCATGGGGGAATACAAATCGTCAGGGATGGGTTTTAAGACTTCCACCATATCGCTGATTTGGCCGGGATTGGTGACGACGGCGGCGTAAGCCTCCTCCTCTCCCAGATAGGCAAATTCCTGCAGCATTTCCTCCGTGGTACGCAAAAACAACGGGGCTTGCATTTCCGCGTCCTCGTAGCCCTTTCCTTTCATGAGAATGGCGCGGTAAATGGCGTCTTCGGGATTCAAAAAATGCACGTCCCCGGTGGCAATGAGCATTTTGCCCAGCTTTTTGGCGAGGGCGGCCACCTTTAGATTTATGTTGCGCAAATCATCGTCCGTTTGCACGTCAGGGAAATTGTCGCTACGTTTCAAAAACTCGTTGTTGCCGATGGGCTGTATTTCCAAATAATCATAGAAGGCGGCGATTTCTAAGAGTTCCTCCTCGCTCCTGCCCTCCACGATGGCGCGGATAAGCTCCCCGGCCTCGCAGGCGGAACCGATGATTAAGCCCTCTCGGTATTCGGCGAGGAGCGCCTTGGGAATCCGGGGCTGCCGGTGGAGGTATTTCAAGTGGGAAAGGGAAACCAGTTGGTAGAGATGTTGCAGTCCTTGGGGATTTTTCGCCAGCAATATAATGTGGTTGGCTCTTTTCTGCTCATAATCCTCCCCCACCAAGTACCCTTCCATGCCGTAAATTATTTTAATGTCCAGCTTACCGTCATGCACCGCTTTGGCGGCATCGGGAAAGGCTTGTACCACGCCGTGATCCGTTATGGCAATGGCCTTATGCCCCCAACGGGCGGCAGTCTTGATGAGGTTTTTCACCGACACCACCCCGTCCATGTTGCTCATGGTGGTGTGGGCGTGGAGTTCCGTGCGCTTCTCGGCGGCCTTGTCCTCCCGTTTTTGTCCCTTCTTTTGGGCGATGCTATCTACGAAGAACATATATTCGTTCTGGTAGGTGTCGAATTTAACGGAGCCTTTCAGCCGCACTTCCATACCGGGTTTTAAAAGGCCGGTTACCCGTTCGAACTCTTCCTTTTCCTTGTCCTTAAAGAATTTCTTGCAACCGATGCCGTTGGTGTCATCGGCCACGGCAAAGGTCAAAAGCTTCGTGCCGGTCTTGAACTCATTGGTGCGCACGCCGCACATGGCGCCGTCTCCGATAAAACCCTCGATAACGACGTTTTTCATTTCCTCGGTGATGGTTTCGATTTTCACCGCCTCGCCGCCGAAGATCTTGCCCAGAAGCAACCCGTCGGCGCCGGGGAGAGTCGGTAAGGGGGCGCTATGCGGCGTGGGCGCGCTTGGCTGGGAAGTGGGGGGAGGCGGCGCGGCGCTTTTCTCTGCCGCTACGGCTTGTTGATATTCCTTGAGACTGACGGGAGGGGCATATACGGGGATATTTCGTTCGGCAAGCTCCTCGTCATAGCCGAAATCGGAGGGGGAGGTCACAAAATCCCTGACAATTTCCACGTCGCAGTTAAAGCCCAGCATTTTTTTCACGGTCTTGCGTAGCAAAGCCGGGATGCCGTAGTTGGTGAGAATTTCGCCGCTGAACTCGCCGCCCACGGTAAGTTTTAAGCGGCTACCCTCCACAATTGGTTTCATACGACGCAGACTGAAGTAAACGATTTGATTTCCATCCGCCACTTCTTTGGCCAGCTTCGCCCAATTTTTAGCCACCGCCGCCTCTACGTCCGCCACCTGCTGATAAAACAGCACCTCGCTCAAGGCGCATTTAGTCCTGATATGACCGGCGGCGCGAGTCAGTAATTCCTCGCCGATAAGTTCCTGGGTCTGCAATAGTACCTCCCAGCGGTTTGTTTTGGGGGTTACCTCCACATGGGTGATGGCGGCGTTCTTTAAGAGCCTCCGCTCCTCCCCGGCTAAATCCATGCCCTGCACCAGTTGCCAAAACATGTTTTCTTTTTGGGGAACTATACGGTACTTTCGCATCACAGGCCAATCCTTTCACGCTTGCTAACAAAAACTCTCGCCATTATAACGCGACCTAGGGGTAACTGCAACACGTTTCCCTTAAGCCTCCCTCTTGGAGGGAGGTACCCGTAGAGCGGAGGGAGTACAATGCGCTCATGAATAATAACCCCACTTTCGTTTCATAAAATAGTCACTATATTTTGATAAACGCAATCAATTTCAACAAGCGCGTATCACTGAGCAGGCAATCCAACAAATGCCGTTTGACGCTACATTTCTTCGATTGTGAGACATATCGTCGTTTTGCCGCCTGCGGTCACAATCCGTTCAATGCTGAAAAAGCTACGCAGTCCCGGCCAGTCATGCCGTTCCTGTAGCCAACGTGCATCATCCACCTTCTTGCAGATGCGCTTCTCTACTCTTCCCCCATTTTTTTCGGTAGTTGAGAATTGATCTACTTTGGTGTTGTCAGGGCAATCTTTAAAGTAAAGTTCCACATCATCACTTTCAAGTCGGTCGGATACGACTGACGCTTTGTTTCATTCGTTTTCATGTCTGTAGGATACCATGAATCTTCTTGTGAAAACAGGTTCTTAGCGTTACCTTTTAGGCGCCCACCCTCCCCAACAGCGGATAGCGGTAATCCTCGCCGTTTATTACCTTGAAACAATCGTATAGAGAGGCGATAAACCACACAAGCCCCAGCAAAGCCATAATCGGCCACAGAAGGAATCCCACCAATACCAAGGTGAGCCCCGCTACCACTGCGCCCATTATACCCAAAAGGGCCTGCGCGACAAGCGCTTGTTTAGCGTGGAGCGCCACGAAGTGATCCTTGCCGTCGTAAATGAGGTAAATAGCCAGCGGCACTAATATATAGCCTACGCCAAAGAACAGGTAGCTAATATGGGCGGCCAGCGCCAAGGCTTTTTGTTTACCGGTGATTAACATAAAGTGTCCTTCTTTCTCAAACCAAAATATAATTCCAACGTCACGATATTGTACACAGCCGCCGCTATGGTGTCAAATATAGTGGTTAAATATAGCGCTTTTTCCGAGTATAATACGCTGGCCAAAACCATTCTTTGCGGTTATAATAGGTGCGTACATTTTTTTTACTTGACAGGAGGTTTTTTCTTTGGAAGCAGAGCGCGTGTATAATTTTAATCCGGGGCCTTCCACCTTGCCCCTTGAGGTTTTGCGTGAGGCGCAGGAGGAGTTCTTGAATTTTAACGCTAGCGGTATGTCTATCTTGGAAATCAGCCACCGCGCCCCCGAATATGACGAGGTGCATAATAAGGCCAAAGCCGACATCAAGGAACTCATGGGGCTGGAAGACGACTACGAAGTCCTGTTTATTCAGGGGGGCGCCAGCTTGCAGTTCGCCATGCTCCCTATGAATTTTGCCACCAAGGAGCATCCCGGCAGCTACGTCCTCTCCGGTAGTTTTGCCACTAAAGCCTACGAAGAAGCCGCTATTTTGGGCGTGGGGGAGGTTGCGGCCTCTAGCAAAGAAGTTAATTTTAAGCACATTCCCACCCAAGAGGAACTGAAGATAAATCCTCAGGCCGCCTATGTCCATCTTTGCTACAACAACACCATCTACGGCACCGAGTTCCACTATATCCCGGACACCAAGGGCGTACCCCTCTTTGCCGATATGTCCTCCGATATTCTCTCCCGTCCTCTTGATTTTAAGAAATTCGACTTCATTTACGCCGGGGTGCAAAAAAACCTTGGCCCGGCGGGGGTAGTGCTGGTCATTGCCAAAAAATCCTTGCTGGAAAACAGCCCCAAGACACTCCCCACCATGCTTCGCTACGACACTTTTTACAGAAAGAACTCCCTGTACAACACGCCGCCGGCCTTCTGCATTTACATGGTAGGCAAGACCGCCGCCTGGCTGAAAAAGCAGGGAGGGCTAAGTGCCATGGCCGAGCGCAATCAAAAGAAGGCCAAGCTCATTTATGACGTGATAGATGCTTCCGGCGGTTTTTATCGCGGTCATGCCGACCCGGATAGCCGTTCTTACATGAACGTGACCTTCCGTCTGCCCAGCGAGGAACTGGAGAAAAAATTTGTCGCCGAAGCCAAGGCGCAAAAGCTCTGCGGCGTGAAGGGGCATCGCTCCGTCGGGGGGATGCGCGCCTCCATCTATAACGCCATGCCCTACGAAGGTTGCGCGGCCTTAGCTGATTTCATGGGGGATTTTTGCCGGAAAAACGGCTAAATGCAGGGGCTGACGCAAATTTCGGCTTGCTTTTTGGTTTGTTTTCTGCTACATTCTTCACTGTAGTAATGATTAGGAGGATGTGTACGGATGACGAAAACGGATTTGGTGGCCAGCGTGGCGGAAAAATCGGGTCTGGACAAGAAAGAGGCGGCCAGTGCGGTAAAGGGGCTTTTCACCGTTATCGAGGAAACCCTCGCCGTCGGCGAGAAAATTCAACTCATCGGTTTCGGCACCTTTGAGGTGCGAGATATTGCGGCGCGAAAAGGGCGTATGCCCGTTACCGGCGAACCGATAGACTTGCCGGCGCGTAAAAATCCGGCTTTCCGCCCCGGCAAACTCCTGAAAGACGCGGTCAACCGTAAGTAATTTTTTCCCGGGCTTGGTTAGCCCGGGTTTTTGCATTGTGGAGATAAGCATGGAAAACAAGCGCGTAATTATGACCGGCGGCACTTCCGGGATAGGACTGGCCACCGCCAAACTCCTATCCCGGCAAGGGGCAACGGTACTCCTCGTGGGACGCTCCTTTGCCAAAGCCGAGAGCGCCCTACGGGAATTTCCTTCCGCGGCAAGCGACAGGGTATTCTTTGCGGCGGCAGACGTGAGCCAGTCGGAGGATTGCCAAAAGGTGATTTTCGAGGCGCGTCACCTCATGGGTGGAGTGGATGCCTTGGTGAATTCGGCCGGGGTTTATTACGAAGGCGCCATCGAGGACACCTCTGAGGAGGATTTTGAGCGCGTTATGGCCGTCAACCTGAAGGGTACCTACTTCATGTGCCGGGAGGCTATGCCCCTCCTCAAGGAAACGGGAAAGGGCAGTATCGTGAACATTGCCTCGGACGCCGGACTGCACGGCAATTATTTTTGCACTGCCTACTGCGCCGCCAAAGGAGCAGTGGTGATGTTTACTCGGGCTTTGGCGCTGGAGACGGCGCGTTTTGGGGTGCGCGTAAACTGCCTTTGCCCCGGGGATATCATGACCCCCATGACGGAGGCGCAACTCAGGCAGGGTAAGGATCCGGCGGCTCTCTCTACCATGGAGAGTCTGTACCCTATGGGGCGTATCGGTCGGCCGGAGGAAGTGGCGGAGGCGATCGCCTTTCTTCTTTCGGCCAAAGCCTCCTTTGTGACCGGAGCGGTATGGAGCGTGGACGGTGGGTTGACGGCATGAAAAAAAAGATTTTAATCATGACGGCTTCCATCGGTTCCGGCCATATCAAGGCCGCCGAAGCCTTGGAAGAAGAACTGGCCTCCCTGCCGGAGGTGGAAGCAACCCGTGTGGATTTCATGGAACGGCGCGTATCCAAATTCAACTGGTTGCTGAAACGGCTGTATCTTATTATGCTTGGTTTGGTACCCAATATTTACGACCGTTTCTTTCACTTGGCCGGAGGCAGTTCCGGGGGATATTTATCGCGACAACTCTTTGCCCTGCTGATGTACGGCACCATGCAACGCATCCTGCGCCGCTATACGCCGGATGCGGTTATCTGCACTCATCCCTTTCCCGAGGGGGCGGCGGCCATCGCCAAACGTCGCGGCGGTAAGTTTCTGCTTACGGCGGTACTCACGGATTATTCTTTGCACCAAATCTGGCTTTACCCCCAAGTGGATATTTATTTCACCGCCACAGCCTCCATGACCGCAGAATTAAACGAGCAAGGGTTTCGCGCTCACGCCCTAGGCATACCCTTGAAAACCAAGGTTTTTGCCCATCCCTTGCCCAAAGAAAAAATCCGGGAGCGACTTAACATCCCCTCAGCCAATCAGGTGATTCTGCTCATGGGAGGCGGCTTGGGGCTTGGCGGCATGGAAGAAACCATGGACGAGCTTATAGCGCTTGATTTACCCCTGACGATTTTGGCGGTGGCGGGACGCAACGACGAATTGCAGGAACGGCTGAATCAAATGGCCGCTCGCAGTCAAAAACAAATTTTAGTGTGGGGCTATACAAACCGCGTTTCTTTGCTCATGCAAGCCGCCGACCTTATCATCACCAAGCCCGGCGCCCTTACGGTCAGCGAGGCTTTCGCTTGGGGGTTGCCCTTAGTGTTGCACGAGCCGATTCCCGGCCCGGAGACGGAAAATGCCAACTACGCCGTGGCTTGCGGCGCCGCCCTGTGGCTGAAAAAACGAGAAAATTTAACGGCGGAGCTGGCCGCCTTACTAAAAGATGCGTCCCGTCTTCGGCAAATGAAAAAGGCGGCTCAAAAGGTCGCAAGACCCAGAGCCGCCGAGGATATTGTGAAGGTTATTTTAAAGAGTATTGTAATTTAAATTTTAAATGGTATAGACGCGAATGGCGTTGGTATTGCCATCGCCGGTTTTAATGCCCGAGGTGATGATGGTGCAGTCGCCGGGTTTGACGTAACCGTGGGATACGGCTACGGCGGTGGCGGCGCTAACCATGTCGTTTTCATCCGACCAAGGTTGCCCCAGCATGGGATGAACGCCCCAGCGGAGATTTAAGTGTCGCACGGCTCGGGCATCGGGGGTGTAGGCGATAATGGCGGCCTTGGGGCGGTACTTAGACACCACTTCCGTGGTATAGCCGGATTCGGTGGGGGTAATAATGGCGGCGGCATCCATTTCGTAGGCCATTTGCACCGTGGCATGGGCGACGGCGCGAGTCCTAGATTTCAGATGCTCCATGCCCTGCTCCATGAACATATGGCGGTACTCTAGGGATTCCTCAATCCGCAGGGCGATGCGGTTCATGGTGGCCACCGCCTCCGCCGGATACTTGCCGCTAGCGGTTTCTCCCGAAAGCATAATGGCGTCGGTGCCGTCTAAAATAGCGTTGCCCACGTCGGACACCTCGGCGCGTGTGGGGCGAGGATTCTCCGTCATGCTCTCCAGCATCTGCGTGGCTACGATGACAGGCTTGCCGGCTTTGTTGCACTTCCTGATGATTTCCTTTTGAATGAGGGGAACGTCCTCCGCCGGTACTTCCAAGCCCAAATCGCCTCTGGCTACCATAATGCCGTCGGAGACTTCTAATATCTTATCAAAATTCTTGACCCCGGCCAAATTTTCGATTTTGGGAATGATTTCCATGTGTCCATGGTGTTCTTCAATCAGTTTTCGGATGGCCAGCACATCTTCCGGCCGCTGAATAAAGGAAGCCGCCACGAAATCCATGTCCTGTTCGCAACCAAAGATAATATCCCGTCTGTCCTGCTCGGAAACAGGCGGCAGTCCTAAGGTCACGCCGGGAGCCGCCACTCGTTTTTTGGTACTCATGGAGCCGCTGTTTAAAATGGTGGTTTCAATATCCTTGCCCTTAATGGCCTCCACCTTCAGCGCCACTAGGCCGTCGGAAAGGAGCAGGGTATCGCCGGGTTTGACCTCCGTGTAAAGTTTCTTGTGATTGATGGAAACATGGGTTTCGTCGCCGGGAGTGTCCTCATAGGTCAAGGTGAATTTGCTCCCCTTTTCCAGCATGACCTTGCCGTCCTTAAATTCCCCCAGCCGCATCTCCGGCCCTTTGGTATCGAGAATGAGGGAAATAACCCGTCCATACTTTTGGGCGGCTTCCCGTACATTGTTAATACGGCGCAGATGTTCCTCGTGGCTACCGTGGGAAAAATTAAAGCGAGCGCAATCCATCCCACTCATAATCAGCGCATCCAACACCTCCGGCTTATCGGTGGCCGGTCCTTGGGTGCAAATAATCTTGGTTTTCTTCAACATTTTTCTCCCTCTCTCATTTTTATTGGGGCTTTGCCCCAAACCTCACCAAAGGGCTTTGCCCTCTGGACTCCCATCAGGGACTTAAAGCCCCTGCACCCCATAATAATTCTGTTAAAAATTTAATCTACTAACTGCTTAGCCAGCTCCACGGCTTTAACCGCATCTTTAGCGTAGGCATCGGCTCCGGCGGAGTCGGCATACTCTTGGGTGAGGGCGGCGCCCCCTACCATGACCTTAGCTCGGCTACCGGCGCTACGCAAATCGACGATTACCTTGTCAATTTCCGGCATGGTGGTGGTCATCAGGGCGCACAGCCCCACGATGTCCGCTTTGTTTTCTAAGGCTGCCTTGACGATAGCCGCCGACTCCACGTCTTTGCCTAGGTCAATCAGTTGAAAACCGCTGTTAGAGAGTAGCGCCCCGGTGATGTTTTTCCCTAAATCGTGAACGTCGCCCTTAACGGTAGCCATAACGACGGTACCAAGTTTCTCCTGCTCTTCGGTGGGCAGGAGGCTTTTTATTTTGTCAAAGGCCGCTCGCATGGTTTCGGCGGAAAGGAGTACCTGCGGCAAGAAGATTTTTCCGGCGCCGAAGGCTACCCCCAATTCATTCATGGCGGCGGTGAGAGCCTTCTCGGTTATTTCATTTCCGGAGTGTCCGGCGGCGATGGCTTTTTCCACCAAATCCGCCACTTCATCCTTTGCCCCTTCCTTTATTGCCGATTTTACGGCGGCCAAAGGGGCAAGCTGACGATGCGCCAAAGCGGCGGCAGCGGGAGGAATTTTTTCCTGCACGGCCTGCTGACTGTAACTAAGCCCTCCGGGGTCGTGACCTAAGAGAGCGAGGCTTGCCGCCAAGGTGTTTTGCATGGCCTCGTCGTAGGGATTCATAATGGGGGCATCCAGCCCGGCGGTGAGACACTGGGCAAAGAAAACGCTGTTAATGAGGGGACGATTGGGGAGTCCAAAGGAAATATTGCTAAGTCCCATGGTGGTAGGGTAGCCAAATTCCTCTCGGTAGAGTCGCAAGGTTTCCAGCACCTCAAGCGCCGCTCGGGGTTCGGCAGAAACTGTCATCACCAAGGCATCCAGCAAAAAATCACCATCCGTCAGCCCAGCTTCTTTGGCGGCCTCAATGATGGCACCCATAACCTTTACCCGGTCTTGGGCTGTTTTAGGCACTCCTTCGTCGGTGATGGGCAAGCAGAGAACGGCGGCGCCGTATTTTTTGGCCAGCGGCAGGAAGGTTTTTAGCCGCTCCTTTTCCGCCGTCACGGAATTAACGAGAGCGCGGCCGGGATAAGCTCGGAGTCCGGCCTCTAAAGCCGCCGGGTCGCCGGTATCGATGACGAGGGGTAAAGGGGAGATTTGGGCGATTTGGGTCACCGCCTCCTGCATGGCTTTGGCCTGATCGATGCCGGGTACTCCCATGTTCACATCCAAAATGTGCGCTCCGGCCTTGGCTTGTCCCAAGGCCTCTTTTTTGACGGCCAACAGGGAGCCATTTTTGATTTCGGCGGCCATTTGTTTGCGTCCCGTGGGGTTAATGCGTTCGCCGATAAGTCTGGGAGGAAGGGTCTTATCGATGACAATATGGCTGCTACGACTGGTTAAGACAAGGGATTTTTTCGCTTTCGCCGTCGGCAAGGTTACTCCTTGGAGAGCATCCGCCAGACACTTAATATGCGCCGGCGTGGTGCCGCAACAACCGCCGATGAAACTGGCTCCGGCCTCGGCCAATTTTCTCCCCCACGTCCCAAATTCCTCCGGCTGCATGGGAAACTTAGTAACGCCTCGTTCCAAAAAGGGCATTCCGGCGTTAGGCAGGACGCTGACGGGCTTATTGGTGGCGGCAAAAAGCTCTTCCACAATGGGGAGTAGTTGCTTAGGCCCTAGGGAACAATTCGCCCCGATGATGTCCGCTCCCATGGCGGCAAGGGTCACGGCGGCGGAAAGCGGATCCGTTCCCGTTACCGTGCGGCCGTCTTCGCTGTAGGAAAGTTGACAGATAATCGGCAGGTCGCAAACATCCTTAGCCGCTAGGAGCGCCGCGCGCATTTCCTGCAAGTCGATGCAGGTTTCGATGATGAGATAATCGGCGCCGGCTTCAGCGAGCGCTCTGGCCTGACGGCGAAAATTTTGATAGGCCACCTCAAAATCCAAATCTCCCAAAGGATAGACAAAACGTCCGGTTGGTCCCATGGAACCGGCGATTTTTCCCGGCAAGGAGGAGGCCACGATAGCTTTGCGAGCAATACCCACGGCGGCGGCGTTAAGTTCGTCGGCGCGATCCGACAGACCGTAATGGGAAAGTTTCAAGGGACTGGCGCCAAAGGTATTAGTCTCGATGATGTTAGCTCCGGCCGCGAGATACGCGGCATGGATCTTTTGTACCACCTCGGGATTTTCCACGTTCATCAGCTCCGGGCAGGCTCCCTGTTTCAGTCCCCCGGCTTGGAGCATGGTACCCATGGCTCCGTCCAATATATGTATTGCAGACATTAGTTTCTCCTTATGTTTTTACGGATATACCACAGACAAAAAAGCTAAACTATAAACCGTATCATACCACGTCGGCGAAAAATTTACTATGAGAATTTGGGTTATTACACGGAAATCAATTTTCTGAAACACAACGTGGAACTTAACCTAATGGCATAACAAAATTGGGTGCAAACATCATCTTTTTGGTGTTCAAATCTCCCAAAAGGACAAAAGCCCCCCTCCCCACTGAAGGGGCAATCTATAACCGTATATTTACTTGTGCTTTGTCTAGGTCTTTAGGCTGAGAATCGGGAGCAGGTGCTGCGGATTCATCAGGCAGTCCAGCATAAGACCAGTAAACGCCTTCTTGGTTCCGGTTTGTTCTTTGTACCTGCGCAGAAGGTTGATGGCCGTCTTGCGCAATATATTCAATGTTTTTTGAGAACGCTCGGACGCCAGCCGACAGAAGTCCTCTCCATAATCCACGTCTAGAAGCCAATGCATCGTCTCCACCGACCACTCCAGTCGTGTAATACAAAGCAGTCCTTTGGCCGACAGTTCACGGCTAGAAATGTAGTAATGCCATTCCAACGCCGTAACATCCGCCCTCGTAGATTCCAAACAGATCGCACCGATGCATTTCAGATTGACCCAGTCCTTTTTGCACGACATCCAGTCGATGCCCGTGGTGCTGTAGGCAGTCCTGCACTCCAGACGGTTGCGATTTTTCTCTGTGGTTTGCACTCTGTCCATCTCTTGGCGCAGATGCTCGTCCTGAACATAATCCTTGATTTCTTCGCATTATTTAGTGTGTTCATTTTTACGTAACAAATTGGGTTATTAGTTCAGAATATTGTCTAAATGATGAAAAGAGCTGTCACACGAAGAATTTTCTTCTTCGTGCGACAGCCCCCTTTACTTCTTTAGCTTAACCTTCTTCGCTGGCGAGTATCGCCCGAATACGATTTACCGTGGTAACGCTGAGCATATCGTAGCGGTTGATGATACGTTGCAGTTCTTGAGTGGCCGCCTTGCTTTGGAAATAATACAGCACGTCCTCCGCCGAGGGGAAATACTCTAAGAGGCCGCTATAAATGCTGTGGCCGATATTTTCCCGAGTGACCTTGGAGAATTTGATGACTTCCCCTTCCTCATCGTCGCTACGGCTGTCATCTAGTATCTCCACGCTGAAAGTATCGTCACCGGAGGATACCACCACCGCCGGGATACCAACGTCGTCGGCACTGGGAACGCCATTGTACGGGAACTCGCTCTGGAGGAGGTATTCCTTAGAAACCACATAGCCCTGCTCGCCCAAGGGATTCAGTTTCGCCATGCCTTCATGTACCACCAAGGGGTGACTGGCGGCAAACCGCCCCGTGAAAGTGAGCTTATCCCCATCTTCCGCCGTTTCGTCGAGGGTGACAAGGAATTTGCCGAAATCGGCGTTGTTGATTTCCTCAATGGCCGGTATTAAAACCGTCTTCTTGAAGTTTTCCTTATCGCCTTCAATTTCATAGACATCCATGAACTCGGAAAGTCTGGCCGATATCTGGGCGCTGAAACGGCTGGCCTTGATGCGCTCATTGCTGCGCCGCTCGTACTCCCGATGTATCGCGAAGGCAAAGAACACATACAGCGAGGACACCAGGCCGCTGGAAAATTTACCCACCTTGGAGAACTCGCGGCCGGTGAAATATTTTATGCCCGCCACGAACTCGGCGCTCTCCGGTATGGCGCGGTTGAAAGACAGGCTGATTCTGCCTTGGAAGGGAATATCATAGTCAAAGAGCCAAGTCAGGCGGTTTAGAGTATAGTTGCCCTCATCGTCTTCGGGGGCGCTACCCGTTACCACCAGTTGGAATTGCTGTCCCACGCTGAGGAAGAAGGCTCTGGCCGGGTCCATCTCGCTCCCGTCGTCCCCGGTGTCGCCGGTTCCCGGTGAGGCTTTGGCCGCGTCCTCCATCTCGTACAGGGACTCGTCATCCTCGTACATGGCATCGTCGATTTCCACGTCAGGGATTATTTCGCGCTGGCCGCGCATCTCCGGTTTGGCCAGCATGAGGATTTTCTGAAGATAGTCCAAATGCTTGGGCGTAGTCCCCTCTTTCAAGATCAAGAAGAAGTGAGTATCCTTGTCCCCGGCGCGATGAAGTTGCCGCTTGCGACTGCTGTGCTTCCGCTCGGTCAGCGTCTTAAAGGCCTCCGCCGCCTCTGCATATATCTGCCGATTGGCGGCGCCAACGCTTTCAGGGGCGCTAACTTTCCCCTTGCCTACTTCCTTGTCCATGTCCTTATCACCGGTCATTTTCCGCACCTCAATTCTTTATTTTTGCTTTTATTTTTTGGGGTTTCACCCCAAACCCCAGCAGGGGAAATAATTTCCCCTGCACCCCTTAATAGACTTTAAAAAATTTATTTTTTGTCATTGTTTGCTAAAACTTGCCGCCGCCACCGCCGTGACTGCCACCGCCGCCACCATCACCGGAAGAGCTATCGGAACTCTTCTTGGACTTAGCCGTTCGCGTCACGTTGGTGAATAGGTAAGTATCGTGGCTTCGTTTAATGTTGACGCTGTCCCGTTTCAGATAGGTGTCGGCTTCCGTGGCCGCTTGCACATTGCTCATGCTGGCTATCATGGAAGCGCGCACCATAAAGCCTCCCAATGCCGCAATGATGACTGCCGCCACCGCCGCTAAAATGTTAAACTCGGAAGCCGGGTCGTAGGGTTTACCTTCTTTTTCGTAGTAAGTCAGCATCTCGTCGCTTTTTTGCACCAAGGTGGTAAAAGCCCCGGCGTATTTGCCGTCGCTGAGTTGGGAAAGGAAACTGTCCCGAAGATAGGGAAACCCTGCGTCATCGGTGATACGCTGGCGCATGGGATTGTTGGTGGAGAGATGCCAATCCCGTTCTTTCATGGCGAGAATCAACACCATGCCGCCATTCGCCGCATCACTATAGTAATCATCCACGAGCTTATTGGCCAATTTCTCCGGCGAATACCCTTGGGGCAAAACCTTAGTGGTGTAGATACCGATTCTGACTCCGTGGGCTTTTTCCACCTTTTGTATCGCCGCCGTCAGGGAATTTTTTTCTCCCTCGCTAAGTAGTCCGGCTTCGTCGGTGACGGAGGCTCCAAGAGCTATCACTGGCGCGCCGGTGGCCGCCGCGCCTTGACTCCCCGTGGTCGCTTTGGGGGCGGCTAAAGCCACGGCGTACGCCAAAATCAGCATGAGCGTTAAGCAGAGAGCGACGAGTTTTTCTTTTCTATGCACAGTTCGCCCTCCCTTCAAGTCAGCAATATCTTGGCGATGAAGTAAGCGATGGGGCAGATAATGACGGCGGTCACTAGCGCGTACATCATGGCCTTGCCCTTATCGTAGGGGAGCGATCCCACCACTTTACCCGTTTGGCCGTTCATCATAAAGGTATAGGGCTTGCCCTCATACTTTGTCGTTAAAATCCACACCGGCACCATAGCGTAGGAAACTTGACCGTGTTCCTTGGCCACGGAGGATTCTTTGCAGGTACAGTGGTCGTAACCCGTCACTGTACCCTCCAAAACTTCCACGGCGCTACGCTCCACCCGTTTGTCGGCGCGCGGGGCAGACTGTTCGGCATCCACATCGTATTTATCCGCCAAATATCCCGTGAGGTAGGCGGTGCTGAAAGGCACCATTTCCCGATAATCAAAAGGCTCGATGCTTTCCATGTAGGTATCGTCCATCTTCTCGCTACCATCTACGGGAATACGCTCAAAAGCCATGGAGCCGGAACGCAAACATTCATAGACCTTGGTTTCGGTGATGGTTTCATTGTTCGTCTCAATGACGCGCACTTTTTCCGCCCGGAAAGTGGCGTAAGCATCCGTCTTGGTATCAAAAAGCCAAAAAGGAACATACATGGCCTGAATGGATTCCACCCGATTATTGGCCGTAAAAGCGCTGGGCAGAAGCCGTCGTCCCTCGTAGAATTTTTTCAGCGCCGCCACGGCTTCTTCCTTGGTTTTCTTGAAGGGTATCACGAAGTCTGGCTTCAACATCCCCTCGAAGCGTTGGGGGAGCATAGTCGGGTTGCCGCAATAGCAACATTCCGTAGCCATGGTGTTGCCGTCGCTGACGATTTCCGCACCGCAGGAACTACAGGTAAAAGCCTTCAGCGCGTCAATATCCGCCTGATCCCAATCGCCCCCGGCCGCCGCCGTATCCCATTTGGCATCCCTCGCGTCAGCCGCTTGCGCCGCCATGGCCTCCCTCTGCCGGAACATCTCCTCGATGGCGCCTACTTCAAACTCTTCGCCGCAATACTCGCAAGTCACCTTGTCATGTCCCGGCTGAAAGGAGAGGGGCGCCGTACAGTTCGGACACTGGTAATTTACCGCTGTGGCCGCCATTTTGTCACTCCTTAACGAAAAAATTTATGCTTTGGGCTTGCCGCAGTTCTGGCAGAACTTGCCGGTGTTTTGGGTGCCGCAGACGCAAGTCCAAGGGCCTTCGGGTTTAGGCTTGCCGCAGTTTTGGCAGAATTTACCGCTGTTCTTGGTGCCACAGGAACACGTCCAGCCCTCCGGTTTGGGCTTGCCACATTCGGCGCAGAATTTGCCTTGATTACCGCCGTGGCCGCAGGAGCAAGTCCAGCCGCCGGACGGTGCCGCCGGCTGTTGGGGCATGGCCTGTTGCTGTTGTTGCGCCATGCCCATGAGATTGTTGATGCTGGCGCCACCGGCTCCTCCGGCCATATTCATGCCCATGAAACCCATCACGCCGCCGTTGGGGTTAGCGGCCGCCGCGCGCATGGCATCCGCTTGAGCGTTGCCTAAGACACCGGCCATCATGGCGGCGCTACTGCCGGCTACTCTGGCCGCTTGCATTTCTTGGAGCTTATCGAGAGCCTTCTGGGATTCTTCGCTGATGTTTACGCTACTGACCCCGAAGGATACCACCTGAATGCCCCGTTTTTCGCCCCATTTTTGGCTGAGAACTTGGTTTAAGGCATCGGCTATGTCCATGGTATGCGCCGGCAGTTCGTCGTAACCTATCCGCATGGCGGAAATTTTGGCCATGGCCGGTTGCAGAGCCGTCTGTAGCTCCGATTTCAACTGGCTTTCGATTTCGCTGCGCCGATATTCCTCCGCCACATTGCCGCAGACGTTGGTGTAGAAGAGTATGGGGTTGACAATGCGATAGCTGTACTCGCCGAAGCAACGTATTTGAATGGTCTGGGAAAATTGCAGTTCGTCATCTCGCACCTTGAAGGGAATGGGCGCCGGGGTGCCGTACTTGTTGCCCATTATCTCCTTGGTGTTGAAGTAGTAAACTCGCTGGTCTTTGCCCGTGTCGCCGCCGTAAGTGAAACGCCTGACCATTTCCTTCAGCACGGACTTGGCGTTGTCCGCCAAATCCCCCAGTTCCCCGGCAAAGACCGAAGGCTCCGAGGAATTGTTGTAGGTGAAGGTTCCCGGCTCGGCGCACAGCTCCACCACTTTGCCGGATTCCACGATAATCATGCACTGCCCCACGTTGACGGCAATGCCGGAGCCGTTCGAGATAATGTTGTCGTCTCCCCGGTTGGAACTGCGCGAACCGGTGCGGCGATGTCCCTTGGTGACGAGAACATCCGCTGGGATGCTGTCGCAATAAATGAAATCCTTCCACTGGTCGGACATAACGCCGCTGGCGGCACCCATCGCTGCTTTAATCAATCCCATACTGTTCATCCTCCCATAAAAATTTCTCACAGATATGTATTCTGGCTAAATTCTTATTTTCCTGCCTGATTCTGGAGAAAGTGGGAAAATTTTGGGTGGGGCGTAAAGATAAAAAATTTTGACTTTATCTTTTGCCCGAGAGGTGATGCGCTATGATAAAAGCACGTTCGTTTCATAAAGTGGTCACTATATTTTGATAAATGCAATCAATTTCAACAAGAGCGTATCACTGAGTAAGCAATCCAATACGGCTAACGTCCTGCTGAATGTGGGTTTTGAAGGGATATTTTCAATGCCATTTCCCATATTGACATTTGTTTGTACCTGCGGTAGAATCGGGGCGAATATAGGAGCCCCCGGAGGAGCTTTTTGACGGCGTGTATTCGCTTACGGTGGATATGCGCTTTTATTTTGCTAATAAGTCAAGTCGGAGTGATGACAGATGAGGAGATCAGAAAAGCCCATAAGTACCGGCGAACTGTTTTTGGTGGATGAAGGCATTTTGCCGGAAGCCATCAGGAAAACCATTCGGGTTAAAGAGGCTTTGCGTCGCGGCGAAGATCGTACCATTAACGATGCGGTGAAAAGAAAGGGTCTCAGCCGCAGCGCCTTTTATAAATACAAGGATTTTGTCCATCCCTTCTATGTGGTGGGCAAAGAAAAGGTAGTTACCCTGCGCGTCATGCTGGAACACCGCAAGGGACAGCTGGCGGATTTACTCCATATCATTGCTAAAAACGGCGGCAGCATTGTCACCATCAATCAAAGTCTGCCCTTGCAGGGAGTAGCCGACATTACCGTGTCCCTCGAAACCAGCAAAATGACGGTTGATTTGAATACCTTGCTGGATGAGCTGAAAGAGACAGATGGGGTGCGCCGTTTGCAGACCATGGGCTTTTCTTGAGAGGAGTGGCGAAGGAGTTTGACGGATACAATAAAAATCGGCCTCTTGGGAGCCGGCACGGTTGGCTCCGGCGTGATTAAGGTCTTACGCGAGAATGCCGCCGCCATCAAGGCCAGAGTCGGAACGGAGCTTGTTATTGCCAAGGTATTGGTACGAGATGCCAAAAAAACTCGCCCGGAACTTACAGGGCTGGCCGTGGTGGAGGATGTGGAAGAGATCTTGCAGGATCCGTCCATTTCCGTGGTGGTAGAAGTCATGGGGGGGACGACCCCCTCCAAAGACTACATGCTTCGCGCCATGGAGGCCGGCAAGAGCGTTGTGACGGCCAATAAAGACGTGGTGGCCGAATACGGCCAAGAAATGTTTGCCATGGCGGAAAAACACCGGGTGGCCTTTTTGTTCGAGGCCAGCGTGGGCGGCGGCATTCCCATCATCGCCCCCTTAAAAAGATCTTTGACGGCAAACCGTTTAACGGAGGTCATGGGGATTGTAAACGGCACCACCAACTACATGCTGACTCGCATGGCGGAGGCGAAGGTCGGTTACGAACAGGCACTCCAAGAGGCGCAGGCCAAGGGCTACGCCGAGGCTGATCCCACCGCCGACGTGGCCGGAATGGATGCGGCGCGCAAGGCCGCCATTTTGGCCTCCTTGGCTTTTAATACCAGAATCAGCCTTAGGGACGTTTATGTGGAGGGAATTACGCGCATTACCGCCGACGACATCAGCTACGCCTCTGATTTGGGGTACGCGGTGAAACTTTTAGCCGTGGGGCAGGATATTTCCGGTAAAGGGGTAAGCGTCCGAGTTCACCCGGTGTTTTTGCCGCAAAATCATCCCTTGGCGGCGGTGAACGGAGTCTATAACGCCATTTTCCTCAAGGGAAACGCTATCGGCGAGGCCATGTTCTACGGCCCCGGAGCCGGATCGTTGCCTACGGCCTCGGCGGTGGTAGCGGATATTATCGAAGCGGCGCGAGCCAAAATCGGCGGCTCGCTGGAGGGACTTGGTTGCACCTGTTACGCCGCCAAACCGCTATGTCCCATTGCGGAGATAGAATCCTGTTATTATGTGCGGCTGTGGGTGGATGACGAGCCGGGGGTGCTGGGCAATATCGCCACCGCCTTTGGCAACGCGCAGGTAAGCCTCAAATCCGTTATCCAAACCAAACCTTCCGTGGAGGGACGCACCGAGATAGTAGCCATTACCCATTTAGTGGAACACCGCAAATTAAACGAGGCGCTGGCGAGTTTGCGCGAGCTAAAGGTAGTAGATGATATCAGGAATGTGATCAGAGTGGAAAAAGACCGGGGGTAAAATTAGATGGGAGAAAGAAGCATCCGGATCAGGGTGCCGGGTACCAGCGCTAACTGTGGGCCCGGGTTTGACAGCTTGGGGCTGGCGTGTACCGTGTATAACGAGTTGACGCTGAGCCTGACCCATGAGCCGCGACTGGACATAAAAGTCACCGGCGAGGGAGCGGCGGATATCCCCGTAGATGAGCGCAACATGGTTTGGCGTTCCGTGCAATATTTGTTGGAGCAAGCTCAGGAAGAGGATCATTTTCAGGGTTGCATCATGCGCATGGAAAATCACATCCCCCTGTCCCGAGGATTGGGTAGCAGCGCCGCCGCCATTGTGGCCGGCCTCAGAGCCGCCAATGTGCTGATTGACAATCGTTTTAATCGTCGGGAAATCATGCAATTTGCCACCGAACTGGAAGGCCACCCGGACAACGTAGGTCCGGCCATCTTCGGCGGTTTCACCGTCAGTATTGTCAACAATGGGAAGGTTGACACCTGTTCCTTTTTGCCTAAGGTGAAACTGAAATTGGTGGCGGCGGTGCCGGATTTTCCTTTGGATACCAAGCTGGCGAGGCAAGCCTTACCGGAGGTAATTCCCTTTAAGGATGCGGTGTTTAACGTGGGGCATGCCTCCATGCTGGTGGCGGCGCTGTGTCGCGGTAACGAACGCTATCTCAGACATTCCCTCACGGATGCCATGCATCAAAATTATCGCGCCAAACTCATCCCCGGCCTTCAGGAGGTGTTTCGCATGGCGCGGTACGCCGGAGCCTTAGGCGCGGTCATAAGCGGTGCCGGCCCCACAATTCGTGCCTTTGTTTTGGAGCGCGATCAATGCGCTTCGGCGGTAGCCGACGCCATGGTAGCAGGATTTGCTCAGAACGGCGTCAAGGCAAACGCCCTCGTGTTAGATGTGGATACCAAGGGCGCACATATCGTGAATGAATGGACATAAAAAATAAGCGGCAGAGAGTCTGCGTAAAATAGCAGATTCTCCGCCGCTTTTTGTACGCCCGTTCGCTTTATACCAGCCCTCCCGGATACCGCAGGGTAGCAAAGTAATCGTCCAAGGTTTCCGCGCGGCGAATAAGCTCTATGTCGCCGTTTTCTCGCAGGAGAAGCTCGGCGCTCCTGAGTTTGCCGTTGTAATTGAAACCCATGGCGTGACCGTGAGCGCCGGCGTCATGGATGATGAGGATATCGCCGATGTCTATCTTGGGGAGGGCGCGATCAATGGCAAATTTGTCGTTGTTCTCGCATAGGGAGCCGGTGACATCGTAAACATGGTCGTGGGGTTCCCGTTCCTTGCCCACCACGGTGATATGATGATAGGCGCCGTAGAGCGCCGGACGCATGAGATTGGCCATACAGGCGTCGAGGCCGATATAATTTTTGTAGGTATTTTTTTCGTGGAGGACGGTGGCGATAAGCCACCCGGCAGGGCCTGTCATGGCGCGGCCGCTTTCCATGGCGATGGCGATATCCGTGAGACAGTGGGGGCCTAGGATTTCATTGTAGGCCTGTTGCACGCCCCAGCCCACGAAGGTTAAATCCACCGGCTTCTCTTCCGGCCGATAAGGAATCCCGATGCCGCCCCCCAAGTTCACAAATTCCAGATGAATGTCCAGTCGCTCTTTTAGTTCCACCGCCAAATTAAACATGAGTTTGGCCGTAAAGATGAAGGCTTCGGATCGCAGTTCGTTGGAGATAACCATGGTGTGCAGTCCGAAACGTTTCACCCCCTTGGCCTTGGCGAGAGCGTAGGCGGCAAAGAGTTGGTCGCGCGTCAAGCCGTATTTGGCTTCCGTGGGTTTGCCGATAATGGCGTTGCCCTCGATGAGATCCCCGGGATTGTAGCGGAAAGAGAGGCACTCCGGCATCCCGGCGCATTTATCCAGATAATCCAGATGACTGATGTCGTCCAAATTGATAATGGCTTTAAGCTCTCTGGCTTTTTGAAACTCGTCGGCTGGGGTGTCGTTGCTGGTGAGCATTATCTTTTCGCCGGTGACGTAGGCAGCGGCGGACAGGTAAAGTTCTGCTAAGGAACTGCAATCGGTGCCGGCGCCCTCCTCCGCCATAATTTGTATGATACGGGGATTCGGGGTAGCCTTGACGGCAAAATGCTCCCTAAACTCCGGCGCCCAAGCAAAAGCGTTCTTCAGGGCGCGTATATTTTCCCGGATGGCCTTTTCATCATACAGATGGAAAGGGGTGGGGTATTCCTTAATGATTTCCTTGAGCTGCTCTCCCGTCAAAGGGAAATTTTTTTCGGGCATATCTTGGCCTTCTTTCTAGGTAATTGTTTTCTTGTACTCGCGACTTACGGCCTGATTATATAGGAAAAGGCCGAGTTTTTCAAATGAATCGCCCGGCTCGCGAAAAAAACGGCTGAAATTTAAAATCACCTCTTGACAATGATTATCAAAATCATTATACTCCTCTTAGGCTTTCGTTAAAGGCTCTCCCAAAATATATTACACAGCAGTCAGGGGACTCGCTCGGCTCAGGCGAGTCCTTTACTGTTCAAGCGAGGAGGTTATGGCGTGCTTAAGGGGAGGTTTGAAGCGATTATGGGAGCGCACGCGGCGCCTACTTTGTTGGGGCTAAAGGTGGCCAGCTTAGTTGCCTTTCGGAAAAGTAAATTTCCTAATTTTACGGAGCTTCTGGCGTCTTATC
This sequence comes from Selenomonadaceae bacterium, assembly GCA_017476005.1. Classification (GTDB taxonomy): domain Bacteria; phylum Bacillota; class Negativicutes; order Selenomonadales; family Selenomonadaceae; genus RGIG5097. The sequence goes on along the minus strand of JAFVEM010000046.1, from coordinate 32,888 downwards.
GTCCTTGTTTTGCCTGTCGCGGCATCTCTGTGTGCCGTTTGTCCGAAAGCCGCGAGTGCGTTCTTATCCTGTTTTACCGCGCCGCTAAACTTGAGCGGTTACTGGCCGAAAAGGAAACGGCTCGTCTCCTATCGACTTGCGGTTATCCCGAGGGCGCGACCTTGGGCGAACTACTGGCCGCGCTACGTCAACGTTTGCAAGAGGCAGAGGCTTTCCCTCATGAAATTGGGCTGTTTCTGGGCTACCCAGTGGAGGATGTAAAAGGCTTCATGCAACACCGAGGACATGATTTTTTGTACAGCGGTTACTGGAAAGTTTATGCCAACGAAACGGCCACTCGCCGCTTATTCGACCTTTACACCGCCTGTACCAAAGAGTTTTGCGCCAAACTGGCCGCCGGCGTCAGTTTGAGCCAACTGCTGCAAGCCGGATAATTTTTATTTTTTCGCTATGGAGGGATTTTACATGAAAAAAATTGCAATTGTTTATTGGAGCGGCACGGGGAATACCGAGGCCATGGCTAAGGCTATTTACGAAGGCGCCAAAGAGGTGGGGGCGGTCGCCCTCTTTGAGGTCGATGCCTTTGCCGGGGAAAAGGCGGCGGACTACGCCGGTTTTATTTTCGGTTGCCCGGCCATGGGAGACGAGGTGCTGGAGGAAGGTTCCTTTGAACCCTTCTTTGCCGATATTGAAGATAAACTGACGGGAGTGCCGGTGGCGCTCTTTGGTTCCTACGGCTGGGGCGGCGGCGCTTGGATGCAAACTTGGCAGGAACGGGTCAAAAACGCCGGCGGCAAACTCTTCGCCGAAGGACTAATCGCCGAAAACAGCCCGTCGGCGGAAGTATTGGAGGCTTGCCGCGCCCTTGGTCGCGATTTTGTCAAAGGACTGTAAAATAGCCGCAAAAACCCCTTGCGCCTCTCCTGTCGCTGTGCTATATTACCCGTGTATACAAAATACATTTTCCAAACAAAAGCAAGGCTATGGGGAAAGGACAGTGTTTGAGGGTGCGTAAAGAGCATGATTTTATCGGGGAACTGGAAGTCCCGGACGAGGCTTATTACGGGGTGCAAACCATGCGGGCGGTGGAAAATTTCACCATCACCGGGCGGCGGCTGGATCCCGATTTCATTCAGGCGTTGGCCAAGGTAAAAAAAGCGGCGGCGCAAGCCAACATGGAAACGGGGAGACTCGATCGCCGGATTGGCAACGCTTTGGTGCAAGCCGCCGAGGAAATCATCGACGGCGGTTTCCTCGAAGAATTTCCGGTGGATCCCATTCAGGGCGGCGCCGGTACTTCCATTAACATGAACATGAACGAGGTTCTCTGCAACCGCGCCTTGGAAATAATCGGCGAGGCCAAAGGCCGCTACGACATCATTTCCCCCAACAATCACGCCAACATGGCGCAATCCACCAACGATTCTCTGCCCACCGCCATAAAAGTGTGCCTCACCTACAAAAGCCACAAGGTAACAAAAGCTCTTGACTACCTTGCCACTACCTTGGAGCAAAAGGCCGAGGAATACAAGGATGTCTTAAAAATGGGGCGTACCCATTTGCAGGATGCCGTTCCTATCACCCTCGGACAGGAAATGGGTTCCTATGCTTCGGCGGTGCGTCGCAGCGTGAGGCGCATCGAGTGGGCCATAGACAGCATCCGCCTCATTAACATGGGCGGCACGGCGGTAGGCACCGGCCTAAACGCCGAGCCGGCCTACATAAAAATCGTAGCGCGGAAGCTACGGGAAATCACCGGCGAAAATTTTGAGACCTCCACCAACATCATCGACGCCACCAACAACACCGACGGTTTTGTGGATGTTTCCTCGGCGCTGAAAAACACCGCCTTGGTACTCATCAAAATGGCCAACGATTTTCGCCTGATGGCCTCCGGCCCCCGTTGCGGCTTGGGCGAAATAAAACTCCCTCAGCGGCAGCCCGGTTCCTCCATTATGCCGGGAAAGGTCAATCCCGTTATCGCCGAAGTGCTGGATCAGGCTTGCTATCAGGTCATCGGCAACGATTTGGCCGTGACTTTAGGCGTGGAAAACGGCCAACTGGAACTCAACGTCATGGAGCCCATCATGGCCTACAATCTTTTCAGCTCCATGAACTATGTGGCCGGAGGGGTGCGTACCTTCGTGGACAAACTCTTAAAAGGCATGGAGCCGAATTTGGAGCAGTGCCAAAAGTGGGTGAACAAAAGCGTGGGGGTGGTAACGGCGCTACTTCCTCACATCGGCTACGAACAGTCGGCTATGCTGGCCAAAGAAGCCTATAACACCGGCCGTCCCATTCGGGATATAATTTTGGAAAAAAATATTCTCACCGAAGACGAACTAAATCACATCATGTCCCCGGCACAGATGACTCATCCCGGGATAACAAACTAAAGATAGCTTCCCTACCGCCCCTGTTGGCTCCCCCCTCACGAGGGGGGATTTTTTTGCGAAAAAAACATCTTTTCTCTGCCAAAAAAAATTCCTAATCCCTTAAGATTTAACGAAAAAAGACGATATAGTTAGTGAGAGAGCGAAATCCAGAAGTGTAGCCATATATTTTGTAATTATGTTTCGTTTATACCATTGCAGGCTATGCGGAGGGTGCTATAGCTTCTCGGTGAAATGGATTTCATGGAGTGAGGGCTTGTTTTGGCGGCGTGCGTAAACAAGTTCCGGGTCAAAGGAGGACACCACCATGGCTACCACAATCAATACCATCTATCAAGCCTATGCCCGGCAGGCGACCCAATTTGCCAGCGCTAAGCGCATGTCGGGTGCGGAGAAAGGAAGCGCTGCCGGTGCGGCTAAGGACACGGCTGGACGATACGACCGAGGTGCCACCGTGGAGCTTTCCGAGGAAGGAATGGCCGCGCTGATAAAGCATCGCGCTTCGCCTCTCCGCGAAACCGAGGACAGCGATTGGGCGCTGACAGACGCTTGGCGCGAACCCCAAGAGCTTTCGCCTCGGGCTAAGAATCTCTTGAACCGTCTGCAGGAGGAATACGGGGAGTATGATTTCTTCACTACCGACAAAATAGGCGACCCACAGGATTGGGCGGACAAGGGAACCAAAAAGTATTCCGTCATCTTTACTAACGAAGAGCTGGAAAAAATGGCCGCGAATGAGGAGTACGCTCAGGAGGTCATGGACAAGGTAGATGAGGCCATTGACATCGCCGAGGATCTCATTGCCGAAGGCGAACTCTCCAGCGGCGTGCAGCTAAAGCAATTGGCCATCAGTTTTGACGATGACGGGAACATGAAGCTCTTCGCCGAGCTGGAGAAGCTCTCCGACGAACAGGAGAAACGCCTGAACGAAACTCGCGAGAAGAAGGTCAAACAGCAAGAGCTAGAGGAAAGAAAACGGGAGGCCGAGGAGAAGCAAGCCGAGCTGGAGCGCCGTCTGCGCGAGTTGCAACGCAATCACCTCAGCCGCATCTCGCCAGAAGACGGTCAGACTCTGCGCCTCATGGCAAGTTCCGCCGAAGAATTACGCTCGCAAATAGCCAGTCTGGCCTGGAACTCAAATTGAAATAAAATTCTACGGCATGGGGCTGTCGCACGAAGGGAAAAACCTTCGTGCGACAGCTCCTTTTTTGATTGGCTAAAGCTGAGAGCCAGTTTCATTCAAAAGTCACCCAACAATAAAGTCTCTCCTAAGCCATCCAAGAGCATATTTGTCTCGACAACACCTAGACTATTTTCACAACCGGTTACTTTGAATAAGTGAAGTTTGCCGGAACCCTCCCACCGCTTCGCGGTTCCCCCTCCCTTTCTCAAACGCCAAACAGGCTCTGCCGCTAAATGGCAGAGCCTGTTTGGCATCCCAACCGGGATTCCTAAGGGCTATGCCCTTAGGCGAAGCGCAAGGCAGCGCCTCACGGTTTTATACTCAGAAAGGGAAACCCACGGCAGTGGCTACAAGGTAAGCGAGGAGCGCGCCGCACAAGGGGCCGAGGACAGGCACCCAAGCGTAACCCCAATCGGAGCCGCCTTTACCGGCGATAGGCAGGATGGCATGAGCGATACGCGGGCCAAGGTCACGCGCGGGATTCATGGCGTAACCGGTGGGGCCGCCCAAAGAAAGACCCAAAGCCACAATGAGCATACCCACGATGTAAGGCCCATAGCCGGGAACCAAACCGCCAACGGGAGCGGAGAAAATCATCCAAATGACGAACATCAGGAAGAAAGTGGCGATAACCTCGGTGAGGAAGTTGGCCGCGCCGTTGCGAATGGCCGGAGCCGTGGCAAAAATGCCGAGTTTGGCCGCTTGATCCTTGGTTTCAGCCCAGTGAGGCAGATAGCAGAGCCAAACGATGGCTGCGCCAACGATGGCGCCCACGAGTTGCGCGATGGAGGTAGCGATGAATTGACCGAAGGTATAGATGCCGGCCATGGTCTTAGCCAAAGTCACCGCCGGATTGAGGTCACCTTGCGGCGCGCCCAAGGTCGTAGCGGTAAATACGCCCATGGTGACGGCAAACCCCCACCCGAAAGCGATGCAAATCCAACCGCCGCCGACACCCTTGGATTTCGTCAGGGTCAGGTTGGCGCAGACGCCGCAACCAAAGACTACCAGTACCAACGTGCCCAAAAACTCACCCAACAAGTTCTCAGAACCCGTTACCATGTTTTTCAGCCTTCTTTCTAAAAAATAAAGAATTAATGCGGAGGAGCCTTTGGGGGAAAATCCCCCAAAAACTCAATCTAGGTATGTTAGCATAAACCAAACGTGTTAGCAATACCTAAAATCAACCGGGATTCCTAAGGGCTATGCCCTTAGGCGGAGTTTGAGGCGGAGCCTCAAGTTTTTTACTTACTCCTCGTCGAGCCAGTGCATGGAGTGCTTCACGGCCTTGCGCCAGCCTTTGTAGAGTTTGTCGGCGTTTCCCTTATCCATTTCGGGGCTGAAACGGGATTCCAGCTGCCAGCTGTTCTTGAGTTCGTCTTTGCTCTGCCATACGCCTACGGCGAGACCGGCGAGGTAAGCCGCGCCCAAAGCGGTGGTTTCGGTGATTTGCGGACGATCCACCGGCACGCCTAAGAGGTCGGCTTGGAACTGCATGAGGAGATTGTTGGCTACGGCGCCGCCGTCAACCTTCAGAGCGGAAAGTTTGTTGCCGGAATCGGCTTCCATGGCTTCCAAAACGTCTCTCGTCTGATAGGCGAGGGACTCCAAGGTAGCGCGGACGATGTGGGCTTTGGTGGTGCCGCGAGTGATGCCGATGATGGTGCCGCGCGCGTTCATGTCCCAGTAGGGAGCGCCGAGACCCACGAAAGCGGGAACCACATACACGCCGTCACTGTCCTTGACCTTTTTGGCCACCCACTCGGAATCGGGAGCGGAATCAACCATCCGCACGCCGTCGCGGAGCCACTGAATAGCAGAGCCGGCCACGAAGATGGAGCCTTCAAGGGCATACTCCACTTTGCCGTCCAAGCCCCAAGCTATAGTGGTAACAAGGCCGTTGTTGGATTTGTGAATTTCGGTGCCGGTGTTCATAAGCATGAAACAACCGGTGCCGTAAGTGTTCTTCGCCATGCCAGGCTCGAAGCAGTTTTGACCAAAGAGCGCGGCTTGTTGGTCACCGGCGGCGCCGGAAACGGGAATGGGCGCGCCCAAAACCGTGGGCAAAGTCTCGCCATAGATGCAGGAGGAGGGTTTTACCTCGGGGAGCATGGAGGCCGGGACTTCCAAATACTCCAAGAGTTTTTCGTCCCATTTCAGCTCTTTAATGTTGTAGAGCATGGTACGAGAAGCGTTGGAGTAATCGGTAACGTGTGCCTTGCCGCCGGTGAGTTTCCAAATGAGCCAAGTGTCGATGGTGCCAAAAATCAACTCGCCTTTATTAGCTTTTTCGCGAGCGCCCTCCACCTTGTCCAAAATCCACTTGATCTTGGTGGCGGAGAAGTAAGCGTCTATCGTGAGACCCGTTTTGTCTTTGACCTCATCCACAAGGCCGCGCTTCTTGAGTGCTTCAGCAATAGGCGCCGTCTGGCGAGACTGCCACACGATGGCGTTATACACGGGGCGCCCGGTATTCTTGTCCCAGACCACGGCGGTCTCGCGCTGATTGGTGATACCGATGGCGGCAATATCGGCGGCGTTCAGCCCCGACTGCTCCAAGGCTTCCTTCATCACCGTGACCATGCTGCTCCAAATCTCTTCCGCATCATGCTCCACCCAGCCCGGCTCCGGGAAATACTGGGTAAATTCCTTCTGCGAAACTCCCATAATCTTGGAATTCTTGTCGAAGATAATCGCCCGGTTGCTAGTGGTGCCGGCATCCAACGCCATTACATACTGCTTTGCCATTAGAGTTTACTCCTTTCCTACACATGGGGCGCTGCCCCATACCCCACAAGAGGCGCTACCTCTTGACTCCGGCAGGGACTTGCGTCCCTGCACCCCGTAATAAATTTATTAAGGGTGCAGGGAAATTATTTCCCTGCTGGGGTTTGGGGTGAAACCCCAAAAAAACTTAAACCAAGCTCTCAGTAAGCCTTGGCCAATATCTCAACGGGGTGACAAGCCTTAGCCTGCGTCCCGTGTCGAATCTGTAACCTACAGGTGCCGCAATCGCAAATTACCGAGTCTGCGGCCTGTTCTTTTATCCTGGAGAAGAGTTTCTCCCCAATTTTCATGGAAATATCGTATTTATCGCCCTTGAAACCGTAGTTGCCCGACATACCGCAACAACCGGCATCCGCCAGCTCTACGGTGACACCGGGGACGTCGCGCAAAATGCTCGCCGCCGGTACGCCGAAGCCTTGCGCCTTCAGGTGACAAGGCACATGATAGGTGAGTTTTGCGGACACGCTCTGGAAATTGGTATTCAGTTCGCCCTTATCGGCGAGAATATCGAGAAATTCAAAGAGATCATAGACATTGGCGGCGGCCTGTTTCATCTTGGCCTCGTTAAAGAGTTCTTCGTACTCCTTTTTGAGCATCAAAGAGCAACTGGTGCAAGCCGCCACCACGGGGACGCCTTGATTTTTCCAATAGAGAATGCGCTCCACGTTTCGGTCGGCGTGTTCCTTGGCTTCGTCAATATAGCCCGTCACCACCATGGGAGAACCGCAACAGCAGAATTTATCGTCGAGGAGGACTTCATAGCCGTTGACCTGCATGACCTTCACCATGGCTTCGCCCACCGACGGCTCGTTGTCGTTGATGAAACAGCCGGGGAAGAAAACCACTTTTTTGTCGGATTTTTTCTGGGAAATATTTTTATACAGGCTTTTGAAGGTACTGGCGGCGTAGCTAGGCATATCCCTTTCTACCGCCAAGCCAAAAAGGCCAAAGATACCCAAAGCCTTGCCGATTCTCATGCCGATATTGGCGCAGGTAGCCCCCAAGGGAAGCGAGTGTACCAGCTTGCCCATTTTTTCCCCGTGAGCGAGCATCTCGTCGCGCTGAGAATGGGCATGGGTTTTGTAGTACTCCCCACGTTGGAGCATATTGAGAGTAGAAACCGCCACCCCCGAAGGACAAGCGCGGTCGCAACTCTTGCAGTTGGAACAAAAGTCGAGGCTATCTTCCTCATCTTCCTGCGAAAAATGCATGCGGCTATGGGCAGGGCCGACGAGTTTCGGCCCACGATATTCTTTGGTGGCTTCCATCACCGGGCAACTGGACATACAGGAGGTGCAGGAGAGGCAATGGTCGGCGGTGAATACAGCCGCCTCCTCCGGGGCAATCTGTTTTATTTTGGTATCGCTCATTTCCTACTCCCCCCTCACATATTGCCGGCCTTGTAAGCCGAAGCCAAAGCCACGCCGTTGCCGGAATGCTCAAAACAGAAATCGTAGCCGCCTAAGTTGCGTCCCACGATATACACGTTATCGGCCACCACTTGGCCGCTCCCGTCCACGGGGCGCAGGTTTTCGTCCGTCATAATGCCGGTGAGGGCAAAACCTTGGGGCTTGTCGCTGAAAAGCTCCGCATTGCTCCAATTCTCCTCTCCCGGCACGAAATATACGGGAAAACCAAAGATAGTTTCCTGCGGCTTTTCAAATTCGCGCATGGCGAGACCGCCGCTATAGAAACCGCCGGTGGCCAAGATGAATTTGGTCGCGTAATAGCTCTTCTTTCTGGCGGCCGCCTGGGTCACCACGCCGACGCATTTGGCGCCTTCCATAATGCCGCGCAACACTCGGCAGTCCTCCACGATTTCTCCCCCCAATTGCTTAAAAGCTCCTTTGAGGAGATTTTGGAGGCGCAAACCGTTCACCGACGGCGGCAGACAAGTGGTTTCGACGACTTGCGCCGAGCCGAGTTGGGCTTTGAGGCTCTTATGGCAAGTGTCCCCCTTAGTACCCAAAATCTGCGGCAAAACGAAGGAAACGCCGTTTTGCGCCACAGGTTTGAGCAAAGCGACAAGCGCCGCCAGTCCTGCGTCTGTATCTAAGTAACGCGCAACATCCAAAGTGGTAATGTCCCGACCGCCGGTAAGACCGCTGTCAAATTCGATAAGCTCGTAGGTTTTATCCTTGAGGGCGGCCACCTTCCGCAGATTATCCTCGATGATGTTGCCGTAAAAATCTTTCAAGCCCTTAACGGTAACGATAACTATTTTGTGACTATCGACCAAATGGGAACCGTTTAAGGATTCCGGCGCCAAGCAAGTGGGCTTCAACGTCCCCACGGCGGTGGGAACCGGCAATTGACTGTCCAAATCCCCACCGTATGGAAAGCCCTGTTCTTCAGTTAGCTTCAGGAAGAAAGAGACGCTGTCCGCGATGGCCTGTAGGCCGATTTTCCGGTAGGGGTGATTATCCGGGAGATTTTGGATGCCCTGACGGGGGGAGGCCACATATTTATGCTGCTGATCGTAACCCAGTACGTCAATTACGCCGCTGTTCAGCGAAAGCGTACCGGAACCGTAGGTGAGCAGCTTGACATTTTGCCCCTTTTGGGCGCTGACAATGGCCGCCGTGAGACCGGCGAGGCCACTGCCAATAACGATGGTATCGGTTTTGGCCATTATGCTTCACCTCCGTTGACATGGAAAGAAAGTTCATAGAGGGCGCGCGTCATTTCCGTTTCGCGCAAAGTCCGTCCCACCAAAACAGGACGAATCCCCTTCCAGCGTCCCTGCAAAAATTCCTTCATGCGTCCCAAAGTATCTTTGGCGCCGGGAGTCTTGCCGTATTTGGCAAAAACTCCGGCGCTCCTGAGGGCGCAGAAGTTGCCTTGGCAGGTACCCATGCCTATACGGGTGCGGCGGCGAATGTCGTTGATTTGGAAACTGGAAAACTCTGCGGCCATTTCTTCCACTTCGGCCAAAGTGACGTTTTCACACTCGCAGACGAGTTCGCGAGATTCCGGGTCTTTTTCGAGGCGTTCCACCACTTTGTCAAAACGCTCGGGGCCGAGGCGCGTCGCCGCTAAATCCGTGCCGTAAGCCGGGAAGTATTGTCGCGCCGCCTGTTTCTTTTCCGGCGCCACCTCCGGCACCAAAGGTTCTTCGGCGGTACGGCAGGGGGTAGTTACCTTAAATTTGGCACAGATTTGATCCACAATTTTTTCCGCCATGAGGCGATAGGTGGTGAACTTGCCGCCCACAATGGTCATCATGCCGTCAAGTCCGTCGTTTTTATGGTCAACGATGGCAAATCCCCGGGAAGCGCTGCGGCCGACTTCGCCGCCGGGAGGTATGTAGAGGGGGCGAGAACCGGCGAAAGAGCGCAGCATCCGGCAGTCGCGCAGATGCTCAAAGGTTTTTTCGCCGATGGCTAGGAGGTTCTCCACCTCTTCCCGGGAGGTGGAAGTGTCCTCCGGGTCGGGTATGCTCATGGAGGAGGTGCCGAGGATGGTAATGGAGCCGTGGGGGACGAAAATATCCCCGTCGGAAGATTTGTGGAGACGATTCACCACATGACTGGTGAGCCGCTGATTAAAAGCAAGGAGGGTTCCTTTGTCGGGCTGCACCCCCACGTCAAGCCCGGCCAGTTTCGCGACTTTGCCCGCCCAACCACCGGCGGCGTTCACCAGCATCTCACACTCCACGGTTTCTTCGTCGCCGGTGATGTTGTTGCGTAAGGTCACGCCCGTGACTTTGCCGTTTTCCGTGAGTACCCCCACGGCTTCGCGATAAGTCAGACAGCGACCGCCGTAGCGTTTGGCCGACTCCACGTTTTGCCAAGACATCCGGAAACCGTCGATGGCCGCATCCGGCACGAGATAAGCCGACACCGCATGACGAGAGAGCAACGGCTCCATGGCGAAAGCCTCGTCAAGGGAAATCTGTTTGGCCTCGATGCCGCTGTCGGCGCAACCTTTCACCCACGCGGTTTCATATTCGGGGTCATCGATGTCAAGGCGAACGAACATACCGCCGGTAGGTTCCACGCAGGACTTGCCGATTTTCCGCAGGATTTGATTTTCAATGATACATTCCTTGGCGGCCTCTTGGTCTTTCACCGCGTAGCGACCGCCGCTATGGAGTAGTCCGTGATAACGGGAGCTGGCGCCGTTCACCAAATCGCATTTTTCCACCAGCAAGGCATCCACGCCTCGCATGGAAAGATCGCGCAAAATCCCCACGCCGGTTGCTCCACCTCCGATGACCACAACCCTCGCTTTTCTCATCTTTGCTCTTCCTCTCCTAAAATCTCACAATATCTATAAAAACTTATTCAGCTGTATGCACAGGTCTGACTCGTCTAGCGCCAAGTAATCGGCTACCGCCAGGACTCCGTCGGCAGGAGGGTGGGTAAGCCCGGAGGCTATGGCCACATTGGCCAGATGCATGGCTGCTACATCGTTATTACCATCTCCCACAAAGACCACATAGTGACCTGCCGCTTGCATTTCCCTGACCACCGCTTCTTTGTTTACGATGGAAAGGAGCTTTGCGACTCGGTCATTTTCCACCTGCGCCTGTGAAGCGAAACCGGGGCAACCTATGCGACGCATTAAACTCTCTATCCAGCAGAAGAGGTTACCGGTCACTACACAGGCCGCTCGGGGGTGCGCTTGAATGAACGCCAATAGCAACGGGTAAAGTTCCACCTTAGCTAGGAGAGCATCCACCTCGCTTACCGGCAACGTCCCCAGAATTTGCACGCGCCTGATAAAGGACTCTACAAAAGGTACGTTACCGGCCACTGTGTCCGCCGTCAGTCGGTCAATTTTATGCCTGACATGAAAATGCTCGGCTATCAGCGGCAGAGTTTCCTGCCGAGTGATGGTTCCGTCTAGGTCAAATAAAAATTTGGTCATGGCACCCCTCAGTGCAACGTTTGTCCGCAAGGAAATTTTCCACTAGCTATATTACTACGGAATTTCCTATCAATCAATACGAAATACGATTTTCTTTGACAGTATTTTTGCCCATAAATGTCTTGCAGGGGGGGGCGAGCGTGCTATACTAAAGAGCGTTTTACCGCTTAGTTTTATGGGAAGCCTCGCCCATCGGGGGAGAGGCGGCCATATCCTAAAAGGAGAATGTCTCTTGGATCTGCACAAAATATTTACTTATCCCTATGACAATGAACTAATTTTGCGAAAACAAAAGAGCCTTCGGCGAGAACTATTGGCACGAGAAGGCGTGGAATACGTCGAGAAGCGTATCGCCATTTTGGGAGGCGCCACCACCGACGATATTAAGAACCTCTTGGAAATTTTTCTCTTGGCCTCCGGCATAAAGCCCAGTTTTTATCAGTCCGAATACAACAAATGGTATGAGGACGCTGTCTTTGAGAATCCCACTTTGGCTGAGTTTCGCCCGGAAATCATCGTTATCTTCACCGGCCATCATAACCTCAGTCATTTGCCGGAGCCGGGGGACAGTCCCGAAATCGTCAGGGGGAAACTTTCGGCGGAGTTCGCTCGTTATCAAGAGGCGTGGGAGAAACTTTTCGCCCGTTACCACGCCGTCATTATCCAGAACAATTTCGACCTGCCGGCGGCTTTGCCCCTGGGCAGTCTGGAAGCGAGGGAGCCTTACGGGTTAGCGCGATTTATCGCCGGTTTAAACGAAAAATTTGCCGCCTACGCCGCCCCCGGGTTTTATCTCCACGACCTTAATTCCCTAGCCGCCAAGATTGGCCTTGACCGCTATCACAATCCCTTCCAATATTACGCCTACAAATTCCCCATGAATTACGACGTGATGCCAGAGGTGGCCTTGAGCCTCGCCAAAATCATCAGGGGGATTTTGGGTAAGAACAAAAAATGCTTGGTGTTGGACTTAGACAACACCCTCTGGGGCGGCGTTATCGGCGACGACGGCATGGAAGGTATCAAAATCGGCCGGGAAACGCCCACCGCCGAAGCCTACACCGCCTTTCAAGAATACGTTCTCGCCCTAAAAAAACGGGGCGTCATTCTCGCCGTGGCCTCCAAGAATGATGAAGCAGTGGCGAGAGGCGGTTTCTCTCACCCTGACAGCGTACTCGACCTAGCTGATTTCGCCACTTTCCACGCTAACTGGGAGCCGAAAAATTTGAGCCTTGCCGCCATTGCCGCCGAGCTGAATATCGGCACAGACAGCTTGGTGTTCATCGACGACAACCCGGCGGAAAGACAGCTTATCCGGGACACCATGCCGGAGGTAGCGGTGCCGGAGGTTAATCCCACCGACGTTTTCTCCTATATTCGCGCCATCGAAGGAGCCGGATATTTCGAGCCGGTAAGCATTTCCGCCGACGACCAAAAACGCGCCGACACTTATCGCGCCAACGCCGCCCGGCAAAAAATGGCCTCCGCCATGGGTAGCTATGACGATTTTCTGAAATCTTTAGCGATGCAAGCGGAAATCGACGCCTTTCGTCCCATCTACTTCGACCGCATCGCCCAGCTTACCAATAAAAGCAACCAATTCAACCTCACCACCCGTCGCTACACTCGCGCCGACATTGAGAACATGGCCGCCGATTCGCGTTACCTCACTCTCTACGGTCGCTTAACGGATAAATTCGGCGACAACGGCTTAGTGTCCGTGGTTATCGGCGAAATTAAAGGCGATGAGGTACACATAATTTTGTGGCTGATGAGTTGTCGCGTCTTAAAGCGAGGCATGGAGCAGGCCATGTTGGACGCTTTGGCCGCCGCGGCTATGGAGCGCGGTTGCCATAAACTCGTGGGCTATTATTATCCCACCAAGAAAAACCCAATGGTAGCGAATCTCTACGGCGAGTTTGGGTTCACAAAACTAAGCGAAGCAGAAGGGGGAGCCACTTGGGAACTACCGCTGGCAGACTACGAGAGGCGCGGCAGGTATATCGCGGTGTCGGGGGCAAAATAAAAAAGGAGGCGATTTTATGAAAATTCATCATATAGGGTATTTGGTACACGATATAGCCTCGGCGATGGATTCCTTACGTCAGCTTGGTTTCACGGTGGTTAAGTCCAGTCGCTATGATGACGCTCGCCAAGTGGATATTGTTTTTCTAGAGAACGATGGCACGGTGGTAGAGCTTGTAGCGCCGCGTAAGGAAGCCAAGAATTTTCGCGCCCTGCAAAAAAGGATAGGCGATGCCCCCTATCACCTCTGTTACCTTGCCGATGATTTTGCCGCCGACGTAGATAAACTGCAGCAAAGAGGCTGGGCAATGATTCAGCCACCTCAACCGGCTGTGGCTATTGACAACAGGCAAGTAGCCTTTTTTTATCATCAGGCCATAGGCATGATAGAACTGGTTGAGCAATATCCACGTAACGAGAAGAGAGATGTTTGAGGGAAAAGAAAAAGCCCCCAGATGGGGACTCACAAATAACGACGGTAAAAATCGCCGGGCGACATGATGAATGGTTCGCTAGGGTAATGGGCGAGGTTGCCCGTTATCAAAATGCCGTGGCACGTCCTAGCCACTTCGTAGAATTTGCGGTCGGTTTCGTCTCTGTCAAAGGAAACATCAGGTAGCGGACGCGCCATAATACGCATGCCACCCTCCATAACAGGAGATAGAACATAATAAATTTCCCATGAAGTAAGTTTGAACTTGGGATAGTGCAACACACGTTCATACTCTTCCAGTATACGCGAATCATAACAGGCGGTGAACCTCCCTTGGACAACGCCAGCAAGAATATTGCTGGCATTGCGTCCCGGTGAAAGCGCAGCCGACACCAAAATATTCGTATCCAAGACCACATTCATACTGCCGCCCTTGCCTCGTCTATGAGAGTGTTTATCTCCTCATCGGACATAAAGCCGTCTTTGGCGGCTCTGCGACGCATACTCTCCAGCGCCAACATGGCCTTGGCTGAGCGCACTGCTCGCACGGTTTCATCAAACCCACCTTGGGGAATACTGAGCATCAGCACCTTGGGGCGGCCTTTTTCGGTGAGAATTACCTCTTGGCCATCGCTTAAATCCGACATGACATCCTCTGACATGGTTGCCCATTCGTCAACGGGATAAAAGTTCATTCTGTCATCACCCCTAAATCAAATACATACATATTTGCACAGTGCAATTTAGCAAATAGTAAGTTGCGTCAAGTATATCTCACATAAGACCATATGTCAACAAATTTTAAGGAGTTGTTTCACATGACCAAAGACAACATTCTCGCCGACCTGCAACCCATTTTCCACGATATTTTCGACGACGAAAGCATTGTGGTGACGAACGCGACCAACGCCGAGGAAATCGAGGACTGGGATTCCCTCTCTCATATTCGCTTGGTGGTGGCCATCGAAAAGCATTTCGACATTAAGTTTGCCTTCGGCGAGCTCCAAGAACTGAAGAACGTGGGGGAGATGATTGACCTCATCGCGGAGAAATTGGAGGAGGACTGATTCGTGCTTTTTAATTCCTATGAGTTTTTGTTTCTCTTCTTGCCCATCGTTCTGGGGGGATATTTTTTCTTCGGCGGTATGAAAGGAAAAAGCCGACTGGCCAATGTTTGGCTGGTGCTGGCCAGTCTTTTCTTCTATTCCTATTGGAACGTGAAATATCTCCCTTTGCTCCTTGCGAGTATCGGCCTGAATTACCTCATCAGCGGCTACATACTGCGTTATCGCAAGGCCAAAATGAAAGGCGCCGCCCAAAAAGCCTTTTGGCTGGGGATTGTGTTTAATGCCGGACTGTTAGGCTTCTACAAGTACACGGATTTTTTCATTGAGAATTTGGATTTGCTGGGGGCGAATTTGCCCCTGCTCCACATCATCTTGCCATTGGGCATCAGCTTTTTCACCATTACCCAAATGGTTTTCTTGGTGGATTGCTACGAGGAAGTGGCCAAGGAGCGCAACCTTATTGATTACGCCCTATTTGTTTCCTTCTTCCCCCATCTTTTGGCCGGCCCCATACTCTATCACAAGTCCATGATGAAACAGTTTGCCGATGAAAAACTCCGGTGGGTTGATTGGGAAAATATGGCGCGAGGGTTCGTGCTTTTCGTTATTGGCTTGGCCAAAAAAGTTATTATCGCCGATAGTTTTGTAAAATATGTTGGCATAGGTTATGACAACGATACCAGCACGCTTACCTTTTTTGACGCTTGGCTAACTGCGCTCTGTTATATGACGCAACTCTTCTTTGACTTCTCAGGTTACAGCGATATGGCCGTGGGGCTGGCGCGTATGATGAATATCAAGATTCCGATAAATTTCAATTCTCCTTACCGCGCTTACGGCATCATTGATTTCTGGAGTCGGTTCCACATGTCGCTAACCACCACTATCACCAATTACCTCTATACCCCCATGGTAATGAACTGCAAAAAAATCACCTTTCCCAAAGCAATGTTAGCCACTTTTAGTGCTATGTTCATCGCCGGAATTTGGCACGGAGCAGGGTGGACATTTGTGGTATTCGGCGCTATACACGGGATGGGACTGGTGGTAAATCACGTTTGGAAAAAATTTCATTTTTGGATGTGGCGTCCGCTGGGCTATGCTTTAACCCTATTAACTGTTTTAATCGGCGATGTGTTTTTCCGGGCGAAAAGTATCGGTGATGCCCTAAATATGCTCACGGCCATGACGGGAGCAAACGGTTTCTTGTGGCATCCCAAGGTGGCCGACTTCCTGAATAACCATCTTGCATTCTCTCTCGAATCAAATCCACATATTTATAGTGACTTTCCCAAACTGGCTTTTATGTCGGCTATTTTACTGGTAGCATTTGTTCCCAGCTCAAACGAGATTATAAAAAAACTAGCCTTAAATCGAAAGATTGCTTGGGCTGTTGGCATCATTTTAGCGATAATAATAATGCTCATAAGAGATAAGGATACCGAGTTCATTTATTTTCAATTTTGAGGAGCTGGCAATGTGACGCAGAAATCATTTTTAGCGACTTGCCTATTAAGTTGTCTGGCTGTATTTGTCATCGTGCATCCGTTGCTATTTGCAACAGCATGGGGCGTACCTAATGAACGAGAGCGCTATTTGGCGGAATGGGTAGAGATAAAGAAGCACTATGCAGGCACCGTAAATCGCCCGAAACTAAACATAATTACCGCTTCCAGCGCCCTGTTTGGCATCGATGCCGCCCGGATGGAACGGACACTCAATATACCGGTAGTTAATATGGGTACCCACGGCACATTAGGACGACAAGAATTTAAAATATACCGCGACAACATAAAAGCTGGAGATATTGTTTTGTTGCCACTGGAGCCGGTTTTCTATAAGGATGGCAGTTTTGGCAATGAATATACCGCCTATATTTTAGGGTATAAACCGGAATATTTTCAGGAGTTAGACCTTTGGAAAAAAATACGTTTTGTTTACAGTATGTATTCTTGGGATTTACTTGGCTTTGCCCGTGAGCGGTTTTTGCCGAAAGATAAACACGAGACCGGCTATAGTAGCCAACATTTAGATAAAAACGGCGATATGACTTATTACCAGAATCAACGTCCGCTGAACAATCTCAGTCATGATTTGAGAAGTGACGTCTATGAACATGATGTCAACATAAGCGATGAGGCTAAGGCCGAACTACATGAGTTCGTAGCTTGGTGTAATAATAACAACATTAAGGTCTATGCCACTTGGTCACCGATGATGTATAAAGACAGGAGCCTAACCGATGGTGATAAGGCTGCCGTGGCGACCATTCGTTCCTTTTGGGAAGGGGAGAATGTACCGGTACTGGGGGAACAGGCGGAGACCTTGTATCCCATAGAATTTTTTTACGATGGATTTGCCCATATGAATGAGCTGGGCAAGGAACACTACACCGACTGGCTCATTGCCCAATTAAAACCGTATATGTAAGCCAGCGGGGCTGTCGCACGAAGAAAAAAATTCTTCGTGTGACAGCTCCTTTCATCGTTTAGACAATATTCTGAACTAGCAATCCACTCCATTGCTTAAAAATGAGTACACTAAAATAATGCGGCTAAATTGTCGCAAAAATAAATTTATTCAGTTGCTCATTACGCCGCTATTGCTGCGGTAAATAAAGTGCCTATCCTCCTTGCCTGACTGTATCTTGTTATGCAAGCAAGTCATGTTATGCGCCATTGCTAGCAGCATTGCTTCCACCAATATGATATGATGGAAGTCTTAGATTTATGGCTGATTAGGTAAAGGATTGGTGAGGAAAGGGGGTGTTGCACGAAGGGAAAAACGTTTCGTGCGACACTCCCTTTTTCTTATCCCACTGTCTCACCTCTCCGCTTTAGCCTTGTCCATAATCTTTTGCCGCCGCTCAGCTTCCTTAGGATCTATATCTTTTAAATACTTCATGGGGACATCGCTGTTTTTGTTCAGGCGATACAGCTTTTCGTAGGCGGCAAGGGCGCCGTCGCGGTCGTTCATATCATCGTAAATGCTGCCGGCCACATACCATACCACGGCGTTTTTTGCGTCAAGATTGGCGGCCTGTTCCGTGTCGGCCAGCGCTTTTTCCAATTCCCCCATCTGATGATAGACATCGGCGCGGTTGAGAAAATTGTAGAGATTCTCGCTGTCCATGGTAATGGCGCGGTCGGTATCGGCAAGCGCGCCGGTAAAATCTCCCTTGATGGCCTTGGCGCGGCCGCGAATGGCGTAGGCTTCGGCTAGGTTTTTATTGTCTTGACTTGGTACGGCCAAGGCTCTTGCTATCTCCGTTAGCGCTAAATCTGCCTCGCCGTAATCATTGTAGGCATCGGCGTTGAGGCGCATTTGTTTTACCGCGCCCTCGCTTGCCGCCATGGCGGCAGCCTGTTTTTTTAGGAGTTCCTGCCGTCGTTTGTCTTCGGCGGCTCTTAGACGTTCTCTTACGCCGTTGCCCTCTTTTTGGTAGGCCAGCGTCACCATTTCTCGCAGCCTTTCGCCGGCGTTGCGCTTTTTGATGAAATCCTTTAAAACGGCATAGACGCGGCTGTCGTCTAAAAAGTCAATTTCCCCGGAGGCCTCGCGAAAATTCCACCCGGCTAAAGAATCATGATCATGAAAGGCTTTGGCCAAGGCTCCGGCGATGTAGTAGGCGTTTTCTAGGGTATTGTCCCCGGCGGCGTTAGTGGGAGAGGCGGCCAGCAAAAAATCTCCGTCGATAAAGACGTTTTTCCGGTCTTGCACCGACACATGACCGGCGCTATAGACGCGCATCAGCTGGGCGAGATTTTTTTCCCGGTTTTCGGTTTCCGGGTGGTCGCTGTATTGGTCGGGACGTCGTTTTTCTTGGGTGTCAAATTCGTAAATGTCCTCCGTCTCGTAACGCAGGTAATACTGCATTCGCGCCATGGCCGCCGCCGCGCCTCCGGGATTGAACCCGGCGTCCGTCATCAAGTAAAAGCCCCCCTCGTCCGCTTCCGTTTCCGTGGGAACGCTGATGTTGGTGGCGATGGAATATCCGGCCAATCTGTTGAGGGAATACCAATCGGTGGAATTGGTGTGCAGGTTGATAAGGCTCATGGCCATGTACTGCGCCACGGCCTGAGCGTAGGCGTGGGCGCTGTGTTGCTCCAGCCCGTGAGTCATTTCGTGGGCTAAGACGGCGGCGATTTCGTCCCGGTCGTCTCTTAGTCCCTTTAAAAGCCCTCGGTTCACCGTGATGTAATTGGTGGGGTAACAGGCGGCGTTTAGTTTCGGGTCGCTGTTTACGCTCCAAATAAAGGGCAGGGAGTTGGCGCGCAGGACATAGCCTCCCTTGGCGATAAGCTCCGTCATAATTTCAGCCACCAGTTTTTGGTCGGTGGGGTTTTCGTCTTTGCCCGTTTGTTGCAAGTCTTGGCGGCGACTGCTCATTTGCGCGTGGACATTGTTGCCCAGCTCCAAAATTGCCATTAGCGAGGAGCGATAAGCTCCATACACGCCCAAAGCCTCCGCCGCCATTCCCCAAGCATCGGCGGCGAGGGCTGTTTGCACGGGAAGGAGTAGGTTTAGGGAGAGGCATAGCGTCAAAAATAAAGAAAAACAGTTTTTCATGGGTGGTTCCTCACAGCGACAAATCTGCCTTAATAGCCTCTTTCAGTTCTGCCTGCACGTCATACACCAGCAGAGATTTATTGTGTTTATAGTAGGCCGTCGAGCCGTGACGGGAAATAAACTGACTGCTGGCGCGACCGGCGGTGACGATGGTGAGGAAGTAGGTCATTTCTTGGCCTTCGCCAAAGGCTTTTTCGAGGAAGGCAAAGACGTTATCCAGTTGCTTACCGGTTTCGTTCATGCCTTGGGCTTGCTTTTTGGCCTTGGCGGCGAAATCCCTTTTGAGCTTGGCAAATTCCTTATCGGGTTGTCCCACTTCTTTTATCATATCATGGTAGGCCATGAGCAGCTGGCAAACTTGACGCTGGCGGCGTTTGTCGTCCCCGGACAGAGCGTTGGCTTCCTGTTTTTGTTTTAGGCTTAATTCGACACTTTGCGCCTCTTGCCGCAAGGTTTCGCGCAGTTGCGTTGCCGCAATCTTGTCCTCGCTCGCTTGGTGTTTGACCTTTCGCAAGGTTACGGCTGTTTGCTCTAGGACGGCTTGATTTTCCAATACGGTGTGGAAAGTAGCGTTCAGCGTCTCCGTCAACATTTCAATCAGAGCGATTCTTTCGTCAAAAGCGGCTTGGGCGGCCTTGTCAACGGTGGCATCATCCGCCTTACCGTCGATGATCCACTCCAGGCGATAATCCTCCCGGTATTTTTTAAACAGGTCGTAAAAAACCATGAATTTCCGGGCTACTTCGCCGTCGGTTATGTATTGAAAAATCAGTTTCACGCTGACGGGAATGGCCTTTTTTTCATATAATTTGATGGCGTAGGAAAGATCCTCCCAGCCTCTGGCGGTGGCGAAAACCTGTCCGTCAACGGTGGTTCGCACCACATAAAACCACGAGCGATTTATCTCCAAAAAAGCGATGATAGCGCCGTGTACTTGACTATCATAAGCGTACTGGCGCCATACCTCAAAATTTTCTTCGACTTGGAGGCATTTGAGACGATCACGGGTGGCGATATCGAATTCCTTCACGGACTTGTTGTATTCGGGGGGATTCCCGGCGGAAACGATAATCCAGCCCCGGGGCAGGGACACGTTGCCGAAGGTTTTGTACTGCAAAAATTGGAGTATGGCCGGCGACAAAGTTTCGGAAACGCAATTTATTTCGTCTAAAAAGAGAATCCCGTTTTGCTTCCCGGTACGCTCGATAACGTCATAAACAGCGGCGATAATTTCGCTCATGGTGTAACGGGAAACTCGCCTTTCCTCGCCGGCATAGGTTTCGGTGGCGATAAAAGGCAGACCGATGGCGCTTTGCCGGGTATGATGGGTCATGGAGTAAGACACGAGGCCAATATCCATTTCGGCGGCGATTTGCTCCATAATGGCGGTTTTGCCGATACCCGGCGCGCCGATCATAAAAATGGGACGTTGCTTCATGTAGGGGATAAGATAATCCCCCAATTCATCTGTTTCCAGATAGATGCTAACCGTATTTTTTATTTCTTCTTTGGCCTCGAGAATGTTCAAGCCAGCCCCTCCTCTTCTATATAAACTTTCATCGCCCAAGGGGGAACGGTAACCGGGCTATCAGCTTCGGCAAAGGCAAAGACCGTTTTATAATCCGTGGGCCTTTGGGGGAAAACGCCGTAGCCGTCGGTGAAATAAATGAGTCCTCGCAGGTGCGGCAGTCCTCCGGCCTCTCTGATTTTTTCTACCCGGTCAAACACGGGACGAAAGTCCGTACCGCCTCTGCCCTTGACGGTTATATTTTGGATATAAGCGGTCAATTCCGCCTCGCTGTGAATGGCTACGTCTTCTTGAATAGCCGCATCGCATTGGATAATATGCACGTTGATTTGCCGTCCGAATACCGCTGTTTCCGTCAAGATGCGATAGGTTTTCTCCAGAAATTTTCTGATGAGGGACAAATCGCAGGAGCCGGAGGTGTCTAGGGCAATGACAAAATCCCGGATAGAGTATTCTTCTTTGTATTCCAGCGGTTCGATTAAGGGCATATCCCGATACAGTTCCAAGCCGTAATGGTAATAGTTATAGTCAAAGGTGTCCATATCGATGCGCATTTTTTCTTCCAGCACCGCAAATTTGCGGAGGAATTTGGCGTAATCTTGGTCATCCCGTTTAATACTCGTCAGGGTTTCCAGCAAATGCCCGGCCTCGTCGCCGCGATTTTTTTGCGCCTTCATGTCCAGCTGCAACCCCACCTCGGCGGAGTCGGCTATATCCTTCCATTTGTTCATTAACGCTTGGAGTTTCTGGTCGTAATCAGGCGAGGCAGTGGCAGAATTATCGGGGGAGTAGCCATGGCTTTCATTTTCATCCGAATCTTGCTGTTCCTCCGTGTTCTCCGTGTCGGGATAGGAGTCTTTATTTTTCTCCGGCTCGTCCTTTGCCTCCTGTCCGCTATCTTGCGGTTTGTTTGGTTTAGCTCGCCACATTTCGTGATTGTCAACTTGAAACAGGGCGGACAGTCGTTCAATTTCCGCCTCAGCTATTTGGCCGTCGTTTAAACTTTTTTTGAAAAACCGATACAAACTCTGGGCAGACAAAGCCACTCCTTTTTGCCGTAATTTACCGAGTTCGGCTGCACCTTCTTGCTTGCCGACAAAGCCGATGGCTTGACAGATGTCAAACACGCTGATGTCGGTGGCCAAATCCCAGATTTTAGCCTCGTGCTTAGCGGCGAAAAACACATGGAGATACAAACAGTGCAAAACGCTGTGCAAGTATTCAAGGGCGGTGTCCTTATCCGTCGCCAAAAATCGCTCTATAAGGGAGAAACTTTCGCTAAAATATCTTTCCCCATCGGTGCCAATACCGACAATACCGGTATCCATGGCCGGTTCTAAAGCATAGATAGCTCTGGCCATAAAGGGCAGGGAAATTATGAGTTTCTCCTTGTCGGCTTTAATGATTTTTAAAGCGTAAGCCTGATATTTTTCCTTATCCTCATCCATCTTTAGATCCTTATCGTTAGATCCTGATTGCCACTTCCTTTTTCACTTTCCCCTCATCCACTAGGTTCAGGATATAAGCCGCCGCCGTGTTGTACCCCTTATCCGTGCATTGCTGCAAGGCCTTCTTTAAAGCCGGTTTGGAAAGAACGCCGTACTTTAAAAAATCCACCACCCTTGTTTCGTCGCAGGTGGCGATAAGTTTGTCGATGACTCGACCACCGGCTCTCTTTAGATAGGCTTCATAAGGGCTATCGGTAATATCTCGGTCGGTGGCCAGCACTTTCAGAACGATGTCTCGTTTCTCGTCCGCGCTCCCTATATCCTCAAAACAACCGTCGTAGGTATCGTAATCAAACTGCGCCTGATTCCAAGCAATATCGATATAAAGGCCGGAGGCTCTTTTCAAGGTTTCCGGGAGTATAATTTCATCCTTGGGATGCCCTTTTTCATCCAGCATGACAATGGAGGCCGGACGCCAAGAAAGGTTGGCGGTGCTTTCGGAAAGTCCCGGCTCCACCGCTTCTAAAGCCCCCACTAAGCCTCTGGCTGTTCCTTCATAGGCGTGAACGGTAGGTCGCTGGCGATTATCAAAAAGCAAGGCTCCCTTTCCCACAATAGTCACCGATTTAGGTAGGCTAAGGTCGATAAGTCCCGTATCCCAAAAGGCATATTCCCCAATCATTCTGATTTTGGGGGGCAGGTCAACTTTCGTTAATTTACGGCAACCGGCGAAAGCATAAGTCCCCATATGCTCTAGGTTTTGTGGAAGATGAACCTTCGCTAAAAAAGCGCAACCTTCAAAGACTCCTCCGGGCTGAAAAACGGTGGCATCCGGCAATTCTCTGATATTGTCGCTCAGACGAATTTCCTTCAGATATTCGCAATTCACAAAGGCGCGCTGATAGATTTGCTCTACCCCGTCTCCCATGGATAATTTTTCCAGATGTTTTTGGGCAGAAAAAGCGCGGCGGCCGATGATTTTCGTCTGCTCCGGGATGACGTAGGTCTTATCTGTTTTATCTTGGGGATAATAAAGAAGGGTGGAGCCGTCTTTCGAGAACACCACGCCGTCAAGATCTTGGTATAAATTATGATTCGTGAAATGAATGGCTTCCAATCCACCCCATTGAGCGATATGATCCCAGTTTATTTTCTTTTTTTCCATGGTGAGGGTGAGAATTTTGCAAGCCTTGCGATTATAGCGATCCTCGCGCATCAGGTTCAGAGGGGGGAGAATATGGGTGGTGATTTCCCTAGGTATATATGCTTTGAAGGCATCCTTAAAGAAGCGTACAGTATTGGGGTGAACGGTGAGGGGCTTGTCGGAAAAAACCTTGTACAAAGTGTTGCCCACATACACCGGTTCACCCCTTTCTTCAAAACTCTCCAGCCAAGCAGACCAATCGAAGGTGCTGGCGTCGGGTTGCACATCGGGATTTTCAAATATTATGTGGCGACAAGTGGTATTTTGAAAGGCCTTATGGGATAATTTCTTTACTCGTTTGGGTACGGTAACGGTGTCTTCCCTACCGGCGCACATAACCAAATAAAGCGTGGCGCCGTTGTCGCTATAAATCAGCTTACCGTCGGTACTGTAGCCGTTGCCATCGCGAGCCGGCAGTTCGATTTCTTCCAAATCGGGGAAATAACCGTTGGCCAAACCGCTGATGTCCACATGGCTGGCGATAATCAGTTTTTTCACCTTAGGATAGTTTTTTTCATCTTTTTTGGTAGCGCCGTACCCGTACCCGTACCCGTAGCTACGGCTGTAGCTGTAGTTATAATTGTCACTGTTGAAGAAACGCGCTATCGATTGACCATTGGCTTGATTGGGAACTTCTACCACTTCGCCGTATTTTTTGAGGTCGGCAATGCAGTACTCGTTGCCTCGTTGCCAGTTTTCCATCTCTTTTAGTTCAAAAACAGTGTCTTTATAGACAAACTCGATAATTCGGCCGCGACTCATAAACCGTCTCCCCTCTCCTTATCCAGCTGCTTTCTCTTCCATTCTTTGATGGCCTCCAGCCGCTTAGCAAAGCGTTCCTCCAGCCCCTCATTGGTGGGGCGATAATAACTTTTGCCCACGAGGGAATCCGGCAAACACTGCATGGCGGTAACTTTCTGGGCAAAATCGTGGGCGTACTTATAACCTTGACCGTAGCCCACCTCGCGCATGAGTTTGGTCACGCCGTTGCGAATGTTCATGGGGACAGGCTCCGCCAGATGTTTTAGCGCGTCCTCCTTGGCCAGATTGTAGGCTACCTCCATGGCGTTGGATTTTGGCGCGAGAGAAAGGTAAATCACCGCTTCCGTAAGATGTACGTTGCACTCCGGCACCCCGATAAAATGACAGGCCTGATAAGCCGCTACGGCGATTTCCAAGGCGCGAGGATCGGCCAGCCCCACGTCTTCGGCGGCAAAGCGCGTGACCCGGCGAGCGATATACAACGGGTCTTCTCCGGCTTCCAGCATTCTGGCCAGCCAATACACCGCCGCATCTGGGTCGGAGTTCCGCATGGATTTGTGGAGAGCCGAGATTACATTGTAATGCTCCTCCCCGTCCTTGTCGTAGAGCAAGGACTTGCGCGAGGTACACTGCTCGATATTCTCTTTGGTAATAATTAGCCCTTCGGCGGTAGCTTCGGCGTTCAGGACGATCATCTCCAGCGTAGAGAGCGCCATCCGCGCATCCCCGTTGGCAAAAGCCGCCACCTGTCCCAAAAGCTCATCCGTCACTTGAATTTGCTGACTGCCAAAGCCCCGTTCGTCGCGTAAGGCACGTTTTAACAGGGTCAGTATATCCTGCTCGGTAAGAGCTTTCAGCACAAAGACCTTACAACGTGAAAGGAGGGCGCCGTTCACCTCGAAGGAGGGGTTTTCCGTGGTGGCGCCGATTAGGATAATGCTACCCTTTTCCACAAAGGGCAGAAAGGCATCCTGTTGCGCCTTGTTAAAACGGTGAATTTCATCGACGAACAAGATGGTACCCTCGCCGTAATTGCGCGCCGCTTCCGCCTGTTTCATGACCTCGCGAATTTCCTTGATGCCGCTGGTGACGGCGGAAAAATTGATGAAACGCGCCTTGGTGAGGGCGGCAATCACTCCGGCCAAGGTGGTTTTCCCCACCCCCGGCGGCCCCCAAAATATCATGGAAGTCACCATGTCCTGCCGGATAAGCCGTCTAAGTACCTTTCCTTCCCCCAACAGATGCTGTTGCCCCACGATTTCCTCTAAAGTACGAGGCCGTAGGCGAGCCGCCAAAGGTTCCTGTATGTTGCCGGCAAAAAGTGAGTCTTGCATATTGATTGTTCCCTACAATAAAGAATTAAGCCTCTCCGCCAAGACAGAGGCGCTTTCGTCATCCCCGGTCACGATAATGATGGGCTGATTGCCCAGTTTCACCGTACTGCCCTCGGAGGTGGCGCCCAGTTTGTTTTGCCCGTTATGGAAAGCGGCGGCCAGGTTTCCGGCCACGAAGTAAGACCGCTCGGCGCCGCTCATGTCGCTGGCGGCCGCCGGGGTACAGAAAAACTGCCCGTTGACGCTGATGTTGCCATCCTCCACGGCGACGTGCTTGCCGCTGTACTCGGCCAGCTTCTTGGCGTAGTTGTTGCGACGTTCTTTGTTAGACGGATGGTCGGAGCCGCCCACCATGAGATGAGCGAAGCTATCGCCGCCGCTGCCGGACTGATCCATGACCCGTTGCCAGATGGCGGCGCAAGCGCCGGGGTTGTAGTTGGAATGGGTCAGGTATTCAAAGGCGAGGTTGTCCGCCTCCCATTCCTGCGGTTTGGTAATGCCTTGATTGTTCCAGATGTTGGCGACGATGACGCCGGCGATACTGCCGGTAGCGTTGGCGAGAATGGCCGGCCCGATGGAGCGACGCATCCCCTTGGCCGGATGATCCTTTTGGCCGTGTCCCATTTCATGACCGATGACCACGGCGATTTCGTCTTCGTTTTGAATGGCGTTAAACAGTCCCGTGTTGACGCTCATAACGTGGCCGAGGGAGCAAAAGGCGTTGAAGCTCTTATCGTTGTTCACAAAATAGAGATAGGGCTTATCGTAAACCGTAGGATCAACTTGTCCGATGGCACTCGTAAGAGCGCTCATGATGCGGTCAAGGCGGCGATTCAGTTCCGGGTCGCTATTGACGCCGTATTTTTGTTGCATGGCGGCGAAAAGTTCTTGGCGACCTTCCTCGGTCTTGTTGTATTTTTTAATGGCGCTGTTAATTTGGGTAGCTTGCACGGCGCCGCCGATAACCGCGCCGATAATGGAAGCGGCGGAGGCCGAAGCCGTCGGCGTCGGAAGGGTCGTGTAGGATGCGCCTATGGCAAGGGAAAAAGCCACAAAACCGCCGACTATTTTTGACCAAAATTTTTTCTGATGAGTTTTGTTCATGCTATGTTCACTCCTTGCAGGTCGTAGTTTGGTGTGTATAGCCGTAGTATATTGGGTGGGAGGGGATGTGTCAACCATTCGGCGGCGCAAAAAAGAAAAAGCCCCCATATAAATGGGGGAGCGTATCCACTGCTTCCATAGTTCAAGCACTAATTTTAAGCGCCGTGCGACATTTTTCGGAAGCCTCCGTCACATCGTTTTGCCAGTCGATAAGAGCCGATGTCTGCGCGGCCAAATCTCGTTCTTTTTCTCTAATGGTTCTATTCACCGTCAATAAAGGATTCACCACGGCCTCTATCTCCGCTTTTACCCTAGAAATAATGGTTTCGGCATTATCGTCAATTTTCTTGTCAAGTCGTGCTATATCCGCCTTCATGGCAGCCTGCTCCGCCTTCATGGCAGCTTGCTCCACCTTCATGGCAGCTTGCTCCACCTTCATGGCAGCCTGTTCTGCTTGCATTGGGACAATGTATTTGTTGGCGAAGTCGTTCAAAGCTCCGTTGACAATGTTGCCCACCATGCTACCAATTTGTTGCAAATCCTCTTGGGTCACAGCTAGTCACTCCTTTCTCCTGAAATACACTACTTGCATTATAGCCCTTTTCTCCGAAAAAGGAAAGTATTTTCGCTCTACCCAAATATCACATGCGCCACCGGCGCGGCGATAAGCAAGCTGATAATCGTCCGCTCCAAAAACAGCACGAAGAGTTCCAATAGGTTGACGGGGATTTTGGAGCCTAAGATGAGGCCGCCTACCTCCGATAAGTAAATCAGCTGGGTCACGGAGATAACCGCCACAATAAATTTCGTCATGGGGGAGGCGATGGTGCCGGCGGCGATAATGGACGGGGTGAACATATCGGTGAAACCCACGATCATGGTTTTGGAAGCAGCGGCGGCTTCGGGGACTCCTAGGAGATTTAAAAGCGGCAAGAAGGGCAAGCCTAACGTATCAAAAATGGTGGTATTGTTGGCCAGCACCAGCGCCAAGGTGCCGATACACATAACCACCGGCAAGACTCCGAACCACATGCCGGCGGCATTTTTTAAGCCGTTGCGGAAAAATTCGCCGGCGCCTTGATGCTCTGCCACCCTTTTTTTGGCTAAAGCGAGACCGTAAGCAAAGGACGAGGGATATTCTGCCGGAATGGTCTCCCCCATGGCTTTTCCCGGCACCAGATAGTCGTCTTTAAACCGAGAAAGAGGCGGTATGCGCGGCAGAATAAGAGCGCAGACCACGCCGATAGCGCAGATTAGGAGATAGTAAGCGCCAAAATAAACCATGAGGTCAACCTGCGCCAGCACCACGATGCTGAAGGTAATGGATACCGCCGAAAAGGTGGTGGCAATAATTGAAGCCTCGCGCTTGGAATAATAACCGCCTTCGTACTGGTTAAGGGTCAGCATAACCCCTAAAGTACCGTCGCCGATCCAAGAGGTGATGCAATCCACCGCCGCCCTGCCCGGGATGGTAAACAGAGGACGCATGACCGGCGTGAGGAGCGCGCCGATAAATTCCAGCAAACCAAAATCCAAGAGTAGCGGCAAAAGAAGCCCCGCCAAGAGGAAAATGACCACCAGCACCGAGAGTAGGTCATGGAGTACAAAACCGCCGGCCTCCGCTGAAGTAATAAGATGAATGAATCCGTCAGCTCCCTCGTCCCCATCTATCCCCAAATAGGCCAGCCAGACAAAAACAGCGCCCACCACCCGAATGAGAACCCAAATGCCGGTGGTGGAGAAAGTGTCTTGAATGATGGGGTAAGTTGCCACAAAAGAATGTTTGCCATGGGAGGCGATACCTAAAATCGCCGAAAGAGTGATGATGACGACGCATAAAAGAGGGATGTAGTCCCCTACCGCTTGGCTCACCAAGTCGGCCAAGACTTTCACAACTATTGTCCAACTGCCCTCCATGTTCACCGGTATCATAAACAAGCCGATACCGATAACCGAGGGGATAATAAATCCCCAAAGGGAGGCGCTGGCCGCGCCGGCATTTTCGCTATCCTTCATTATCACATCTCCTAAAAAAAACAAATGAAAAATTCCCTGTCGCAGACAGTATAACAAAGACCAAGTCGCCTCGCAAGTCCGGCTCCGGTATAATGTCCTTGCGACCAAGGTTAAAGTGTGCTATACTCCCAGAGAAAAATATTTCCTACTTTTTATATGTTAAGCCGAAGTTCTAGGGAGGATTTCACTGCACATGAACGAAAAAATTGCTCGCTTGCGGGAAGCGGCTAAGTCTGCCATAGACGAGGCCGTGGATTTAAATAAATTAAATGAGGCTCGCGTGAAATACTTGGGCAAGAAGGGGGCTTTCACCGCCGTCCTGCGCAGTATGGGCGAGATTGCCGCCGAAGACCGCCCCAAGGTGGGAAAAATCGTCAACGAGGCCAAAACGGAAATTGAAAAACTCATTGTGGAGGCCACGCAAAAATTAAAGGCCGCCGCGCTGGCGGATAAGGTGGCCGGCGAAACCATCGACGTAACCTTGCCGGGAAGAAAACAACCCTTGGGACATTATCACCCCCTGACCCTCACCTTAGACCGCATCAAAAAAATCTTCCTGAACATGGGCTACAGCGTAGAAGAAGGGCCGGAGATAGAGCGAGATTATTTCAATTTCGAGGCGCTGAACTTGCCTAAAGACCATCCGGCGCGAGATATGCAGGACTCTTTCTACATCACCGAGGAAATTCTCATGCGTACCCAAACCTCGCCGGTACAAGCGCGTACCATGCAAAGCCACGAGCCAAATTCTCCCATTCGCATGATAGCCCCGGGCAGAGTCTATCGCCGGGATGACTACGACGCCACCCACTCCCCCATGTTCACCCAAGTGGAAGGCCTTGTCATTGACCGGGGCATAAGTTTTGCCGACCTCAAGGGAACTTTAGAGACGGCCTTGCAACAGATTTTTGCCGCCAACGTCGGGGTGCGTTTCCGCCCCAGCTTTTTCCCCTTCACGGAACCCAGCACCGAGGTGGATATTTCCTGCGTCATGTGCCACGGTAAAGGTTGCCGGGTGTGCAAGGGGACGGGCTGGCTGGAAATTCTGGGCGCCGGCATGGTGCATCCCCATGTCCTCGAAATGAGCGGCTATGACCCCAAGGTGGTCAGTGGTTTCGCCTTCGGCTTAGGCGTCGAACGCATCGCCATGCTCTCCTACGGCATCGACGACCTGCGGCTGTTCTACGACAACGATGTGCGGTTCTTACGGCAATTTTAATCATTGGGGTTTGGGGCAAAGCCCCAAGTTTCACAATCTCGATAAAGGAGCTAAAACCTTATGCAGGTTTCGATAAAGTGGCTGAAGGATTATATAGATTTTGACTGGTCGCCGGAGACACTGGCGGATAAGCTCACCATGGCCGGTATTCCCGTGGAGCGCGTCATTCGCGCCGACGAGGGGCTGGAGAAAGTGGTGACCGGGCGTATTGAAAAAATTACGCCCCATCCTGATTCCGACCATCTGCAAATTTGCCTGATGAACGTGGGGCAAAAAGAGACATTGCAGATAGTCACGGGGGCGCAAAACGTGGCCGAGGGACAAGTGGTGCCGGTGGCTTTGGTGGGCGCTCATCTCCCCAACGGGCAGAAAATCTCCAAGGGAAAACTTCGGGGCGTGGCCTCCATGGGAATGCTTTGTTCCGCCGGCGAAATAAATCTCGATACCTCCGCCATGACCCCGGAGGAACTTGAGGGGATTTACATTTTGCCGGAGGATACGGCGGTGGGGATACCGGCCAGCGAGGCGCTGGGCTTGGACGATGCCGTTTTGGAATTTGAGCTGACGGCTAACCGTGGTGATTGCTTCAGCGTCTTTGGCCTCGTCCGGGAAATCGGGGTTTTGTCCGGCCACGAACCCAAATGGCCGACTATTGCCGCCAAGGAAGACGATGTTGAAAGCGCCGCCGCTTTGGTCAAAATAGGCATCACCGCCCCGGAACTTTGTTATCGTTTCTCCGCCAGAGTGCTGAAAAACGTCAAGATTGCCCCTTCGCCGGAGTGGCTGAAACAGCGCTTGCAAGGCGCCGGGATTCGCGCCATTAACAACGTGGTAGATGTGACCAACTTCGTCATGGTGGAGCTGGGTCAGCCCATGCACGCCTACGATTACGATACCTTGGCCGGGCATAGCCTCACCGCCAGACGTGCCCTTCCGGGGGAAGCGCTCCATACTTTGGACGACTCCTCCAGACTCGCCAAAGGGGACGAACTGGTGATTGCCGACAGCGAAAAGGCGGCCGGTCTTGCCGGCGTCATGGGCGGACTTTACAGCGAAATTACCGATAAAACCACTACCATCGTTTTAGAAGCCGCCGCCTTTAACGGCGCCTCCATTCGTCGCACGGCTAGGGCTTGCGGCCTCCATACCGAAGCCTCGGGACGGTTCGAGCGTGGGGTTGATAGGGAAAATACGCTACGCGCCTTGGACAGAGCCGCCCAGCTCCTGCAAGACATGGGAGCTTGCACTGTTGCCAAAGGCGTAGTGGATGTTTACCCGGCGCCGAAAGAGCCGACTGCCGTTACCTTCACCGCCGCCGACATCAATAGTAGGCTGGGGACAAAAATCGAAAGCGCCGTCATGACGGATATTCTCTCGCGCTTGGGCTTCACCGTGACGCCGCAAGGGGAGGACGCCTATAGCGTAGCGGTACCCTCTTGGCGCGGCGACGTTACCTGCATGGAGGATTTGTCGGAGGAAGTGGCGCGGATTTACGGCTACGAAAATATCCCCTCTCGCCTCCCTCAAGGCGAGGCGGTACAGGGCAAACAAAGTCCCAAAGAAGATTTTGTGGACGAGGTGCGTCGCATTCTGGTAAGCCTCGGTATGAGCGAAGAACTTTCCTTCGGCTTCACCCACCCGGCTATGTTCGATAAACTGCGCGTCCCGGAGGATAGCCCTCTAAGGCAAGCCATTCCCATTATGAATCCCCTGACGGACGAATATCCTTTGGTGCGCACTACCCTGCTGGCGGGCATCATGGAAAACGTAGCGCGAAATTTTGCCAGGAAAAATACCGATATAAAACTCTTTGAAATAGCGCCGGTGTTTTTCCCCAAGGCTCTTCCCGTCACGGAGCAGCCCCATGAGGTCATGAAACTGGCCGGACTGCTCACCGGTAGGCGAGAGGACAGCGGCTGGGCGCAAACGAGCGACAACCTGGATTTCTACGACCTCAAGGGCATTGTGGAAACGCTATTGGCGCGACTGACCATCGACGGCTACACCGTAGAGGCCGGCGAACATTTTATGCTCCATCAGGGCAAGACCGCTTTCTTTAAAAAGGGACGAGAGGTCATCGCCATCCTAGGGGAGGTTCATCCGGCGGTGGCCGAGGCCTTTGATATTCACCAAAAGATGTATGTGTTTGAGATGGACATAACCACCCTGATGAAATACCGGGGCAAGGGTTTCAAATTCGCTCCACTCCCCAAATATCCGGCCATCAATCGGGATCTGGCGCTCATCGTTCCCGAAGCCGTCAAAGCCGGGGACATGCGACAACTCCTAGTAAAGAAAGGCGGTAAACTCCTCAAGGAAGTAACCCTTTTCGATGTTTTCACGGGGAAACAAATTCCTCAAGGCAAAAAGAGCCTCGCCTTTAACCTGACCTTCCAATCCGCCGAACGGACTTTGAAGGACGAAGAGGCCGACGAGCTTTGCCAAGGGATGCTATCGGCGGCGGCTACTGAGTACAAGGCGGAATTGCGCGCCTGAGGGGGAGGGAGTAATGAGCGAAAAAAAAGGGGTGAAGGTGGCCGTAGAAATTTACGGCGACACCTACCCCCTAAAAACCGACAACCCCGAACATTTACGGGAACTGGCGCGAATCGTGGATAGTCACATGCGCTCCGTGGCGCATCGGATGCGAATCCTCTCCGGCGCCAAAATCGGCGTGCTGGCGGCCATGGAAATAGCCGACGACTACCTCAAGCTCAAGAAGGATTACGATGACTTAATGCAACTGTTGGACGACAAGTGAAACGCGCTGAAAGAGGCGCCGGGATACAAACGCATCCCGGCGCTTTTTGTGTGCGCCCGGCGGCGCACATTTCTAACCGGTGCAAGTCCGGAATCCGCCCGGTAGTGGGAAGGATATAGCCAAGGGCAAGGGTGTCCATCGTGAGGTGGAATCTGAAGGAAGCCGGCGGCAAACCTCTGGCCT
>JAFVEM010000045.1 GCA_017476005.1 Selenomonadaceae bacterium | reverse complement strand
GGCCGATGCCATGATAACGCTCGCTGTGAGAGTATGTAGGCTAGATATCGTTTTCGAGGGAATAACACGAAAGGGTGTAATTGGTGCTATGGACATCCATTCCAACATAGATTATACTCTTCATAAGTGACCTCTCCTTTGTATGCGGTAATTCCTGTCTGGGTTGTGTTGCACCTCCTATTTTACAGGTAAATTCACGTTTTGCAATCGGGGGGTCACTACATATTATCTATAACACAGAAATCGCCCCCTTGCTGATGTAATTGGGTTTATCTTCACTCCATTATACCACAGGGGGCGATCTTTTTTATAATTATTTTTCAGAAATCCAGAAATTTGATACCTACAAAAATTTTACACCGCCAAAGTCTCGTTCATACTCCCGGTGCGGTAGCCCAGCAAATCTAGGGACACATAGCTGAAACCGTAGGCTTTGAGTTCCCGGACAATTTCTTCGCGCAAATCGCCTGCGAACACCTTGGAAAATTCCGTGGGCAGGATTTCTAGGCGCGCCAAGGAGCCATGGATGCGTACCCGAACTTGTCGAAAACCCTTTTTCAGCAGGAAATCCTCGGCATTTTCTACCATGAAGAGTTTTTCCTTAGTGATGGTTTCGCCATAGGGGAAACGAGAGGCCAGACAGGCAAAGGAGGGTTTTTCCCAAGTGGGAAGCCCCATTTCCTTGGACAAAGCGCGAATCTCTTCTTTCCAGAGAGAGGCTTGCCGCAGGGGACTTCTTACCGCCAGTTCGGCCACGGCTTTAAGACCCGGACGGTAATCTCCGTTATCGTCCATGTTGGAGCCTTCGGCCACATACCGGATTCCCTGCTCACTCGCGATAGCTTGGAGTTTTTGAAATAGTGCTTTCTTGCACAGATAGCAACGGTTTTGGGGATTTTGGCTGAAGCCCTCGATAGCCAGTTCCTCTGACTCACAAATGATTTGACGTATCTTTTCCTGATGACAAAATTCCTGCGCTTCCTTGAGTTCGCGCTTAGGAAAGGAGGCGGAGGTGGCGGTGATGGCAATGGCGTTGTCTCCCAGCGCGTCGTGAGCCGTCTTCAAGAGGAAAGTGCTATCGACTCCACCGGAGAAAGCCACCGCCACGCTCCCCAATTCTAATAAGTCCTTTTTTAGCTGTTCGTATTTCTCATGCAGTTTATTTTGGTCCATTTTTGCCTCCAAAAAAATAAGCGCATAGCTGGTAAGCCATGCGCCATAGAGTTAGCCAACCGCCTTGTTCTTGGCCTGATAATCTTTAACCGCCGCTTGAATGGCTTGCTCGGCCAAGACGGAGCAGTGGAGTTTGTGGGTGGGCAAACCATCCAGCGCTTCGGTAACGGCCTTGTTGGTCAGCGTCAGTACCTCCGTCAGAGGTTTTCCCTTAATCATTTCCGTCGCCATGGAACTGGAGGCTATAGCCGACCCACAACCGAAGGTCTCGAATTTCACGTCCTCCACCCGTTCGTCCTTTATTTTCAGGTAAATCTTCATAATATCGCCGCATTTGGCGTTGCCAACTTCGCCAATTCCGTCGGCATCCTCGATTGTACCCACATTCCGAGGGTGACGAAAATGATCCATTACTTTTTCGCTGTACAGTGCCATGTTTTATCCATCCTCTCTGGTATATATCATTCCGGCAAAAGGAAGGGACGCTTGCCGTTTAATTTATCTTTCCACAAAGGGGAGATGCTCCTCAGGTACGTTACTACCTCGGGGACGGCGGCGAGAATTTTATCCACATCCTCCTCCGTATTATCTGCGCCGAGGGAAAGTCGCAGGGAGCCGTGGGCTACTTCGTGGGGGCGACCTATGGCTAGGAGTACATGACTGGGATCTAAGGAGCCGGAGGTGCAAGCAGAGCCGGAGGAGGCGCAAATTCCACGGTCATCTAGGAGGAGCAGTAAACTTTCCCCCTCGATGCCCTCGAAACAAAAACTGACGTTGCCCGGTAGCCGCCTGTCGCTGTCACCGTTTAAGGCGCTGTGAGGGATTTTGGCTAAACCTGCTATGAGACGCCCACGCATGGCCAGTAGCTTTTGGGTGTCCGCCGCCATATTCGCCACAGCTTCCGACAGAGCCGCCGCCATGCCCACAATGGCCGGAACATTTTCCGTCCCGGCTCGTTTGCCTCGTTCTTGGGCGCCACCTTCGATGAGATTCATGAGGGGGACGCCTTTTTTGGCGTACAAAACGCCTACTCCCTTGGGGCCATGAAACTTATGACCCGACAGGGACAAGAGGTCGATGTTTTCTCGTTGCACATCAAGGGGCAGATGCCCTGCCGCTTGTACCGCGTCGGTATGGAAAAGCACGCCGCGCTCGCGGCAGACAGCGCCGATCTCCCCAATGGGGAGAATGGAGCCAATTTCGTTGTTGGCGTACATGGCGGTGACTAAGGCCGTATCCTTGCGAATGGCCGCCACCACCTGCTCCGGGGTTATCATTCCCTTTTCGTGTACCGGCAACAGTTCGATTTCAAAACCTTCCCGCGCCAATTTTTGCAGGGTATGCAATACGGCATGATGCTCAAAGGCCGTCGAAATAATATGTTTTTTGCCCTGCTTTGCGCCATTTTGGGCAACGGAAAGGATGGCTTGATTGTCGGCCTCGCTACCCCCGGAGGTGAAATAAATTTCTCCGGGATCGGCGGCGTTAAGACAGGTCGCGACTTTTTCCCTAGCGTCCGCCAAGGCTTCCGCCGCTTTTTGTCCAAAGGCGTACAAGCTGGATGGATTGCCCCATACCGTCTGCATACAGGGTAGCATGGCCTCCATGGCCTTTTGGCTCATTTGGGTGGTGGCGGCATTATCTGCATAGATCATGTGTGTGACCTCCGTTTTTTTCGGTTATCGGTTTGCCCTATCATAAACGCAATAACCCACAAAGTCAATAGGTAGAAATATATTTTTCTTGCCTACCTTCTTACCTTTCAATATAATGGGCAAAAAAGGGAAGGAGGCCGGTCAAATGATTTCTACTCGCGGCAGGTACGCGCTTCGCGTGATGCTGGATTTGGCGGAACAAAGCCAAAAAGCTGGCGCGCCCAAAGATTATATACCCTTGGAAGAAATAGCCCAGCGGCAGGGTATTTCCAAAAAATATCTGGAGTCCATTTTGAAAGTGCTGGTTAAGCATGACTTACTGAAGGGATTGCGCGGCAAGGGCGGCGGCTACCGCCTGACACGTCCTCCGGCTGAATACACCGTCGGCGAGATACTGGAGCTGACGGAGGGAACGCTGGCGATTGTGGCCTGTTTGCAGGATGACCAAAGTAAAAATCCCTGCCAAAGGAAGGCCGAGTGTCTCTCCTTCCCCATGTGGGTAAAGTTTGACCGCATGGTGCATGATTATTTCTTTGGCATCACGCTGGCGGATTTGTTGAGTGGCCGCGAAGGGCGGTCGTGAAAGGGAGGATATATGGCCAAACAAAAATATTACGCCGTCAGAGTAGGGCGGCAGACGGGGGTTTTTTCCAGCTGGAGCGAGTGCGAGGCGCAAGTAAAAGGTTTTCCCGGCGCCCAATACAAAAGTTTTCCCACGAAAAAAGAGGCGGCAGACTTTGTGGGCGCAAAGGAGCCTGACAAGAATATTCCCTTTCCTTCCGCAAAGGTAAGCAAAGCGCCAGTCGCCAATACTCCGCTCAAGGAAGCCGCCCCCTGCGACTACATCATTTACACCGACGGCTCTTGTCTTAAGAATCCCGACGGCCCCGGCGGTTGGGCGGCGGTTATCACCGATTGTCATTCCGGCGAAGTCCAAGAATTATCCGGCGGCCACCCCTCCACCACCAACAACCGCATGGAACTTTCCGCCGCTATCGAAGCTCTGTCCTCGGTAAGCGAACCGGCCGAAATAAAACTCTATACCGATAGTCAGTATCTCAAAAACGCCTTTACCAAGTATTGGCTGCGAAATTGGCAACGCAACGGTTGGCTAACTTCTACGGGGGAGCCGGTGAAAAATCAAGATTTGTGGCGCAAACTCAGCGAGCTGGTACGCAAGCATCGGGTGATTTTTCAGTGGGTAAAAGGTCATGTGGGCAATCACGCCAACGAGCGTTGCGATGAGCTGGCCAAACAAGAGGCCGCCAAATATAAAAAATGGGGCTTTGCCCCAAACCCCACAAGGGGCTAGCAGCCCCTTGACCCTGCAATAAATTGTTATTCATTTGTCTTTTGCTACACGAATACGCCAACTTAGTTAGGAGCCATACATATGACGGAAAAAGAGAAAATGCAGCGGCAACAGCTTTATGATGCCAATTACGACCAAAATTTATTGCAAGAAAGAACCATCGCCAAGGATTTATGCTACGAATATAATCTGGTAAAACCCTCCGACCTGAACCGCCAAAGAGACATCATGCAAAAACTCCTCGGGAGAACAAAAGAAAATTTTACCATCGTTGCCCCTTTCTGGTGCGACTATGGGTATAACATCGAAATTGGCGAGAACTTTTTTGCCAATCATAATACCGTCATCCTTGACGGTGGCAAAGTTACTTTTGGGGATAATGTTTTTATCGCCCCGAGCTGCGGCTTTTACACCGCCGGACATCCCATTGATTTTGACCGTCGCAATAAGGGCTTGGAGTACGCTTATCCCATTACCGTCGGCGATAATGTGTGGATAGGCGCCGGGGTACACGTTCTGCCGGGGGTCACCATCGGCGATGACGTGGTAATCGGTAGCGGCAGTATCGTGGTCAAAGACATTCCCTCCCATTCCGTAGCCGTGGGCAATCCTTGTAGGGCGATCAGACAAATTACTGCGGCGGACAGACTGACTTGCTGGGATAGACAATAGAAAAATATTCGGGGCATACCTAAAAACGTCAAAACGTCGGCGGCGTCATTTTGCGAATGACACTGCCGACGTTTTTTATTCGCTTTCAGTAGGGGGAGACTCATCAGCCGTCACGGCCGTTGCCTCCCCTTCAAAGAGCCTTAGTTGCTCCTCGTCCAGTCCGGCTTTTACCTCCTCCAGTTCGGGAAGCGCCGGCAAATCCTCTAGGCCGTTTAGACCGAAACACTGCAAAAAAAGCTCGGTGGTACCGTACAAAATTGGTCGCCCCAAAGCGTGTTTGCGGCCGCATTCTCGCACCAGTTCCAGCTCCACCAATTTAGCCAGAGAGCGTTCCACTCGCACTCCACGAATTTGCTCTATCTCTTGCTTGGTAATGGGCTGTTTGAAAGCGATGATGGAAAGGGTTTCCATGGCCGGAGTCGAAAGTTTCCTGTCCGTCACTTGGCGGAGCTTCTCCACATAGGAAAAATATTCCGGACGCGTTACCAGCTGATAGCCGCCGGCCACTCGCCGAATAACCAGCCCACTCTGCCGCGCCTCTAAATCTCGTTGCAAAGCGGCCACCAGCCCCGTTATATAGACCCGATCTTTAGCTAAAATCTTCATCAACTGGTCGGTGGTGACAGGATCCCCCACCGCGAACAGCAGTGCCTCCAAAATACCTTTCTCTCGCTCCCTAGCCATTTTTTCTCCGCCTTTTTCTTGGGCGTTGCCCAAACCCACAAGGGACTCTGTCCCTTGACCCTGCCAAAGGGTGTTACCCTTTGGAATCCCGGTTGGTGGGTTAATTTATTTTAATCATTTAATTGCCTTAATTGCTCGCGCATGGCTCCCACTAAATATAAAGAGCCGGTTATGACCAAAATGCTTGGCGAGGAACTTTCGACCTGCTCTAAGGCTTTAGCGAGCGCCGCTATCGGCTCCCTTACGCAAGCGACTTCGGCGGTTATTCTCTTGGCTGTTGCCGCTACGTCGGAGCAAGCGGCGGCTCTCGGAGAAGGCGGCTCTGTCACTATTACCTTGTCCTCCGATCTGAGGAGCGACGCGAGCATATCTTCTCTGTCTTTGTCTCGCAAAATTCCCAAGAGAAATAAGCGTTTTTCATGGGGGAAATATTTATCCAAACTTTGGCGTAGCGCCACCATGCCCGCCGGATTATGCGCTCCGTCAATCACCGTCGTGGCGCCTTTAAACTTTATTAGCTCAAACCGCCCCGGCCACAGAGCCAAGGAAAGCCCCTTCCGGATAGTTCCCTCGTCAATGCGCTCATCGCTGTTATGCAAAAGTTCCCCCGTCATGACGGCCAAAGCGGCGTTTTCTCGCTGATAGGTACCCAACAGATGAATCTCGTAGGGAATCTCTACCTTGCCCAAAAGTTTAGAGGTAAACCGAAAGCGCTGGCCGTGCTTATCGCCGCCGTCATCTGTTACCTCGAAGTCCTCTCCCAAGACGAACACGTCCGTGTTTTTTTGCGCCGCTACCTCTTTAATAATCCGAAGCGGCTCCCCTCGCGCCGCCGTCACCACCGGCACCCCGTCCTTGATGATGCCGGCTTTATGCCTCGCCACTCCCTCCAAGGTGCCGCCGCACTTGTCGGCGTGTTCCAAAGTGACGTTGGTTATAACCGTCACTTCCGGCGTAATCACGTTGGTGGAATCTAAGAGTCCTCCTAAACCTACTTCGATGACGGCATATTCCACTTGGCGCTGGGCGAAAAGCCAAAAGGCCAGAGCCGTGAGTACCTCAAATTGGGTGGGGCACTCCTCCCCTTGCGCCACCATGACCGCTACCTGTTTTTTTATTTCCCCGAGACCGGCGGCAAAATCTGCCTCGCTCACCGCTTCGCCATCAATTTGTATCCGTTCCGGGTAAGCGGCTAGATGTGGCGAAGTGTACAGTCCCGTGCGCAGACCGGCGGACTCAAGTATCTTGGCCGTCATGGCCGCCACCGAACCTTTGCCGTTGGTTCCCGTAATGTGTACCGTGGGGTAACGGTTTTGCGGAAAATCCAAGCGCCGCAAAAGCTCCGTCATGCGGTCAAGGCCGAGCCGTACCCCGAACACGGCCAGTTCCTCCAAGTAGGTTAGCCCCTCTTGATACGTCATATTGCTCTCCCTGACAACGATTTCGCCGTTGGTCTCATAATTTGGCAAGATAAGCCAAGCGTTCGGCCAAGGTTTTTTGTTTTTCCTGCGCCGTTTGCAATTTGTGACGTTCGGCTTCTACCACTTGGGGCGGCGCCTTGGCGGTGAAACTCTCGTTTTGCAGTTTTTTGGTGAGGCGGTCGATTTCGGCCGCAATTTTTTCGCCCTCTTTCGCGAGCCGCGACTTTTCCTTGTCCACGTCAATAAGGCTCTTCAAGGGCAGGTATATCTCCGCGCCCTTAACCACCCCCGTAAGGGAATTTTCCGGTTTGGGAGCGTCGGTAGGCATGAGCGTCACCGGCTCGGCTGTGGCTAAAGTGGCGATGTAGTCCCGATTCTCTGCGAAAACGCGTCGTAAATCTTCGTCCAGCAGATGTATCAGCACCTCGCTCTTCTTGCCGGGCGCCGCCCCCACTTCCGAACGCAGATTTCTCACCGTTTTGACGGTGTCCATAATGGCCGCCATAGCCGCTTCCGCCTCATCATGCAGCAGATTTTCCTCCAAGGTCGGCCAAGGCGCTATCATGATGCTGTCGCCCTCGTGAGGCAGTTTTTGCCAAATTTCCTCGGTGATAAAAGGCATGAAGGGATGCAGGAGGCGCAAAGTGTGTTCCAGCACATACCCCAAAACGTAAAGCGCCGTTTGCTTGGGGCGCTCGTTGTCTTTATCATACAGCCGCGCCTTGGTCAGCTCAATGTACCAATCGCAGAATTCGCTCCAAATAAATTCATAAATCGCTCGCGCCGCTTCGCCCAGCTCGTATTTTTCCAAGTTAGCCGTAACTTCCTGCACCGTGCGAGCGTACCGGGACAAAATCCACTTATCTGCCAAGGTGAAATCCGTTGCCGTGGGAACAAACTGTCGATCGCTACCTTCAAGGTTCATGAGCATGTAGCGAGAGGCATTCCAAATCTTGTTGGCAAAATTTCTCGCCGACTCCACTCGTTCCCAATAGAAGCGCATATCGTTCCCCGGCGTGTTGCCGGTAATGAGCATAAAGCGCAGGGTGTCGGCGCCGTATTTATCCACCACTTCCACCGGGTCGATGCCGTTGCCGAGGGATTTGGACATTTTGCGGCCTTCGCTGTCGCGCACCAAGCCATGAATAAACACCTGCCTGAAGGGTACATCGCCCCCAAAGGCCAAGCCCATCATGACCATGCGCGCCACCCAAAAGAAAATGATGTCGTAGCCGGTAACGAGGACGCTGGTGGGATAGAAATGTTTTAACTCCGCCGTTTCCTCCGGCCAACCCATGGTTTCAAAAGGCCACAGGCCGGAAGAGAACCAAGTGTCTAAAACGTCCTCATCCTGCCTGATATTTTCGCTGCCGCAGTGAGAACAATGAGTAATATCGTCGCGAGCCACCGTCACCTGGCCGCAATTATCGCAGTACCAAGCCGGGATGCGATGCCCC
The DNA here is from genome assembly GCA_017476005.1 of Selenomonadaceae bacterium. Taxonomy (GTDB): domain Bacteria; phylum Bacillota; class Negativicutes; order Selenomonadales; family Selenomonadaceae; genus RGIG5097. The sequence goes on along the minus strand of JAFVEM010000045.1, from coordinate 7,456 downwards.
CACCAAAGCTGCCGGGAAATACACCAATCCCGAATGTTTTCCAACCAGTTGATATAAATTTTGGCGAAACGCTCCGGCACAAATTTAATTCGGCCGCTTTTCACCGCTTCGATGGCCGGTTTAGCCAAGGAGTCCATTTTTACGAACCACTGTTTGGAGACAAGGGGTTCTATGGTGGTGTGACAGCGCGAACAATGCCCGACGGCGTGTTCGTGTTCCTCGACGCTGACCAAAATACCTTGCTCTTTAAGCTCGGCCACCAATTTTTTCCGGCACTCGTAGCGATCCAGTCCGGCGTATTTGCCGGCGCCTTCGCCCATGGTGCCGTCGTTTTCGATGACTTTAACCTGTTCTAGGTTGTGCCGCTGTCCCATTTCAAAATCGTTGGGGTCGTGCGCCGGCGTAACTTTCACCGCGCCGGTGCCGAAGGAAGGATCTACATATTCGTCGGCAAACAGGGGAATGGGGCGGTTGACGAGGGGCAGAATCAGGGTCTTCCCCACCAAATGCTTATAGCGTTCATCGTCGGGATGGACGGCCACCCCCGTGTCGCCGAACATGGTTTCCGGCCGGGTAGTGGCGATTTCCACATACTCGTCGCTACCCTCCACTTGGTAGCGCAGGTGCCACAGCTGACCCTTTTCCGTTTCATGTTCCACCTCGATGTCGGAAATGGCCGTGTTGCACTCCGGACACCAGTTGGTGATGCGCGTGCCTTGGTAGATAAGCCCCTGTTCGTAGAGACTGGCAAAGACCTCGCGCACGGCTCTGCTGCACCCTTCGTCCATGGTGAAACGTTCCCTTGCCCAATCGCAGGACGAACCTAGGGAACGCAGTTGGGACGTGATGCGATTGCCGTATTTTTCTTTCCACTCCCAAACTCGCTCGAGGAATTTTTCACGACCCAGCTCGTAGCGGCCGGTGCCTTCTTCCTTGAGAGCGGCTTCTACCTTGGCTTGGGTGGCTATCCCCGCGTGGTCGCACCCCGGCATCCACAGGGTATTGTAGCCCTGCATCCGCCGAAAACGAATGAGGATGTCCTGCAAGGTATTGTCAAGGGCGTGTCCCATGTGGAGTTGCCCCGTGACATTGGGGGGCGGTATTACAATGCTGAAAGGCTGTTTGTCCTTATCCACTTCGGCATGGAAATAATTATTTTCCTCCCAGTATTGATACCATTTTTTTTCAAAAAGTTTCGGGTCATATACTTTGGGAATGTTGTTCTCGGCCATCTTTAAGCCTCCTTAGCTATTCGCGTCAAGGCCGTCATTATTAAGCGTACTTGGGGCGCCACCGTGGAGAGTACCAGCCGCTCCTTGGGGCTGTGAATGTTTTCCGTGGTTACGCCGACAGACACTATGTCTAGGTTAGGATTTTTGGCCAAATGCCAACCGCATTCTAAACCGGCGTGAATGGCGGTAACCTTCATGGGCTTACCGTTCTGTTCCTCAAATATGTCTTGCATCAATTTGGCGAGGCGGCTATGAGGATTTTCGCGCCAACCGGGAGATATGTGGTCAATATCCGTTTGCAGGCCGAATTTCTCCGCTACCCATTTGGCGGTCAGGCAAAATTCCTCTAATTTTTCCATGGAGGAAGACCGGGGCAAAAATTGAGTGCGGAATTCTTCGGGGGTGGTTTGCACCACGCCTAAATTAGCTGAGGTTTCCACCAAACCGTCCCCTAAGGGCGACATGGCGTAAACTCCCGTATGCAGCACCGTGAGAAACCGCAAAAAATCTTGGGCTGCGCTTGGCGTGAAGGCTTGCCGCTCCTCCCCGGGCAGGTCTATAGCGGCGCACTTAAAAGCGATGCCGGGTTCCACTTGGCCGTAAGTACGACGGAATCTTGCTGTTTCCTCCTGCAATATCGCCTCTATTTTTTCCGGGGGAATATCGGTGGCGATAACGGCTTCGGCGTAACCGGGAATGACATTCCGCGCCATGCCGCCTTGCAGGGAAATAAGTTCGACCTTGCCCTTGTCCCCAAGTTCCAACAAGGTGAAAGCCATGATACGAATGGCGTTGCCCCGGCCGTCATTGATGCGTTCTCCCGAGTGACCGCCTTTTAGTCCCTCTACGGAAATTTTATAGAGGCGCGAGGAGGTTAATTCCTCTTTCGCCGTTATTTTTTGCCAAAAATCCATAGTAACGTTGCCAGCAGAACCCACCACCAGTTCATCATAGTTTTCCGAATCGCAGTTGATGAGATAGGCGGCATCCGTCAAATATTTAGCGTCCAGTTTCTCGGCTCCCGTCATGCCCCGCTCTTCATCCACGGTAAAAATAAGCCGCAAGGCGCCGTGTTCCCGGAGATTTTTGACGATATAAACAGCCTCTGATATGCCGATGCCGTCGTCGGCTCCCAAACTGGTTCCCTCGGCTCGTAAATATTTTTCGTCCCGTACAATTTTGATGGGGTCACGGCGTGGGCTATAGTCACCCCCCGTTTCCGTCACGCACACCATGTCCATGTGTCCCTGCAAGATAACGAGGGGAGCTTTTTCTAAACCGGGAGTTGCCGCCGCATTAGCGACTATGTTGTAATTTTCGTCTTGTATGACGGTAAGCCCTAGGTCGGTCAAATATTTTTTTAAAAAATCGCTGACCGCTTTTTCGTGTCCCGAAGGGCGAGGTATGGCCGCCAATTTGGCAAACTCGGCGAGAACTCCTTCTAAAATTTCATCATCCGGCATATTGTACCTCCGCTATATAAAAAAATACGAACAAAGAGCCATGCCAAGGCACGACTCATTTGTTCGTTTATATCCTAAGCGTCATCATGGACTGCCGTCACCTTCACCATGACTGCTACGACAAAGCGACAGCGGCCATAGCTTCGGTCACATCTACCCCTTCGGGTACATAGAGAACAATGTTGTTAGAAATGCGCGTGGCCTCGCCATCGGTAACATAGCAGACGCCGTTGACAAAATCGCAAATACGGCGTTGCATCAAATGATCCACCATTTCATAATTGATAATAACTGCTTTCTTGGAGAGTAAATCATCTGCCACACCCGTGACCTGTTCAAAATTCGTGGGCGCAAACACCTGAACCTTCAGTTCAGGAATCTTTGTAGTGTGAACGGTGAGCTGCGGACGACCAGACCTGACGGCGCCGGCCGCTGCCCGGACGCCGGAGGCGGCAAAATCTGAAGCGCTGTACTGCACGGGGGCGCCGTTGACCACCTGTCGCTCCACGATTTCCTCATCGCGAGCGTCACGGATAGCATTTTCTTCTGTTTTCTCCGTCTCTTCCTCCAGCTCTTCCTCCGGATAAGGCATGATGATGTCCTGTATCTTTCTGATCAAGCCCATAGTAATCGTCCTTCCCAAATCTTTCTTGCCAATGTGACGCTGTAGAATTCGCTTAGAGATTTTTGTTTGTTTGTCCTTATCAATTTGCTGCTAACCTGCCGCCGGGTATAATAACACACTTCCCCGGAAAATGCAACAGGGGCTTTTCATTTTTTTTTCAGATTTCCCTATTGCCCTCGTTTTGCTTTTACTTGCGAGCGTTTTTGGCGGCGCGACCTCTGATGGTACGATCGAGAATAGCCTTCCGTAGGCGTATGTTCCCCGGGGTTACTTCCACCAGTTCGTCCTCGTTAATGTACTCCAAAGCCTGTTCGAGACTTAAAATACGCGGCGGCACAAGTCGAATGGCCTCGTCGGAGGAAGAAGTACGCATATTGGAAACGTGTTTTTGTTTGCAGGGGTTGATGTCGATATCCATCTCGCGCGAATTTTCGCCCACAATCATGCCCTCATAGAGCTGATCCCCGGGGGAAATGAACATGGTGCCTCGGTCTTGCAGGGTGTAAATACCGTAGCCCGTGGCTTCTCCCTGCTCAAAGGCTACCAAAGAGCCGCGAGAGCGTCCCGGTATATCGCCCTTATAGGGAACATAGCCGTGGAAAACGTGATTCATGATGCCGTTGCCCTTGGTGCTGGTGAGAAGTTCCGAGCGAAAGCCGATTAAACCTCTGGCCGGAATGGTAAACTCCATCCGCATGTAGCCGGAAACCTCCGTCATGTTAGAGAGTTCCGCCTTGCGTACTCCCAAGGATTCCATGACGGTACCCATATATTCTTGGGGGACTTCTACCGCCAAACTTTCGATGGGTTCGCACCGCTCGCCGTTGATGGTCTTATATACCACTTCAGGCTTGCCTACTTGAAGTTCGTAGCCTTCCCGGCGCATCTGCTCGATGAGAATTGAAAGGTGCAACTCGCCGCGGCCGGATACTTTGAAAACATCCGCCGAATCCGTTTCCTCCACCCGAAGCGCCACGTTGGTCTCCACTTCCTTAAAAAGGCGATCCCGAATGTGCCGAGAGGTGACGAATTGGCCTTCGCGGCCGGCAAAAGGACTGGTATTTACGCCAAAGGTCATGGAAAGAGTGGGTTCGTCAATATTTATGGTAGGCAGAGCCTCGGGGTTTTCCGCATCGGCCACAGTGTAACCGATGCTCACTTCCCCTAGCCCGGTGAGAGCCACAATTTCCCCCATGCTGGCCGATGCCACTTCTACCCGGTTAAGTCCCTGATAGACAAAGACCTTGGCGATTTTGGTTTTAATTTCTTGGTCGCCGTTGGTGACGATAACATTCTGCCCGGGCTTTACCGTTCCGCGAATAATGCGCCCGATAGCCACCCGTCCCACATAATCGTCGGCTTCCAAGGTAGTGACCATCATCTGTAGCGCTCCACTGGCATCCCCCTTGGGAGCCGGGATTTCTCGCAGAATGGTTTCCATCAAGGGGTCTAAGTTATCGCTTTCATCATCCATGTCGAGTTTGGCGATACCGTCTCGCGCCGTGGCATAGACCACGGGGAAGTCCAGCTGATCATCGTCGGCGTCAAGCTCCATGAAAAGTTCCAAAACCTCGTCATACACGTCATCTACCCGTTGATCGGGGCGGTCAATTTTATTTATAACCACGATAGGTTTCAGTTTTTGCTCCAAGGCTTTGCGTAAAACGTATTTCGTTTGGGGCATGGGTCCTTCAAAGGCATCCACGAGGAGCAGCACCCCATCCACCATATTGAGAACCCGTTCCACCTCGCCGCCGAAATCGGCGTGTCCCGGGGTGTCAACAATATTTATTTTTACGCCGTTATAAAGCAACGCCGTGTTTTTTGAGAGAATGGTTATGCCCCGTTCCCGTTCCAAATCGCCGGAGTCCATGACTCGCTCTGCCACTTGCTCGTTGGAGCGAAAGATGTGACTTTGTTTCAGCATGGCATCCACCAAGGTGGTTTTGCCGTGATCCACATGGGCGATGATAGCAATATTGCGCAGTTGTTCGTTGGTGTCCATGTACTATTATATTCCTTCCTCTATGCCAAATTTATGCCCAATTTTTTGCACGTTATGCGACAGAAACATATTAGTATAATCCCTCCGGCTTGTCAAATTTTTCAGGGTAGAAAATGAGTGGCCGGGAAAATTTTTTGGCTATTGGTTGCATTCGGCGAGGTTCAATGTTAGAATGAGGGCGAGATTAGAGAGCGGCTGGCAAGTTTTTTCCGATCGGAGAGGATAGCAGTGCGAGCGTATCCGCAACGTCCGATTGGATGCTTTTTGTACGCAAATTTTTATTTTAATTTTCGGAGGTGTAGTGTTTTTGGCAAAACCACAGACAAAATTACAAATTATCCCCTTGGGCGGCTTGGGGGAAATCGGCAAGAACATGACCGTCATTCGCGTGGGGGACGAGATTTTGCTCATTGATGCCGGGCTTATGTTTCCCGATGAGGATATGCTGGGGGTTGATTTGGTTATCCCCGATATAACCTATCTGCTCGAGAACAGCGACAAGGTTAAAGCCATCGTCTTAACCCACGGCCACGAAGACCACATTGGGGCGCTTCCCTACGTTTTAAAACAGCTCAGCGTCCCGGTATATGGCACGCGGCTGACCTTGGGAATTTTAGAAGGGCGGCTGAAGGAAAACAACGTGGATTCCAGCAACCTCCACGCCGTCATGCAAGGGGACATCATAAACGCCGGTTGTTTCTCCGTGGGTTTTATCAGGGTCAATCACAGCATTCCCGACGCGGTGGGACTTTCCATCAAAACTCCCGTGGGCATGATCGTCCACACCGGGGATTTTAAACTAGACTACACACCCATTGACGGTAAGATGACGGATTTTCGTCGCTTCTCGGAGCTGGGCAACAAAGGCGTGTTGGTTCTCATGGCGGACAGCACCAACGCCGAGCGAGAAGGTCATACCCCCAGCGAAAGCACCGTGGGCATCGCCTTTGACAAGGCTTTTCACAACGCCAGACAACGCATTATAGTAGCTACTTTCTCATCTAACGTGCAACGCATTCAGCAGGTTATCGACACCGCTGTCCGCTATCGTCGTAAGGTAGCGGTTTTGGGACGCAGCATGGTGAACGTGGTCAATATTTCCTTGGAACTGGGGTACATTCGCGCCCCGGAAGGAGTGCTGGTGGATATTGACGACATTGACAATTATCCCATGAACAAAGTGGTCATTATCACCACCGGCAGTCAGGGAGAGCCAATGTCCGCCCTCACGCGCATGGCCATGTCCGACCATCGCAAGGTGGGCATTGTCCCCGGTGATACGGTGATAATATCCGCCACCCCCATTCCCGGCAATGAAAAATTGGTGGCTAAAACCGTGGATAATCTCTTGCGCCTCGGAGCCAACGTCATCCACGGTCGCAATGAGGGTATTCACGTTTCAGGCCACGCCAGTCAAGAAGAACTAAAACTCATGCATAACTTGGTGCGCCCCAAATTTTTTATCCCCGTTCACGGCGAATATCATCATCTGGTGCGTCACGCCAAACTGGCGCAAGAACTGGGAATGCCCAAAGAAAATATTTTCGTGGGAGAAAACGGCCAAGTGCTGGAATTTACCCGGGACAAAGGGCAAGTGACGGGAAAGGTAACCGCCGGTATGGTCATGGTGGATGGTTTGGGCGTTGGCGACGTGGGCAATATTGTATTAAGGGATCGTCGGCAGCTGTCCCAAGATGGCATTGTCATCGTGGTGCTAACCATGGATAAGCGTCGTCGCCGGGTAGTGGCCGGGCCGGATATTGTCTCCCGAGGCTTTGTCTATGTCCGGGAATCCGAGGCGTTGATGGAAGAGATTCAAAATCGGGTGACCCAAGCGGTAAGTCGCTGTCAGGATGACCGCGTCACCGAATGGTCGATTATCAAGACCAATATTCGCGACGCCTTGGGGCGCTACCTCTTTGATAAGACACGGCGCCGCCCCATGATTTTGCCGATCATCATGGAGATTTGATATTATTTTGGGGCTGTCGCACGAAGGAAAAAATTCTTAGTGTGACAGCTCCTTCCACCGTTTAGGTAATATTCCGAATTAATAATCCACTCCATTGCTAAAAAATGGGTACACTAAATAAAGCGGCTAAATTGTCGCAAAAATATATTTATTCAGTTG
>JAFVEM010000044.1 GCA_017476005.1 Selenomonadaceae bacterium | reverse complement strand
TCCGATAGACTGTGCGTTCGCTGGGTATGTCTATGGCGAGGTGTTGCTCTTCCTTTCTCAGCCTTAGCGCTTCATACATTCGCCGCCTACCGTAATTATCATTTTCTGGGTCTTGTCTCTCATTTCGTCGATTCTTGAGCCGTGGCAGGGCGAACATATTGGTGGAAGCGATGTTGCTAGCAATGGCGCATAACATGACTTGTTTGCATAACAAGATACAGTCAGGCAAGGAGGATAGGCACTTATTTACTGCGGCAATAGCAGCGTAAGGAGCAACTGAATAAATTTATTTTTTGCGACAATTTAGCCGCATTACTTAGTGTACCCATTTTTAAGCAATAGAGTGGATTGTTAGTTCAGAATATTATCTAAACGATGAAAGGAGCTGTCACACGAAGAATTTTTTCTTCGTGCGACAGCCCCTTTTTTTCACGCTAAATCCTTAGCCGAAAAGGCAAAGGGCAAAACTTCTTCCCAGGTGGCTACCTTAGTATTGCCCCGGAGATTCGTCATAATAACGCGAGGGATGCCAAATTCCCCCATGACCTGCCGACAGACGCCGCAGGGGGCGCATGGGTCTTCGGTGTCGGCGATAATGGCGATGGCCGCAAATTCTCGTTCGCCCTCCGACACCGCCTTGAAAATGGCGGTACGCTCGGCGCAGTTGGTGGCCGGATAAGAGGAATTTTCGATATTGCAACCGCCGTAAACCTTGCCGGCTTTAGTAAGCAGTGCCGCCCCTACCTTAAACTTGGAATAAGGAACGTAAGCTCGCTTACGGTACTCTCTCGCCACTTGGATGAGTTCTTCGTCCGTCATTTTTTTTACTTCGCTTTCCGTTTTCACATCTGCCAATATTTCCCTAAAAACAAACCAAAGGAACAGGCCAAAGTGTATAGAAACCAGTCTTCCAAAAGACGATGATTCTGTTGCTGATATGCCTGACGATTCATGATTAAACCATTTACCACCGCATAAGCAATAAAGCCCAATATCAGTAGCCCACCCAAAGATGCCATGTTAGAGGCTACGGAATCGAGTAGCCAGTAAGCGACCAGTCCGATAACCGAAATTACAGCGATAGCGAGCATTTTATATTCTCCCTTCATGGACGTTATATCATTTTGTGTAAATTCATTGGCGCCTTTACACTTATATTATCGACAAAAGGAGAAAATGGTTAAATGGTTTTTTTATCGCCTTAGTCTTCCACCGTCAGAAAATCGATGAACCCCGTCATTTCCAAAACTTCTTTTACATCCTTATTGACGTGAATCAGCTTCATGTTCCCTTGCTTCTTCATGCGTTTTTGCGCCACGAGAAGAACCCGGAGTCCCGCCGAGGCCACATACACCAGTTCCTGCATGTCAAAGGTAAGATCCGTAATCCCCTCTAATTCCTTCTGCACTACCTTATCCAGTTCCGGCGAAGTCACGGCATCCAGCCGTCCCACCAAAGAAATGGTAAGGTTACTGCCCGTCTGCTGTTTTTTTATCTCCATGAATGCATATCTCCCTTCCGGTAATTTCAGCTCAATCTCTTGCGGATGGTCAAAATATTTTGGCCGTCGCTACGCTGATATTCTATATCATCTACGTTCTTTTTGACAAGGAAAATTCCGAGTCCCCCGATGTCCCGTTCCTCCAAAGACAAATCCAGATCGGGTTCGGCCTTTTCCAAGGGATTATAGGGTTTACCGGCGTCGATAAATTTTAGCTCCACCTTCGCCTCTGCCGGGTCTAATTTTCCCCGGAGGGTGAAATCCCCCTCTGTTTCGTAGGCGTAGCTGGCCACGTTCACGAACAGCTCTTCCACCACCAAATCCAATTGCATGACGGCTTTCGGCGACGGCGCTAGGGGGGCGATAAAAGATGCCACAAATTCGTTGACTGTATCCAGATTCTCCACTTTGGCCGCCAAAGTTAATTCTTTTTCCATTTCCATGAGCTACGCCTCCTTTGGGTCTGTCCCTTTGCCGTTATATACCAGCGCCAACATGGTTATGTCGTCGGACTGCTCGGCGGTCTTGACATGGGCGGCGAGGGAATTTTGCACGCGCTCCACCAGCTCCCGTAAGGTGAGATTTTCCGCCCCGGCCTCGTTCAGCGCCGTTTGCAGACGTTCTTCGCCGTAGAGTTCCTTGGCCTCGTTTAAGGCTTCGGTGACGCCGTCGGTATATAAAAACAATCTATCGCCGGGAGCGAGCCAAAGCTCCTGCCCCTTAAACGTAAGCTCGTCCATGCCGCCCAGCACAAAGTTTCGCTTGACTTGCAGGTAAGAGAACCGCGCCTCATTTTTACGGTAAAGCAAAGGGGGATTGTGGCCGGCGTTGACATAGGCAAAACGGCCGGTGTCCAGCTCCAACATCCCCACAAAGGCCGTGACGAACATCATGGCGTCGTTGCTCTGGCAAAGCTGATCGTTGGTGCAAGCCACCAAAGGGGCGATGTCGTCGGCTCCTCCCATGGTCAGGGCGAAATTTTTTAAGATGGTCTTGGCAATAACCATGAAGAGAGCCGCCGGCACTCCTTTGCCGGAAACGTCGGCGATGGTAATCATCAAATGATTTTCGTCCAGCAGATAGAAATCGTAGAAGTCCCCTCCCACTTCTTTGGCGGCGCGCATACTAGCGTAAATGTCAAAATCCTGCCGCCCCGGAAAGGGGGGAAACTCCCTAGGGAGCATACTCTCTTGAATACTCGTGGCCACCGACAGCTCCGTGGCAATCCGTTCCTTGTCCGCCGTTACCTTGGTGAGATTGGCCATCTGAGTTTTCAGCTCGTCGGTCATAGCGTTGAAGCACACCGCCAAATGTTCTATTTCGTTACCGGTCTTAATGTCCAGTTTTTTATCCAAATTGCCGCCGGCTATTTCCCGTACCCCGGCGGAAAGCAGATGGATGGGATGGACAAAACTTTTGGCCACCCGACTGCTGATGAAGGGTATGACCGCCAGAATGACCAAGGTGATTATCAGCATGGCCAGCAAGGTGGAGCGAATGGAATCATCCAGCGTCCCGAGGAAAGTGTCGGTGCTTTTCGCTATGACTTGGACGTCTTCCTGAATCCCTTGGGTGGCCTCCGCTACCTCTATGACAATGCCGTAACTGCACCCCATGGCCTTTAAGGGAGTATAGGCCAGATAACAGGGTGCGCCGTCAATTACGATTTCCGTAAGCCCGGTTTCCCCGGCGGCCATTTGCCGTGCCACCTGCGCTATGGGTTCCTCCGCCGCAAAGAGACTTTGCTTGCCGTCGTCGCTTTGGCGCAGAGAGCCGCTGTCCTTGGGGGAAAAAATGACGCGCCCGGCCTTGTCGATGACGAAACCAAAGCCGGTTTCCCCCAGTTTCGTATTCAGGACGATGCTGTTCACTCTTTTTAGCACCATGCCCTCTCCCACCACGCCGGCTATTTCGCCGTCTAATCCATAGTAGGGGGCGGCGCAGGTAATGGCCAGCCCATCGCCGTAGCGGTCTTCATAAATATCGGTGAAAACGGCTTTTTTTTCCGCCACGGCCTTTTGATACCAAGGGCGAGTGCGATGCTCCGCCAAGAAAGGAAGGCCGGTGGCCTGATCAATTTTTTTTTCGGAACGGTCATCTACGGTAATGCTAAAACCCAGCTTCGAGGTGATGTAGGCGCCGGCCACCAGCTCGTTGTCCTGCCGCATCCGCATGAGCCAGTCCTGAATGTTGGCGGCAAGGTTTATGTCGCGCCTTAAACTTTGGTCATAGCGCGCTCCTTCCGTCGCAAATTGGAGTTGCGGCGCCAGGCGACCGGCGTTGGCCGCGCTGGGTTCCTCCACTCTGCGCCCGGCGTAATTCTCCGGGTTTTGGAGAATGGTGGTCATTTCGTTGGCCAGCATATTTACGCCCATGGCCAAATTGTCAAAGACGCTTTCTATCTCGGCGCTGCTTCCCATGAGGAGCCGCCGCAGGTCATCCTGTTTATCTCGCTTCAGCGCCTCGCTGCTGCTGGCTATAGCCGCCTCGCCAATGTCTTTGCCGATGTTTTCGGAACTTATGCGGATAGAGTTCATGCCGTAAAGAAACACGCCCCCCACCGTCACCAAGGTAGCGAAACTGCACAGCAATATAAGTAGCAATGTCTGCCGCTGAATCCCCATTTTGGGCATAGGCATCAGCCTCCTTATTTCTTTCTTTGGGGCTTTACTTTGTATAAGCGACCTCTAAGGGCTTGCGCCCTAAGAGTCTGCTTATGCCCCAATCCCCAGCAGGGGGATAATCCCCCTGCACCCTTTATTAAGGGGTCAAGGGGAAATTATTTCCCCTTGTGGGGTTTGGGGCGAAGCCCCATTATTTATTGCGTTTATTGTAGCATGTTCTTACATACTCTCGCCACTTTTCCATGCTGGGCGTCAGCACCAAAGAATCAAAATCCGTAGGAAGAGCTCCGGGGTGATGTAACACCATTATTTCCCGGGTGCCGCACAGGGGGCGGAAACCGGCGAAAAAGTAACCCATTTCCCTAAGCAGGAGGTAAGCCGGGATGGCCTGAGGTTCGCTGATGTTCAAGAAAACATTGTAGGTTTGCAAGGGATCGGTTAAACGCGCCATTAGCTGCCTTACTTGTTCGCCTAAATCCTCGCCGCTGTGTTCCAGCCACAGGATGCAGTTGGCTTGCCCCCCCTCGTCTTCTGCGGCGATGATACTTTTTCCTTGGAGTTTGGCGCCGACGGTGACAATCTCGGCGCCGGCTTGCAGTTCGGCGTATAAATTTTGCCCCCACGCCTCGTGTTCCGGCGGCAGGTAAAGACGCCCCGCCTCTTTTTGCTTCTCCGGACGCACCATAATAGCGTCGGCTTGTTTTAGATTGGGGCTGGCTCCATAGGAATGGGTGATACGATCGAGGGCGAGGTAATTCGGCAGGAAGCCGCAAGGGACAAAACCAATGCTCTCTAAAGAGTGTTGGGCAAAGGCATGATAAGTCACCATGACGGCATAGACGGCGGAAACATCCGGCATGGCCTTTGTTTGTAGGGTGGCGAAATCATTAAGGCGAGAAATTATCCCAAAATGACGGTATTTATGGCGCACATTAGCCGCCACCCACTCGCAGATTTTTTCCCGGGGTAGGCTGCGCTTCAGCCCCAGCAGCGCTACGGCCTCTCCTTTGGTTTCCGCCACCAGTAGCCGGCAGCGTCCCGCTTGATGCTCGGCCACGAGGTAGGCCGGGTCGTAGAAGCCTCGCTTAAGATAAGTATCGCCGTATTCGTCCCGGATGCACTCTATCACCTGCCGGGCATCGGTGGGGCGAAAATCGCGCAGGATTAGGGACAGACTCTCCCCCTCGTGGGTCAGCGTCAATTTTTGCTCTTCCACCCCATCACCTTCCTTTTCGCTCAATGATTATCGTCAAATTGTTAATGCCGAAGGTAGTTTTGTAATGAATGGCGTCGGCGGCTTTCATGACCATGGCTATCCCCAAGGCATCCCCCAAGGCCAAGGGATCCTTCTCTTTTAGGCTCTCGTAATACTCAATGGGGTTATACAGCTGGCCGCCGTTGCGAAGGCGCAGGACTATCATGAGATCCTCCCCTCGGCTGTGCAGGAGGATGCGCCCGTCGATGGTATCTTGTTTTCCCGGCGGAAAACAGTGTTCGGCGATACTGAGCATCATTTCTTCCATGGACATTTTGATTAAAATTTGTTCCTTGCCGGTGAGCTGATTTTGCTCGCAAAAGGCTTCTATTTGGTCGGTGGCGGCGATTATGGCCTCGGGATTGGCTCTGACGGCAAAGGAGAGATATTCCCCTTCTCGCTCGGCGCTGAGATCCTGCAATAAAAACCCGGAGTACCCTCGGCGGCGATAGTAAGGCAAAGCCAGCCCCATGACGGCGATAGGACTTAGGGCGGCTACGGTATAAGCCCACCAGACGCCGGCCAGACCGTACCAAGCAGCGAGGAGCCACGCCGGGAAAATCAAAAACAACAAAGCACGACACAGCACCAACACATTAGCCAGCGCGGTAAACCCCACCGCCTGAAAGTAAAAAAACATCAGATAGCCGCACACTGACAAGGGCAAGCTGAAAGCGAAAATACGCACCGCCTCCGTAGCCGCCGTAAGTTTTACCGCTTCTTGTATGCCGAAAAAGCGGCAAAGGCTCTCGTCAAAGCCTAAGATTAACACCGTAAGGGCGGCAACCAAGGTAAAGCCCCAGAGATGTGCCTGTTTTTCCACCCGGCGGACACTGACGGTGTCGTATTCTTTGGAAAAGACGCTGACGAAGGAAGAAGTGCCTTGCGCGATGCCCGACAAAAATATCACCGAAAAATTTTCCAGCGCCGTCACCACCGAAAGAGCCGCCAGCCCCGTTTCACCTGAGACGGCAAGCACCAAGCGATTCAGGAGAATGAGGCGGACAAAGGTCAAAAAATTATTCCCCGCCGACGGACTTCCCAGCTTCATGAGCCGCAGGGCATCGCGCCGAAAGGCTGGCCACCTTACTCGCCAAGCTCCCTCGCCCTTAAGCAAAAAGACGCACCCGGCGACGGAGATAATGATTTGTGAGGCCACCGTTCCCAAGGCAATGGCCTCGATGCCCAAGCCTAGGTACAGCAAGAGAAAGTCCAGTCCTACGTTGATGCCCCCCATGAGGGAACAAAGCAGCACCGTCAGCCGCAATCTGCCCACGAGGCGCAAAAAGTTAAAGGGGAGATAAAACAAAGCCGCGCCAAAGCCGCCCCACAAAAATATCAAGCCATAATCCATGGCCGCCGGCATAAGCGAGGAAGGGCAACCGAAAGCGGCGATTAGCTGCGCCAAAAACGGCGTTCCGAGCAGCGCCAGCCCCAAGGAAATCCCGAGGCACAGCAACAAAGACCAAGAAAAAGCCTCGCCCACGCGTTCTTTATCGTCGCGTCCTAGTGCGTAACCGGCCAAAGTAGCGCCGCCCACTCCCACCAAAGACCCCACCACGGAGAACAAAAAATAAAAAGGCGCCACCACGCTCATGACGGCAAGGCCATCCGCCCCTAAATAAATTCCGGCTAGGACACTGTTGGCAAGGCTGCTGGCCATACCGCCAAACATGGCCAGTACCGTCGAGGTAACATGTTTGGAGAAGACCCGGCGTAAAAAAATTTCGTTATCCTCCAGCGCGGCGACTACGCTACTGTTTTTCCTCATCAGCCGATACCTCGCAAAATTTCGCCGCAGAAATCATAAATCCTGCCTTTGGCGCACGAAAGCAAAAAAAAGCCCCCAAAGAGGGGAAAAATGGTGCGCTCGGCGGGAGTCGAACCCACGCTTTCAGCTCCGGAGGCTAACGTCCTATCCACTGGACTACGAGCGCGACTACGGTGATTGTAGCAGGTTATTTCTTTTCGGTCAAGTTTTTTTCATTTTTCACCCAAAAATTTTAACTTAAATTTTAAACCGCTGCACCCCGTCTCTGAGAGAGGTAGCGAGACTTGCCAAAGCCTCGCTGGCGTCGGCCATTTCGTGCATGTTGGCGGCTTGTTCTTCCGTGGCGGCAGAGACGTTTTGCGCCTCGTCGGTGGAGCGACGGCTGAAATCCATTACTACATCCATGTTGCCGGCAATCTCATGGCTGGAGGTGTTCAGTAGCTCAATATACTCAATGGAGCGTTGCATGTTGTCGGCGAGTTGCCCTACCTGCGCTTCGATGTCTTGGAAAGCGGCGCCGGTAGCTTCTACCGAGGCAGACCCGGCTTTAGCGCTTTCGTTGCCTTGGGCGATGGATTTAATGGCGATATCCGTGTCTCGTTGAATGGTAGCGACTAACTCCGCGATTTTTTGCGCCGCCTCGGCGGATTGCTCCGCCAGTTTCCGCACTTCGTCGGCCACCACGGCAAAACCGCGCCCGGCTTCCCCGGCTCTGGCGGCTTCGATGGCGGCGTTTAAGGCCAAAAGGTTCGTCTGTTCGGCAATACCGGCAATGGTTTCCACAAAAGTACCGATTTCTGCCGAACGCTCGCCCAAAGTACCAACCAGCTTCGCCGAGGCGTTTACTTGGTCGGCAATGCCGCGAATTTGCGCCACAGCTTCGGCGACGGTGGCTCTGCCGACCTTGGATTTATCGCGACTTTGTCCGGCCACCTCGTCCATTTCCTTGGCGCGGCTATGAAGTTCGTGCATCTGGGCGCGCATGTGAGTGATGCTTTCTTGCAATTTGTTAATGGTAGTCGCTTGCTTGGTAGTGTCTTCGGCCAAATGAACGGCGCTTTCCGCCGTGTATTGAATGGATTCGGTGGTATGATTGGTTTTGCCCTGCAAACGGTGGGCGGCTTCGGTTACTTGATCCGAGGAGCGGCTAACGTCGCTCAGGAGTCTGCGCAGTTTATCTCGCATGGTATTGGCGCTGTGCGCCAAATCGCCGATTTCATCCTCCGTCACCGTAAGTTCTGCGCCGCGCATATCTCCGTCGGCTATTTCGTGCATGGCCGTCGCTACCTTTTGCAAAGGCGCCATGACGCGCCCCACCGCCAGCCAAGCCAAACCGCTCATGACAATCACAATTACGACGGTGGTTAAAACAAGGGCTATGAGAAAGCTGTTTTGAATGGCGTCCATTTCGTGAATGGATAAGCCCACAAAGACCATACCGATAACTTTGCCGGAGGCATCCTTAATGGGACGATAGGCGCTTTCGTAATCTTCCCCCAAGACTTCGGCGCTGCCCGTGTAGTCTTGGCCTTGAGTGAGTACCGTGGCGATGACTTTATCCGAGGCTTTGGTGCCGGTACTGCGAGTGCCTTCGGCGTTTTTCACCGTGGTAGCTACTCTGGTATCGCCGCGAAAGACGGTTATATGCCCACCCACTAAACTGCCGAAGAAATCAACGGCTTGGGTCGAACCTTCTATCTGCGTGTCGCCTTTGTAAAGCAGACCGTTCCGCACTTGCCAACTGCCGGGGTAACGGTCGTCCATTATTTCCAAGATCAGCATGACGCTGGAAGCGGCCTTTTCCTGCAAGGACAGGGAAAACCCCTTCGTTGCGTTTCGATATCCCAGACCACCCAAGCAGAGACAGGTAATGATGATGAGGGCGGTAATGCCCATCGCTACCTTAGTTTTCAAATTCATACAAAATTCACGCCCCCTTTTGTCGTATGCTGGTTACATTCCACAAAAAGAAACAAAATCCTGTATAGCGTCGCAAATTTTCCGGTCATCTCAAAAGGAAAATGTTGAAAGGTGTACAATATAGTAGAGAGATTAGACATGATTTCAGTGGGAGCGATCTATGGAAAAGGAAACTACCTCCGCCGGTGGTCGGCTGTACCTTGCCGCTACCCCCATCGGTAATTTGGGAGACATGACCCGGCGCGGCCTAGAGGTTTTAGCCGCCGCCGACCTTATCGCCGCCGAAGATACCCGGCATACGCGAAAACTCTTGGCTCACTACGACATCCATACCCCCCTCACCAGCTATCACGAACACAACAAGAGCCAAAAGGGAGCGGAGCTTATCGCGGCCTTGCAAGTGGGAAAGCAGGTGGTCTGCGTCAGCGATGCGGGACTGCCCGGGATTGCCGACCCGGGGAGCGACCTTGTTAAGCTGGCTATCGCGGCCGGAATACCCGTTTCGCCCCTACCGGGAGCCAATGCAGCCCTGTCGGCGCTTATTTGCTCCGGACTTAGCACCGAGGCTTTTACCTTCGTGGGTTTTTTGCCGCCGAAAAAATTGAAGCGGCAGGAAATCTTGACGCGACTGGCCGCTTATCCGGAGACCATTATTTTTTACGAGGCGCCCCATCGCTTAATCGACACTTTGGCACAAATCGCCGCTTGTTTTGGGAAAAATCGTCCGGCAGCGCTGGCCAGGGAGATGACGAAAAAATTTGAAGAGTTTCAACGCGGCACTTTAGGCGAGCTTATAGCCAAGGTCGCCGCCGTCAGCCCCCGGGGGGAGTATGTGTTGGTGGTGGCCGGCAAAGCGGAAAACACCAAAGACGCCGCCGAAAAAATTTCTCCGGCCGACATCTTGGCTTACTACGACGAGCTATTTGTGAGCCTCGGCGACAAAAAAGAGGCCATGCGTCGCACGGCCAAACATTTTGCCATCAGCCGCCGGGATGTTTACAGCGCGTTGCTGACAAGATAATTGTAATTCCAGCAAAAAGGCCAGCCCCCCGTAAATCAGAGGGGCTGGCCTCATTTTTGTGTGCGCCCGGCGGCGCACATTTCTAACCGGTGCAAGTCCGGAATCCGCCCGGTAGTGGGAAGGATATAGCCAATAGCAAGGGTGTCCATCGCGAGGTGGAATCTGAAGGAAGCTGGCGGCAAACCTCTGGCCTGACGAACAGAAACCGTATATTAGGCTATCGCTTGGGATAAG
>JAFVEM010000043.1 GCA_017476005.1 Selenomonadaceae bacterium | reverse complement strand
CTTATCCCAAGCGATAGCCTAATATACGGTTTCTGTTCGTCAGGCCAGAGGTTTGCCGCCAGCTTCCTTCAGATTCCACCTCGCGATGGACACCCTTGCTATTGGCTATATCCTTCCCACTACCGGGCGGATTCCGGACTTTCACCGGTTAGAAACGTGCGCCGCCGGGCGCACAATAAAACAAAACAGCTCCCTAGAAGAGGGGGCTGTTTCGCTTACCACATCATATCATAAAAAATTTCCTGCACATCCACCACCAAGTCCTCATAAAGAGAAACCTTTATCTGCGTGGGCGGTTCCTCCACGTCAAAATCTCGCACCGGGTCTTTCACGGCGTAAACATTATCCAGTATAAATCCCTCCGCCGAATTATGATAGACCTCCACCTGACGCAGGACGGGATCGACTATCCAATATTCCTTTACCCCAAAGCGTTCATAAGCCTTGAATTTTTTCCCTCGGTCGTTTTTCTTGGTAGAAAGGGAAAGTATCTCCACCACCAAATCCGGCGCGCCGTGGATGCCGTTGGCTTTTATCTTGCTACGGTCGCAAACAATGCTGACATCAGGCTGAAAAATATTTTTTTCGTCCAAGAAAACGTCAACATTATCGCCGTAAGCGCGGCAGGGCTTACCCCTTAGGTAAACACGAAACTTGACCAATATATTGGCCATAACATCATTATGACCTTCCCCGGGAGCCGGAGCCAGCATGTATTCTCCGTCGATTAGCTCCTCCCGACAGTAATCATCTTCTATAGCAAGGGCGGTGGGCATAATAGAAGCCTCCTTTTATCAGGCTACTTTCGCATAACCAAACCTTTCTAGGCGAGATGCCGCCAGTTCCTTTTTCTTCATCTAAATCGGGTAGATATTTGGACAAACTCAAAATTTCATCCAAGGCCGCCTTTTTTCGCTGGATTCTGCGTTCTCGCTCTCCCTGCTGTAAATTATACTCCATGAGGTAACGCATAAGCGGCTCCAGCCCCGCTTCCGGCATGGCATTTACCATGCTGATAGCCTCTTTACGCAATGCACTCATCAAAAATCACCTCCTTGGTCAAAAATTTTTCTTCGACATCAAGTAAATTTTTTCTTGCACTCCTATCCCCAATATGGTATAAATTAGGTGAAGGCAACCGTTCTCGAACCCCATGTCCTGCTTTTTTGGCAGTTGACTGGTTCTATGGACGGTTTTCTCTTCGTTTGCGAGAATACACCTTAACAATCTCGCCACACTTTATCAGTACAAGTGTTTCCAAAAAACCTATACGCGGAGACCTGTACAGGTCATTAACCTGCTCTTCCACTTCTTCCAAACTCAAAGGACAATCCGTAACATCGACAATGAAGTTATATGCTTGTCGCTTCTGTTTTGCAATAGCACCGTATAGCAAATTTTTGCCACACCCAGTTGGTGATTTTAGGTCAAATCTCTCGCCATCTATCAAATAATCCGGTGTTTTGACTCCTTGAGGAAACATTACCTGCGGCACAAATTCAACCTTCTTGCCGTACTTTTGACTGAGGGCAGTTGCCACGGCTCTCTCTTTTGGAGTTGGCCTTAGTATAACGTGTTTCCCGTCAACTCTGTAGGTAGTGCCGTCAATGGTGTATTCGTCTAGTTCTGTAGTCTCGCCGACCTGCCCCATCGTACTCGTCCATAATTCTGTAATATCCATAGGGGTAGTATATCATTATTGTATTCATCTAGCAAATTATTTCTCCATCCCCACCAAAAACCACAAGCCCACGCTTACGCGTGGGCTTGCTTGACGTTCGACAAATGCCGAACCGTTATTCTTCTTACGACCCCACTATAATTCTTCGGCTTGCGCTAAAACGAGCTTTATTATCTTATCGCTGATAAACAGCCCATCCAAAACTAATTTTTCCAAAAACGGTTTTATCTCTTTTATGTGCCTTTCATGCTTGGCTTTGAGCAAAACGCCCAAAGTCCCGGTCACTGCAATAAATTTAATGCTCCAATATTCCCCAAAGCCAGCAGTGGTGTCGTATTGGCGATAACTTTAAGCATTGTTCATCTCCTCGACAAATTCTGCTTCATCGTCGAATTGAAAAATCGAGATGTTGTTTTCGCCTAGGTAACGGATAAAGTCCTCTTTGTCCATATTGGCAATGAGCGAGCAGTAGCCCAGCGATACGTCGTACTTAGTGTAATAAAGCAAGGCGATGGCTTTTCTTATTGCCTCGGCAGTCTCTTGCTCAGTCATTTCCGTATCATACAAGACTGCTTCCGGGATATTTAAAGCTATTTGACACATATCCTTACTCCCCTCCACCGCTCACAGCTTAACCCCCGCCTGCTCTAAAATTTTGGCTTGTAATCTATCGCCTAAAACCTCCTTTTGCATTGGCACAGATGTTATGCGATGGGTTTGGGGATTATATAGCTTCTGATGAGACTCGTCTATTTCGGGGCACATATCGACGAACTTCAACGCCTTTATATCGTGATGGTTCGCCAGATTGATGTTTTCAATTTTCGACGGTAACGGATAATCTTCCGCTTCCACCGAATCTAAAAAGCAACGAATAGCCCTCCCTGCCCAAAATTCGGCATCGGACAAGTCGTCGCCCTGCGAAAAACAGCCGGGCAAATCCGGGAATTCCACGCCGATATATGGCGCATCCTCAAAAAAGATTGCCGGATAGGAAATTTGCTCCATAAAAAGCCCTCCATTGACTAAATTTTCCTTGCACTTCTATTCCTCAATATGATATAAGTTAGGTGAAAGCAACCGTCCTCGAACCCCATGTCCTGCCTTTTTTGGCAGTTGACTGGTTCTATGGACGGTGTACTCATTTGGTATCCCGAACATATGGTATTGTACAAGGATTTCGGGATGGTGCTATAATATGGTCGAGAGCTGGTGGAGGGTTGGAGCAGGCGAAGAGACGCGACCACAAGATTATGATTACGGATATAGCCATTAGCAAAGTTCCCTGTGTCGAGCTTCCTGGACTTTCAAGAGCCGTATGCGAAGCCATACAGATGGAGCACAAGGAAATCTTGCGGATAGCCAAGATGCAGAACGACAGCAACGAAGTCCTGTCTGTGTGGAATTTCAGCAAGTCGCGAAAAACTAGGGTGCTTGGCCTTGAAAGTTATGTCAATCCAGCCTCGTCCCCAGAGGCTTATGGAATACTCACATCATCGGATGTGGGTGAGGTAATGTATTTGCATAACCATCCAAGCACAAAAAAGTTTTCACTTGCAGATATTGATACATTTATTAGCGGACGCAACATTGGCTTGCTGTCGGTGGTAACAAATCAAGGCGAAGTGTATATTTTGCATAAAAGCAGGGATTATAGCTATCGTTCTGTTCGCTTGTTGTTGCTTCACATTTATGACGAATGTTTCGGCGATACAGACAAGATGGTAAGTATGTTTTTGCATACATGCGGAAAGGTGGGGATTGACTATGGGAAAAGCAAATAGTAATATTCTTGTGATTGACGATAGACCAATGACACCTGAGAGGCTAGAAGCACTGCACCAAAAATGGCTTTTGCGAGAGGATGACGCAGAGCCTTGGGATGAGGAAATTGTTTCCCCTAATTACGGAACAAATTGTATGGCAGGATGATTATGCTGGATAACACACAAGCCCACGCTTACGCGTGGGCTTGCTTGACGTTCGGGAAAAGCCGAACCGTTATTCTTTTTATCAGAAGAAGAAGCGGAGACGACCCCAGAGACGGTTGGTGTCGTTACCATCGTGATTATCACCGTTCTCAACATAAGTACCGCGGAAATACTGGACATAACCAACAATATTCTTGGCGAAAGCATATTCAGCACCAACATCCCAACCCTTAGCACCACCAACGGCACCATTATAGGTGGGAGCGTAGGCCGCATATTTGCCCAAATGACGATAGGCGACGGAAGCACCCCAAGAACCGGGATCGCTAGCCTTAGCACCTTTGTAAAGAAGTTCAGCCGTGAAAGCGCGATTGCCTTTGTCGGAGTTTACATTCTGAGCAAACTCACCGGCGATGGCGAAATTAGGATCGAAGCGATACTTGGCTCCCACATCCCAAATGCTGGCGGTAGATTTCCATGTATTATCGTCGTTACGGCTAAGAGTACCTACTTGGTCGTTGGACAGGCGATAATAGTTCAACATACCGGAGAACTTGCTTTCCTCGGGAGCATAACCGAGGCCGAAGCCCCAAATTTCAGTGGACTTACCATTGCTCAACATGGGAGTAGTACCATTGGCCAAATTAGTCTTGCTCCAACGACCACCCTCAACGGTGAATTTCACGTCCTTGCCATAAGAAACAGCAGCACCGGAGAACTCAGTATCAAAGAGGAGGTTAGGAGAAAGTTGCTCGGCAATCTTACCGGCCTTGATGTTGAAGTTACCATAAGTACCATCAGCCCAAGCACGAATCAATTTGATACCAGCATCAGCGTTGTTGTCGGCACTCTGGTCTTGCGCCAAATTCCAGTTGCCATCTATACGAGCCTTCACATGCCAATTTTCATTGACCTCGGCATCCGGCTCTAAGCGGAACTTCAGGCGATACTGAGCACCAGCATCGTTTTCATTGTCAGTAATCTGACGCTGATACTGCGTCCACAACGTCCCGTTCCATTTCACCATATCGGCATGCTTTTCCAAATTGGAAACGCGAACGCCGAGGCTGTTCAACTCGTCGGAGAACTCAGCGGCCAGCTTGTCGATAAGAGCCTTGTCTTTGGCGGAAACGTCGCTTTTCGCCATGGCTTTAGCGATCATTTGCGCCATTTCGTAACGGGTGATGTTCTTGTCGCCGCGGAAGGTGCCGTCGCCGTAACCGTTGATAACGCCGTCTTGGGCGAGCTGGGTCACAGCGTCATAAGACCAATGATCGGCAGGTACATCGGAGAAAGGATTGCTGGCCGCGAAAGTAACGCTGGCAGTACCGACCACCATAGCAGTGGTGAGGGCAGATACGAGAGACTTCTTCATTGTAAAAGCTCCTCCTCAAAACACAATACGGAATTTTTCATCTCGCTAAGTATTTCGCAAGGAACTTCTCTGAGTGTCCATGTTTCCTCATAGCCTCCGAACGAACTCCCTTAACGATTGCGGCAATACTAGCACAAAAAATTCACCTATGCAAGGGGTTTTCGTAAAAAAACATAAACTTTTTTTCATGTTTTTTTCAGATTTGTACTCGCAAGTTGTAGGAGTATAGCTTGCAGTAAATTTCTGTCAATATTCATAAAACCGTATATGCACAAAAAAATTCATAAACCTAAATATTTTTTTAACGTAAAGAAGTGAAAACCTGTTGCTTATCGGGGTTCTTATCATTTATAATATGAGCATAAAATCTAGCTTACGGTCGTAAGCAACAGCGGTTTTCGTAATCAAAGGGAAGGGATGCTCCAATGAAAAATAGCCGGAGTGAGGTTTTCAAGCGGCAACAGGCGCTTTTGGAGGAACTGCGTCGGCAAGAGATAATAGACGTAAACGCCGTGGCCGCCAAACTTGACGTATCGCCTACCACCATCAGAAGAGATCTCATTATGTTTGACCGGGAGCATCTCATCGAGCGTTTTCACGGCGGCGCCAAGCTGAAGGCGGATACTCTCCGGGAGGAGGATACTGCCGCTCATAGCGCCGAGGCCGGGGAAGATGAAACGGCGAAACAGGTTATCGCTCGTTATGCCGCGGATTTGGTGGAGGACGGGGATACTATTTTTATGAATTCCAGCTCCACCACCCTCATGATGTTAAATTATTTGGGGGACAAACGGGTGATTGTCATTACCAATAACGGCAGCGCCCTTGACTGTGTGGATAATCCCAACGTGGAAGTAATCCTCACGGGGGGAAAAGTTTACCGGCATCGTCGTTCCTTGGTGGGGGAATTTGCCGCCTTGACACTCACGAAAATTTTTGCGGATAAGGCCTTTTTAGGCGTGGGGGGAATCAGCGTTGACGCCGGCATAACCACTTCGGTATTGCCGGAGACGGCGGTGAATGAAACCATGATTCGCTGTTGTCAGGGAAAATGTTACGTCTTGGCGGCGCCGCCGAAAATCGGCCGCAAACATAATTTTCGCAGTACCGGCATCGATAAAATCACGGCCATAATCACCTGCGAGGGCGCCGACGCCAAAGAAGTGGCCTCTTTGCGCGAACGTGGGGTTGCCGTGGTGGAGCTAAAGGCGTAGGGGTGAGCCGGGGGGAGTTTTCCTTGACTTATAGGGCTTGCATAGTACAATAGTGCATGATTTGAAGACGCATTTCTACTAGCATAAGGAGGATTTTTAGATACATGGAGAAGCATAAAGTAGCGAGCCGCCCTAGGCCGTCCAAAAAAGGCGGCGCGCTCCGGCGAGTGTTGCTGGGATTTGTGCTGGTGGCCTTGGTGATGGTTTTGGGCATCGGGTGCGGTTTCCTTACCGCCAGCATGAATACCAAGCCGGATATAGCCGAAGATATTCGCCCACCGGCCTCTTCGCAAATCTACGACATTAACGGCAACGAAATCGCCAACATTCACGCCGCCGAAAATCGAATGCCGGTGAAAATTTCCCAGATACCTAAGAATTTACAGGAAGCCTTTGTGGCGGTGGAGGATAATCGGTTTTACGAACACATGGGGGTTGACCCCAGAGGAATTTTGCGCGCCGCTTGGGCAAACATCAGCGGCCGCACCATTTCCGAGGGCGGCTCCACCATCACCCAGCAGCTGGCCAAAAACGCTTACCTCACCCAAGACCAGACTTACAAGCGCAAGATTCAAGAGATTTTTTTGGCCTTGCAACTGGAGCGGCAATACACCAAACAGGAGATACTGGAGCTGTACTTAAACCAGATTTATTTTGGTCAAGGCGCATACGGCGTGGAAGCCGCTGCCCGGACTTATTTTAACAAGGACGTGGAAAACCTCACCTTGAACGAATGTGCGCTCTTGGCCGGTATTCCCAAAAGCCCTAATTATTACTCCCCCTTCAATAATCTGCAAGCCGCCCAAGAGCGGAAAGCCGTGGTCTTGGATCAGATGGTGAAATACGGTTATCTGAGCGGTTCCGAGGCGGCCAAGACCAAGCATGAAGAAGTAAAACTGGCCTCCCCCAACAAGGAAAGCGGCCCCCAGCCGGCGGCTTATTTTATCGACTATGTGACCCAGCTGTTGGTGGATAAATACGGCGCCGACGCGGTATATAAAGACGGCCTCAAGATTTATACCACCATCGACATGGATATGCAGAAAGCCGCTGAAGCGGCCATGCAGAATCTGCCGGATTACTTCGTGAACGACAGCGGCATTCAGGAACCGCAGGGAGCCTTGGTGGCCATCGACCCGCATACGGGTTACATTAAAGCCATGGTAGGCGGTCGCGGCACGGATCAATTCAACCGCGCCACCATGGCGGAGCGCCAGCCCGGTTCCGCCTTTAAACCCTTTGTGTTTGCGGCGGCCTTGGAAAATAATTTCACGCCCAATACAATAATAGATGACAGCAAAATCACGGTGGGGGATTGGTCGCCCCAGAATTACGACCGTACCTTTCGGGGCAAAGTAACCTTGCGGCAGGTGGCTATTTCCTCACTCAACGTCCCCACGGTGAAAGTCGCCCAAAAAATCGGCATGGATAAACCCCTGTATTACGCGCAGGAAATGGGGATAACCACTTTTGTGTTGGAAGGGCCGAGAAACGATCGGAACTTGGCCTCCTCGCTGGGGGGACTCACCAAAGGGGTCACGCCGCTGGAGATCACCAGCGCCTACGGCACCTTTGCCAATAAGGGCGTTCATGTGAATCATGTGGCCATTATCAAGGTGATGGATCGCAACGGCAAAATCATGGAGCAAAACGAAATAAAGCAGCGTAGCGTTATCAGCGAGGCCAGCGCCATTGAACTGACCAGTATGCTGGAGGACGTGATTAAGCGCGGCACCGGCACCAGAGCGAGTATCGGCCGCCCGGCGGCGGGGAAAACCGGCACCACCAGCGATTATCACGACGCTTGGTTTGTGGGCTATACCCCGGACTTGGTAGCCGGCGTCTGGGTGGGCAACGACGACAACACCAGCCTGAACGGCATGGGAGGCGGCAATACCCCGGCCACCATTTGGAAATCTTTCATGACAGCGGCTTTGCAAAGTTACCCGGTGAAAAATTTTGAAGGCACCTCGGCTTACCGCAGCGGCGCCATCACGGAGTTGGAGGAAGACAAGAAATCCTCCCGTAAGAGCAGTAAGAGCGAGGCCAAGGAAGAGAAAAAAGAGGACAAGCAGGACACCCAAGGCAAACCCGATGCCAATACTCCCAATGCCACTAACAATAACAACGGCGACGGCAAAACTCCCACCGCTCCGGCCGCACAAACAACGCCGGTCCCGGCCACCACGCCGGAACCGGCAGCCCCCTCGCCCACTCCCACCCCTGCCGGCGCAGCCCCGGAACGCGGCGGCGCCACTTCTAAAGGCCGCAGCTAAACAAGCGCGCCTCCCCTCTGTTTTTTGAGGGGAGGCGCAAGATGGATGATATATAACGCTATCCAACGATGACTTGCTTATTGATATTGGCGAAGTTTTTGGAAAGTGATATTGTACCACGCATAACAAAGGAGCGATTGTACCCGTGAAAATTTTGGCGCGTCATTTGACGGTGGATCTTTATAATTGCAAGACGGCTATCTTAAGCGATGGCGAGCTGGTACAGGCGCAGTTTAAGAGTATCTTGCACGATCGGCGTTGCGAGGTGCTGAATATGGTATCCCAGCAGATAGCCCCGGATCACTTGGCGCTGATGTTTATTTTTACCGAGGGTCATGTGGGAATCCATGTCTATAGCAGTATGCGCTATGTGGCGGTGGACATCTTCCTTTGCACGCCGGAGGCGGAGCCTGAGATGCTGGCGCGAGATATTCGGAACTTCTTTAAGCCGGATAAAATCAAAACTACCCTCTTAAAACGGGGGGATTTTGAGCAGGACACGGAGATTAAACCCAAAACCAAAACCCGGGTCGCCCCCTTAAGAAAAATTCACAACACCGGCGCTAAGGTCATTCGCATCCTCGCGCGACGCAATAAAAAATAGCGGCAAAAAGCCCGTCGAGAAAAAATCTCGACGGGTCTTTTACATTCAGGCATTACACCATACATAGTTAATCTATTGTCGGGTCAAGGGGCTACCAGCCCCTTGTGGAGTTTGGGGCAAAGCCCCAATTAAATATTAAATATTACTACTCGGTCTTACGCAATACCACGGCGCTGCGAGCCGGAATGTAAAGTTTCAGCCAGGCTTTGCCGTCTTTGGCGTAGAGAGGATCTCGGTTGGTGAGGTGAGGCACGCTGTCATCGGCGAGGCCATTGCCTCCAAATTTTCTGGCGTCGGTGTTCAGCACTACGTCGTAGCGTCCCTTGGGTACCAAGAAGCCGTAATCGGTGAAAGAACGCGCCGGGGAGAAGTTAAAGACAAAGACCAAATCGCCGCGCATATAAGCCAACACTTGATCCCCGTCGTTGTGCCAAATCTCAATGACAGGCTGCTTTTGGAACTCGGGAATACTCTTGATGACGGAGAGCATCTCCCGGTCAAAGTCGCCCAAATAGTGGTAGCACAGCGCCTTGTCGTCAACCAAATGCCACTGGCGACGGGCGTACTTGTAGCTCCAGCCGTTGCCTTCCCGGGGGAAATCAATCCATTCGGGATGGCCGAACTCGTTGCCCATGAAGTTCAGATAGCCGCCGTTAATAGTAGAAGCGGTGACGAGACGAATCATCTTGTGGAGGGCGATGCCCCGATCCACCATGCCGTTGCGGTCGCCTTTGCTGAAGTGCCAGTACATATCCGCGTCGATAAGGCGGAAGATAATGGTCTTGTCCCCCACCAAGGCTTGGTCGTGACTTTCGGCGTAAGAAACCGTCATTTCGTCGGAACGGCGGTTGGTAACTTCCCAGAAAATACTGGAGGGCTTCCAGTCCTCGTCTCGTTGCTCTTTGATGGTCTTAATCCAATAATCGGGAATGTTCATGGCGAGGCGATAATCAAAGCCGTAGCCCCCGTCCTCGAATTTGGCCGCCAGCCCCGGCATACCGCTGACATCCTCGGCGATGGTAATGGCGTTGGGGTTGACCTCGTGGATGAGCTTGTTGGCAAGAGTCAGGTAGCAGATGGCGTTGTCGTCTTGGTGGCCGTTGAAATAATCCCCGTAACTCATGAAGGCTTCGCCCAAACCGTGGCTGTAGTAGAGCATGGAAGTGATACCATCGAAACGGAACCCGTCGAAATGAAATTCCTCCAGCCAGTATTTGCAATTGCTCATGAGGAAGTGGAGAACGTCGTCTTTGCCGTAGTCAAAGCAGAGGCTGTCCCAAGCCGGATGCTCGTGACGGTCGCCGGGATAGAAGAATTGATTGGGATCGCCGCAGAGGTTGCCCAGACCTTCTACCTGATTTTTCACCGCATGGCTGTGTACGATGTCCATGATGACGGTAATGCCTTGCTGATGGGCGGTGTCGATGAGGTCTTTCAGCTCCTCCGGGGTGCCGAAACGGGAGCTGGGAGCAAAGAAAGAGCTGACATGGTAGCCGAAACTGCCGTAGTAGGGGTGCTCTTGGATGGCCATGATTTGAATACAGTTGTAGCCATCTTTTATGACCCGAGGCAGTACGTTTTCCTTAAACTCTTTGTAACTGCCCACTTTTTCCGCGTCCTGCCCCATGCCGATATGGCATTCATAGATGAGGAGGGGGTTGACGTTGGGCTTGTAGCCTTGGTCGTGCCACACGAAGTCTTCCTCCGGCTGCCAAACTTGGGCGGAGAAAATCTTGGTGTTATCGTCCTGCACCACTCGGCGGCACCAAGCGGGGATGCGCTCTCCCTCGCCGCCTGGCCAGTTGACTTTCATTTTGTAGAGATCACCGTGCTTGAGCTTGTCGGGAGCCAGTTTCAGTTCCCAATTGCCGGTACCCTCGATCCGCTGACAACGATAGGACTCGTCCTTTTGCCAGTCGTTGAAATCGCCGATTAGGTACATGGCGTCGGCGTTGGGCGCCCATTCGCGGAATACCCAGCCGTCCTCGGTGCGGTGCAAGCCGTAGTAAAGATGTCCGGTGGCAAAATCGGACAGGGTACGCTTGCCGTTTTGGGTGAGCTGACCGATTTTCCACTGAGCGTGGTCGTGACGGCCGCGAATCGCCTCTTCGTAAGGCTCCAGCCACGGGTCGTGAGACACCAGCGCAATGTGTGTCGCCATAGATATTCGTTGCGACGGCATTTTTCAGCGTTGTCGCCGCAACAGTTCCCTCCCATCTGAGTTTAAATTGCCAACACTGCTTACTGCTAGGTGATTTATTCGACGCGGCGGCGAAAAATCCTTGTGGGAGAATGATAAAAATTTATTCCCCCGTGGTATCTTCGGTGAGTTTGCGTTGTCCCAACATGGTGGTGAGATTTTCCCGGGAAAAAGCATAGTCTCGGGAGCTGAAATCCTGTCCGGCCTCGTAGCGATTGGAGGGAGCGTTCAGGATGCCGCACAAGGTATCGTAGAGCATATCGTTGGTGAAGTAACTTTCTTGGTGGCGGCGCAGGGCGTAAGTTTGCTCCGGCATGGCTCTTTGATACTCCGGGGACAGATAAACGAACATGGGAATGCGTACCATGTCAAAACTGAACACGTCGGGATTATGGGAAATGGCTAGGTTCTCCCCATGGTCGGAAAAGTATATCATGGCCGCGAGGTTCAAGTTTTCCTTGGCGTAATTATAAATCTCCTGCAAAATGTAATCGGTGTATAAAATGGTGTTGGCGTAAGAGGGGGTAGAGAGCGCCATGCCGGTGCCGTCGGCGGTGCGCCAGCGTTCAAAGGTGGAGGGATAGCGATTATTGTAGTAAATGTGGCTCCCCATGAGGTGCAGGACAATAAAATTATTTTTGGCGGCATCCACCCGGGGGAGATAATCTAAAAGCGCCGCATCGTATTTATCGGAATAGCTGAAGGAATCGTCCGTCCACTCGGCATGGTGGGCAGTTTTGGCAATCATGGTAATCACGCTGTCAAATTGGCCGTAGCGTCCCTGATTGCTGAACCACCAAGTTTCGTAGCCGCTCTTTTTGGCCACATCTACAATGGAAACAGCGTCGAGAAAATCCTTGTTATTGTACTGGCTCTCCTCCGTCAAAGCCCGTTGCAACACCGGCACCGTCTGCGACCACGCGGCATAGACGTTATGAAAAAGAAGAAAATCGCGGCTCGTCGTCACTTGCTCGGATAGCCACGGCGTATTATCGTAGGGAAAATTCGGGGTGAAAGCGTGCATGTAGTTCCGGGAGGCCGACTCGCCGATAACTAAAATCACGGTGCCGGGGACTTTGGCGGAGAGCGTATTCGCGCCGTCAAGCCGCAGGGAATTAAAGCGCGTCTCCTGCCCTTTTTCATATTCGGCGGTTTTGGCCACATAATCGGTGACATCGTGCCACAAACCGGCAATGGAGCTTAAAGGCAGATGCCAGATTACGGCGACGTAGAAGGAGGCGGCGGCCAGAATTACCAACAGTCCCTTTTGCCACCAGAGGCTTTTTTCCCGAGCGCGAAACTGCCCATAAGCCAAATGACAGCGATAACTCCAGTAAACGAAAAGCATGAGTCCCAGCACTATTAAGAGCGCCGGCAGAATCCCGAAACTCGATTCTATATAGTCCAAACTCTCCCGGTAATTAGTGAGATAAAGCGCCATGAGGGAGGCAGGGGAGAGGCAATGCCACACGGTGGTATAGTAGGCAAACTGCACGAAGGGGACGGCGATGACCGTCAAGTTTAGGAGCGCCAACAAAAAAGCCGCGCCTCGTCTGAAGCGACTTTCCATGAGTAGCCCCGTTAAGGCCGTGAGGCCGACAAAAAGCCCGGTGCCGATGATAAAATCGTAAGAAATTTTGGACATGAACCAAGGCTTTTCGTAAGTCCAAGTGTAGAGAAGGGGAAAGGCCACGCACCAGCTAAGCCCAGTGATGAGATCCGGCAAAAATTCTCCCGAGGTAAGGAGGCGACCCGTGGCGTATTGGAGCGCCAGCAGGGAGAAAATCACCGGCAACACCAAGGGCATTAAGTATCCCGGCCCCATGTCCTGCCCGATATTAAGATAAAAGGCCGTCAGGCAAACCAGATACCCCACCGCCGCCGCTCCAAAGCGTATCAGCCTGTTTTCCTCGCGCACCGTAAGACGCATAGGCCAAAGCTCCTTTTCTGTTTGAGTAAAAATCATTCTGTTGGTAGATTCTACATTGGGCGACAGATTTCCTGCCACACTTTTGCAGGGCTTATTGCGATGGAGACAAGAAAAAAGCTGCCCGTCAAGGCAGCTCATATTTTTTAGCGCAAATGAAATTTCAAAGTGGTTTTCAGCCCCGGCTTTAGGTCGGGCAAGTCTTGACTGGGTATAGAAACGCGGACGCGCAGAAAATTTTCCGGCGGCTCGCCTGTCTCTTCGTCAGAGTCTTCGGCCTCCGGCGTTATTATCTCTTGTACCGTGCCTTGCAGGTCGGCGCCTTCTAAGCGGTAGCTCACCAGCTGGCCTAAGAGAATTTTATCCTGCGCCTCTATGGGAAGTTTTACCTCCAGTCGCATGGTGCCGGCATCGCCGATACCGGCAATCACCTCGCCGGGTTTTATTTCCTTATCTACTTGGGTATCTTTAAAATAAACAGCGCCGCTTACCGGGGCGGTGATTTCCGTGGCGCCCGCATCCTGTTTCGCGGCGGCGAGCGCCGCTTCGGCTTGACGCACCTGGATTTTGGCGGCTTCGATAACCTCAGGAGGACTTGGCTCGATTACCGTGCGAAAATTGGGGGCGGTGGGAACGGCGGTAGCTTTGGCCACTTCGTAGGCGGCCTGAGCTTCGTCGCGTTTGACGGCGCTAACGGCGCCCATCTCGAAAAGTTCCTGCATTCGCTTGGCTTTTTCGGCGGCTTTCGTCACGGTGTCATCGGCGGCGGCCGCGCTTTCCGTGGGAATTTTTACCTCCCGTCCCTTTTCCACCTCCGCCAAATTTCTTTGGGACAGGCGCAAAGTTTCCTCAAGCTGCGCCAGTTGCTCCTCCGTGACGTTTACCGCCACGCGAGCGATTACCGCCCCTTCCGTTACCGTTTCCCCCTCGGCGGCCAAAAGCTCGGTGATTTTCCCTTCCACCTTAGCGCGAATATCTACCGTGTTACCGACCACTTCCGCTTCTTCGGCTATAAAATAACGGTCTCGACCCTGTTGCCAAAAAATACCAACAGTCAAAGCCACTATGGTAATTAGCAATACCGCCGCGCCAATCTTAGCCGTGCGCGCCACTTTTTCAGTAATATCTACCTCCAAAGAGTCACCCCTCTAGAAAAAATTTGACCGGGATTCCAAAGGGCAATGCCCTTTGGTAGGAGGTGTCGGAGGGCAAAGCCCTCTGACCTCCCGTCAAGCAAGCTGCGCCTCCACTACTTCCCGAGCCTTGTCAAAAGCCTGGGGCAGTCCTTCGGGATTTTTGCCGCCGGCTTGCGCCATTTCGGGACGACCGCCGCCGCCGCCGCCCACCAGTTTGGCGGCCTCTTTGATGATTTTCCCGGCGTGAATGCCGCGCGCCACGGCTCCCTTGGCGGCTTTCACCACGAGATTTACCTTGCCCTCGTTCACGGAGGCCAAGACCACCACGCCCGTTTCCAGTTTGTCGCAGGTGAGATCGGCGATGTTTCTCAGCTCGTCCATGTCGGCGGCATTGGCCTTGCCGCCCACGAAGGGAACGCCTTTAATATCCTGCACCGCCATCAAAAGTTTTTGCGCGTCGGCTTTTTCCTGCATGGCGTGAATCTCGTCGATTTGCTGTTGCATGGCTTTCCGTTCGGCGAGGAGCTTGGTTAAGTTGTTGGGTAAATCGTTGGGCTTGGTCTTTAAGATACCGGCTACCTCGCGCAAAGTTTCCCCCTGCGCTCGCGCATACTCCCAAGCCGCCCGACCGGTGATGGCTTCAATGCGTCGCACTCCGGCAGCGATACCCGTTTCGCTGACAATCTTAAAGAGGCCGATTTCCCCCACGTTCTTCACATGAGAACCGCCGCACAGTTCCATGCTGAACCCCGGCACTCGCACCACGCGCACCACGTCGCCGTATTTTTCGCCGAACAGCGCCATGGCGCCGGCCGCTTTCGCTTCGTCCAGTTTCATGTGGGAAATTTCCACATCGGTGGCCGTGAGGATTTCTTCGTTGACAAGTTCCTCCACGTCTTTCAGCTGCTGCGGGCTGACCGGCTCGAAATTGGAGAAGTCAAAACGGAGCCTGTCGGGAGTAACGGAAGAACCGGCCTGATTCACCTGCTCTCCCACCACTTTTTTCAGCGCCGCCTGAAGCAAATGAGTAGCGGTATGATTGCGCGCCGAGGAAAGTTTTTGTTTCTTGTCGAGGACAATTTCCACCGTTTCGCCGACCTTCAGTTGGCCTTCCTCCATGTAAGACAGGTGATAAACCGTGCCGTCGGGAAGTTTTTTGGCGTTCAGGACTTTGACGTGACCGAACTCTCCTAAAAATTTTCCTTCGTCGCCCACCTGTCCGCCGCCTTCGGCGTAGAAAGGCGTGACGCTGAGGATTATCCCGGCTTCTTCTCCGTCGGTGAGTTCCTCCGCCAAAAGGCCGCCTTTCCAAATAGCTACCACCGTGGCGGTCGTCGCTTTCTCATCCACACGCAAATTCGAGGTATCAATGCCGCTTAAATCCGGCACCGCCACCCGTTGATTCTCGGCGCGAGCGCTTCGCGCCCGTTCCCGTTGCTCCTCCATGGCCTTGTCAAAACCCTGTTTGCCAAGGGTGAGGCCGTTTTCGTGCAGAATTTCCTCCGTCAGCTCCCACGGGAACCCGAAAGTATCGTAAAGCCTGAACCCAATCTCCCCCGGAAGCTCGGCCTTGCCCTCTTTTTTCGTGTCGGCGATGTGGCCGGAAAGAAGTTCCATGCCCTGCGCCAAGGTAGCGGCAAAACGCTCTTCTTCTAGGGTGATAACCCTTTTGATATACTCGGCTTTCGCGAGCAGTTGCGCAAAATCCCTCGCGCCGCCGTAGATTTTCACCACGGCCTCCACGGCTCCGGCCAAAAATTTATCCTTAATGCCCAGCATCCGACCGTGACGAATGGCGCGGCGCAAAATCCGTCGCAGGACATAGCCTCTTCCTTCGTTGGAGGGCAAAATCCCGTCCATAATCATAACGGTCATGCTGCGAGCATGGTCGGCGATAACTTTCAGGGAAACGTCGGTTTTCTCGCTTTGGCCGTAAGCCACCCCGGAAACCCGGGCGGCGTATTCGATTATCGGGAAAAGCAAGTCCGTCTCAAAATTCGACGCTTTGTTTTGCACCACGGAGGCCAGTCGTTCTAGGCCGCACCCCGTATCAATATTCTTGTGGGCGAGGGGCTTATATTCTCCCTCTTCCGTGCGGTCGTACTGAGTGAAAACGAGGTTCCAAATCTCTAGGAACCGGTCACAATCGCACCCCACGGCGCAATCCGGCTTGCCGCAACCGCGTTCTTCTCCAAGGTCGATATAAATTTCCGAATCGGGGCCGCAGGGGCCGGGGCCTATCTCCCAAAAATTATCCTCCATCTTCACTATATGGTCTTGGGGAAAACCGGGTTGGCTCTGCCAAATTTTAATGGCTTCATCGTCATCGGGATAGACAGACACCCAAAGTTTTTCTTTGGGCAGGCCGACAACCTCCGTCAAAAATTCCCACGCCCAAGGTATAGCCTCCGCCTTGAAATAATCCCCGAAGGAAAAATTCCCCAGCATCTCAAAAAAAGTCTGATGCCGCGCCGTGCGTCCCACGTTTTCAATATCCCCGGTACGGACGCAGCGCTGACTGGTGGTAACGCGAGGACAAGGTGGCTTCATCTTCCCGGTAAAGAAGGGCTTAAGGGGCGCCATGCCCGCGCCGATTAAGAGTAAAGTGGGGTCGTTCTCCGGGATTAAAGAGAAGCTGTCCATTCTGAGATGCCCTTTCTTCTGGGCAAAAAATTCCAAGTAGGCTTCTCTCAGTTCATTGCCGGTCATATATTGCAAAATATATCGCCTCCTAAGGCTAATAAATGGTTAAATCATCGTTTTTCATATTGCGAGCAAGCCAATAATCGGTTATAACGGCTGAGAGGGAGGTGAACACAATGACGGAACAAGAAAAAAAAAGAACTGCTAACCATCGCAAAACTCACCGTTACCTATCCCACTTTCCTCACCTCCCCTAAAAATTTTCTCATATTATCTGTTGCTTTACGCCACAGAGGACAGTTCTCCTGCTTCTATGATATTTCTCATGCCCGTTCCCCAATTTCCTCTTGCGTACATCACCAAAAACTGCTATAATGGCAAGCAAGGGAGGTGATATTATGACGCAAGAAGAAAAGATGGAAATCATGGAGATGATGGAAGCAACCGTGCAAAAAGTTGTGGACGACTCTATGCAGAAATTTGTTAACGATCGTGTTATGCCCGGCCTCGAAGCTTTACAAAGTCAACTTGACGATACCAAAGCCGAACTCAAAGCCGAAATCGCCAAAAATACTGCCGCCATCGCCAAAAACAGTGAGGATATCGCCAAAAACACTGCCGCCATCGCCAAAAACAGTGAGGATATCGCCAAAAACACTGCCGCCATCGCCAAAAACAGTGAGGATATCGCCAAGAACACTGCCGCCATCGCCAAGAACAGTGAGGATATCGCCAAGAACAGCGAAGACATCGCCAAGAACAGTAAGGACATCGTCGCGCTCAGCGAGCAACTTGCCGAAACCCAAAAAGAGGTAAAAGAGGCAAAATTTGACATTGCCGCGCTCAGTAAGCAAATGGCCGAAACGCGAGAAGAAGTCAAGGCTGTTCACCAAGAACTCCGCGACTTCCGCGCCGAATCCGGGCTGACCACCCAGAAGGTTAATAATCTTATCGCCCTGAAACGCGATGTTACGGCAGCCTATGATTCCCATAAAGGTGACGACATAAGCCTAACGCCCTTAAATTTCGCTGCACCCTAAAGCCCCCCACCACGGGGGCTTTTTTCATTACTTATCGCCATAGTGACTGCCACACTGAGCAATCTCCAAAGTATCACCGTTTATACGAAAAACAATGCGGTTGGTGCCGTCAATGCGAACACTCCAAAAGCCAGACAAATCGTGTTTTAGTGGTTCGGCCTTGCCTATGCAGTTATAGCCGTTATGATCAATGTCACGGATAAGCCTTAAAATTCTCTTCAGTGTTTTCTTGTCCTCGTTAAGGAAGTAACAAAACTGCTCCCACGCCTCATCCGACCATGCTTTTATCATGAAGAACCTCGTGGATCTGTCCTCTGCCCTCGTTCAGTTGCCCTATAGACCGGTGGAGTCTGGCCATATTCTCCTCACTGTAAAAAGGGTCATATTCCGGCGCGCACAGCTCAAAAGGAATACGCCGCTCATTGATAACTTTTTTGGCAAATACGTTGAAGGCCGCATCGAGATTTAGCCCCATATCCTTGCAAACACTCTCAAAATCCTCTTTCACCCCGGCATCCATCGCAAAACTCACCGTTACCTGTCCCACTTTCCTCACCTCCCCCTGAAAAATTTCTCTTATTATCTATCGCCTTACGCCACAGAGGACAGCCCTCCTGCCTATATAGGTTTTCCGGCTCGCACCTATGGGATGCCGGTAGTACCATCAACAAATTCTCTGGCAGTCATTATCTGTGGTTTTTCTATACCAGATTCAAGAAAATCTTTGTCTCCCGTCAACAAAATATCCACTTTTGACGTTACTGCGGCTCGCATAATAGCTCTGTCATTCAAATCTCGTATAAGTTGTTCTTCCGGCACTTCTTTCTCCGGAATTTCCACAATTTCTAACGAGGGAAGAGCCATGGACAAAAATCTCTCCATGCTCGCTATCTTTTTAGGTAATTTTTTATTGAATATTCGGCGCAACTCATCAAAATTTTGTATGCACACTATGCCCTGATTAGGGTACGATACCGCTTTGATATACGCTCTATAAGGAGTTCCGTCGCCCAATATGGCCGAAATCAATATATTGGTATCAATCATCACACGCATACAACAACTATTCTCCCTCGCGTCGTATTTCTTTTACCAATGCATTTATAGTCTCTTCCGAGTCTAGTCCCAGCCTCTGCGCCTCCCCAGCCATTTCGCGCTGAATGACCTGCATGGCGTACACTGCCGAATTTACAATGCGAACAGCTCCATCTTCTATTATGAAAGTAACTCTGCTACCATTATCTACCCCCAATATACTGCGTATTTTATTAGGAAGTGCTATCTGCCCCTCGGTTACGATGCTGGCACTGTCTGGAAACGCCTCCGCTTGAGTTGCTAACATCATTTGCAAGCCCCCCTCATACTCAAAAAAGCCTCCCCCATACGGGAGAGGCTCCTCTGCTATATTAGCCCGTAGGCTGATGTTTCGTTATCAGAAGAAGAAGTCAACACGACCGAAGAACTTGCGAGCATCGTCCTTGCCCAGTCTGTCGGTGATGTCACTGCCCTGACCATACTTGAGGAAGCCGACGATGTTCTGGGCGAAGGTGTATTCGCCGCCGATTTCCCAGCCTTTCTGACCGGCCATAATGGCATCATCATAGGTGGACCAAGGAGCAGCCGCTAAACCGAGCTTACGATAAGCGAGGTAAGCACCCCAAGTACCAGCCTCTTCCTTCTTAGCTTCGCCGTAACCGAGCTGGAAGCTGTAAGCATTATTATGGCCATCGTTTGCATTCAGGTCAGCGTTGGCCTTAGCATACTCAGCCTTGAAATAAGCCTTCTGCTCCGCACCAAACTTATACTTGGCGTTCAAAGACCAGATGCCATAGCGAGAATCTTTGCCCTGACGAACATTGTCAAAAAGTCCAGTATTGGCGGCATTTTCATAGTCCGTGACATACACTTTGGACATATCAAGAATCTGATAGGCAGCGCCACCGCTCAAGGCATTTTCTTCGTTGTCATACTGCACACCCAAGCCATAATAACGAGCATGACCACCGGTAAGCTCCTTGCCGTAAGTAGCTCCATCAGAATACTTGTTGAAGCGGCCATTGAACTCACGGGCAGCGACATTACCAGCAGCCAAAGTGAACTTCAAGCCCTGCTCGGTAGCGTAAGACATTTCAGCACCAGAATAGGGATCGTCGGTGATGGAGAGAAGGTTGATGCTGTTGGGGAGCTTACCAACTTTTACATTGAAGCCGCCATACTGGCCTTCAGCCCAAGCACGCTTCAACTCAACATTAACGCCATTGCCGTTGCCGTCATCGTCAGTGTTCAGTTTGTACACGCCGTCCATACGAGCGTGGATATTCCAGTGTTCGTTCACTTCGGCGGTAGGCTCAAGACGGAACACCAACTCGTAGTTCTTATCGTTCTCGCCATCCTGCACCTTCTGGTTGGTGTAGGTATATTCGGCGAGACCTTCCCACTTCACCATGTCGGCATGTTTCTCGAGGTTGGCCACGCGAACACCGAGGTTGTTCAGCTCGTCGGAGAACTCAGCGGCCAGTTTGTCGATAAGAGCCTTGTCCTTAGCGGAAACATCGCTCTTGGCCATGGCTTTCGCAATCATCTGCGCCATTTCGTAACGGGTGATGTTCTTGTCACCGCGGAAGGTGCCGTCGCCGTAACCGTTGATAACGCCGTCCTGAGCGAGCTGGGTCACAGCGTCATAAGACCAATGGTCGGCAGGAACATCGGAGAAAGGATTGCTGGCAGCGAAAGAAACGCTGGCAGTACCAACCACCAAAGCGGTGGTAAGAGCGGATACGAGAGTCTTCTTCATAAGAAACTCCTCCTTAAATAAACGGAAAAAATTTATCCGTCCTCGGAGGCCAAGGAAAAATCCTTGAGTGTCCATGTTTCCTCACTTCATTTCCCTCTGCCCTTCGGACAAGGCGAATACTACCACACTAAAAAACTCGCGTCAAGGGGTAAAATGAAAAAAACTAAAATTTTTTTGGGAATGGTTTCAGAAAGTGGGAGTTTATGCCCCAGAGAGTGGGATTTTAGAGGACAAAAAGAGGATTTGGGGACGTGGTGTCGAATGAGTGAGGAGGATTGTAGCTTACACAGGCTATGTCGTGTCAGGAATAAAGGTGTGGTCGATTTGGAACAAGCCAAAAAACATGACCGGAAAATCATGATAACGGATATTGCCATTGAAAAAGTCCCTTATGTGGAGGTTTCAGGGCTTTCCCAAGAACAATGCGAGACTATACAGCAGGAACATAGGGAAATTTTACGGATTGCCCAGAGCGAGAACGAAAGTAACGAGGTTTTGACGATAATGTCTAAAAACTTGCTCGCGAGGGTTAGAGTCAAGGGATCAGAATTTGAAGTGCTGCCAGCCAGTGATCCTAGGGCAGTGAGTCTGCTTAATCGTTCGGGGCGACAGGAACTTATGTACCTGCACAATCACCCAAGCACAAAGATATTTTCACTGGCGGATATTATGACCTTTATCCAATATGGCGAGATATGCTTAATGTCGGTGGTCACAAACCAAGGTACGGTTCACATACTGTACAAAAACCAGAGCTATAATTATACTGTGACGTGTCAACTGCTTGATGTGATATATAGGCGATATCAAGTCAACGAGCTAACCCATGATGTAGCCGTAAAAGAATTTTTGAAGATGTGTAGCAAAGGAGGCATTACCTATGCGCAGTCAGGCTATACCGCCGGCCATAAGAGATAATTTGTCGCGGCAAGAACTAGATGCTATGTTTCAGGCACTTATGAAAAAAAAAGATGACATGGGACACCGGCAAGGCAACATGATGACTCCTGTAGAATTTCCTGCCAAGGTGGGCAGGAAACTAGGCAAAGGCAAGTTAGCGTCCTAAAAGGAGGCGTCCCCTATTGGCCAAAAAGAAAAAAACCAGCTTTGTGTGTCAGTCCTGCGGTTACGAGGCGGCTAAGTGGCTGGGACGTTGTCCCGGGTGCGGCGAGTGGAATACCATGCGCGAGGAAATTTTGGCGGAGGAGGAAACCGGGGGGATTCGGCTGGGGCTTGGGGATAAAGAAAAGCCTCGCCCCATTATGGAAGTGACGGTGGAGGATTTACCCCGTTTTTCCAGCGGCTCGGCGGAGCTGAACCGCGTTTTGGGTGGAGGGATTATCCCCGGCTCCATGGTGTTGCTCGTGGGGGATCCCGGCGTGGGAAAATCAAGCCTGACTTTGCGAGTTTCCGCCGAAGTGGCGCGGCAGGGACGCGCCGTTCTTTACGTCACTGGCGAGGAAAGCACTCGGCAAATCAGAATGCGCGCCGACAGATTGAACGCCTTGGCAGAAAAACTCTTGGTGGTCAGCGAAACCAATCTCGATACCATCGCCGCCCATGTGGCGGAAGTGAACCCCACGTTGCTCATTATCGACTCCATTCAGACCATGTACCGGTCGGATATTGCCAGCGCCCCCGGCAGTGTGTCCCAAGTGCGAGAATGCGCGGCGGAGATTTTGCGTATCGCTAAAACTTCAGGCATCGCCGTCTTTGTTATCGGCCACGTCACCAAAGACGGCACTCTTGCCGGGCCGCGTGTGCTGGAACATATCGTGGATACCGTGCTGTATTTTGAAGGGGAGCGGAATGCCGATTATCGGGTGCTGCGAGCGGTGAAAAATCGGTTTGGCAGTACCAACGAGCTGGGAATTTTTGAGATGCGCGAGGTGGGACTCTTGGATGTGCCGGATGTATCCCGGCTGTTTTTGTCCGACAGAGAGGAGGACAGCGGCACGGTGATTATCCCCACCATGGAGGGAACCCGGCCGCTTTTGGTGGAGGTGCAGGCTTTGGTGGCGGCGACTCCCTATGTGCCGCCGCGCCGGACTTCCGATGCGGTGGATATAAAACGCTTGCAACTCTTGTTGGCTGTTTTGGAAAAACGTGTGCATTTGGCCATGGGGGGCGCCGATGTTTATGTGAAGGTGGCCGGGGGGATTAAAGTGGGGGAACCGGCGGCGGATTTGGGGCTGTGCGTGGCCATGTCCTCAAGTTTTGCCGGGAGGATTATCGCCCCCAAGACGGTCATTTTCGGCGAGGTGGGTCTTTCCGGGGAAGTGCGCGCCGTGAGCCAAGCCGAAGGACGAGTGGCGGAGGCCAAAAGACTCGGCTTTAACCGGGTGATTCTGCCTAAAAAAAATTTGAGCCAAATAAAAAAGAGTTTTAGCGATGTGACCTTAATGGGCGTTGAAACCATCAGCGAGGCGCTGAAGGCCGCCATGCCAAGAAGATGAACTTATGAAAAAAATATATGCCATAATTTTAGCCGGCTTTTTTCTCCTCCCCTGCTTACTAACCCGGCATACCATGGCCGAAGAGCAGGAGCCAAATATTGCCGCTAAAGCGGCGGTGGTAATGGAGGCTTCCACCGGGCGAGTGATTTACGCCAAAAACGAAAGGGAGAGGCTGTACCCGGCCAGCATGACCAAGATGATGACCTGCATTTTAGCCTTAGAGGCAAAGGACGAGGGCAAAATCGTCACCGTCAGTCCCAATGCGGCCTACACCGAATCGGTACCGGCAGGTTTTCAGCCCGGCCAAAAACTCACCCGAGGAGAACTTTTGAAAGCCCTGATGATTATCTCCGATAACGGCGCGGCGGTGGCCTTAGCCGAAGATATTGGGGATACCGTCCCCCTTTTTTCCCAAATGATGAACGAGAAGGCTAAGGAAATCGGTTGCGCGGACACCAATTTTGCCAACCCTAATGGCCTCCCGAACCCGACTCATTATTCCACCGCCTTGGACATGGCCAAAATCGCCGCCTACGGTATGCTAAACGAACAGTTTCGCGCTATGGTAGGGACAAGGCACAGCATCATGTATTGGGAAGCGCCCCGGGGGCAAACGCTGGCCATGGAGAATACCAACGAGCTGTTGGGAGATTACGAAGGCGCCACGGGGATAAAAACCGGCTGGACGAACGCGGCAGGAGGGTGCCTTGCGGCGGCGGCGAAACGCGACGGGTTGGAGCTAATCGCCGTGGTGATGGGAGCGCCTACGGCCGGCGAGCGTTTTACCGATGCTAAAAAGGTACTGGACTATGGTTTTGGCCACGCGCGTTTTCAACGGGGTATTTCTAAGGAACGGGTGAACAAGACGGTGCTGATAAAAGACGGCGCCGACTACAGCGTCACCGCCTCCCCGGATACGGATATAAATTATGTACTGCTGAAAGACGAAAAAATCGCCGACTACGGCCTTAAATTTGCCATGGAGCGAGTGGTGAGCGCCCCTGTCGCCAAAGGGCAACACTTAGGGGACTTGGTGGAGCTTTATAAAGGCCAAGAAGTAGCCCGAATCCCCATGCGCGCCAACGAGGATGTGCCTACGGGTTTTAATTTTGTTTCCAAATTTTTGGTGGGGGCGTTGGCTTTTTGGCTGGGGAAGTAAAGCTATAGCATGAAGAGGGAAAACGAACCGTTCATAACGAAACAGACAGGAATATGCCCATGTCGGGCGCACAACACAAGCGAGGGACAGAGCGCGAAACTCCGTCCCTCGTTTTTGTTTACCGGAAGTGAATGATGAACTTTAGATGGAGAGAACTTGTGGCTCTCAAGGTAACAAAATATCGCATTCAAACAACCTATCCCAAGGATTGGTCAGGCGAATTTTGTCAAAGTCAAGAGGAAAATCCGACGGCAGAGTTATGTTCCGGCGCGCAAAATCAATGATAAGTTTGGTGCCTTCTGCGCCGGCTGCTTCTTTCTTTTCTTCCAATTTGGCGCTGTCACCCTTTCCCGGCAGAGAATACAGATAGCCGCCTAGGGTTTGGCGCACGTTGGCTTGGTAGCCCCAGTCGTCTAAATAACGGGTGAGCATACGCTCGCGACGGTCTTGCTTACTCATGTGACGGCCTAGGAGCGCGTCCCCCAAAAGGAAACCGGTGGTATTGGTGGCGGTGTTCCAACCGCCGTAACCCTGCAAGCTGAAGAGCAATTTCTCTTTGGCCATTAAGTCCATCAGTGCGTTGTCGGCGCCGTTGCCGCAAACAATGTCGGCTACCGCCACCGGG
This sequence comes from Selenomonadaceae bacterium, assembly GCA_017476005.1. Taxonomy (GTDB): domain Bacteria; phylum Bacillota; class Negativicutes; order Selenomonadales; family Selenomonadaceae; genus RGIG5097. Next base: position 20,901 of record JAFVEM010000043.1, on the reverse strand, counting down.
TAATCCTGCTTTAGATATTCTTGTACCATGGTAAGGAAAGGCTTGGTGCCTTTACGCGGTTTCAGATTATTCTGGGGGGAATTGGCATCGATGGTGCGGCCTTGGTAATCGGTGCTGACGGCCAAAATCATATCCGCATGACCGGCCTCAGGCACCGGCATGGCTCCGACGGCGCGTAGGGAAGCCGCAAGGTCGCTGCCGATGGTTTCGCTGGTATATTTGGGAATGGTATCCGCCCCGACACCCACATTGTAAGCTACATGCACAAAGGGAATTTCTCCCCGGCTGTCGCTTATGGCGCGGCACAGCATCAGCATGGCCAGCTCATCGGCTCCCGATAATACTTGAAAACGACTGCTGTCAAGACTCGCGCCGTACTCTCGAAGTTTACGCATCTCGTAATGGGTTTGGGAGTATCTGGCGCCGTCGTCGCCGCCCAACAGGAAGAAAGTAAATACGCCCTCGCGCGTAAGGTCGATTAGCCGTTCATTGGCGTGTTGATTCATGATATGCCGGCTTTCCCAAGCGGAGATGGCCGCCTCGGGAATGGTTTTAGCAGCCTTTTGGAGTTTGCGCCGTTCTCCTCCCGTAGCCAGCCCCATATCCGCTTTATCTCGCCATACGGAGTAATTATATATAGGCATGGCGTATTTTTGATATTCCTCCGGCTCCATGCCGCCGGAATGGGTGGGACTGCTAAGGGTTCTGAGGATGGTGCCGAAGGCGTAAATTGGTAGCCTCGGATATTTGGCGTGTAACTCCCGGAATTTTTCCACCCGAGCTAAGATCTCGCTTTCGGCTAGCTGGTGATTGCGAGAATTTACTAAGCTGCCGTACAGCATGGCATCGGTGGAAATAACGGCGGCTTTAGCGGCACTCGCTTCCTTTTCCAGCCATTGCCAAAGCGCGTCGCTATCTCCCGTTCGGTTGCGACTGCCCAACAGTTCGTCCGGCGGCGCTACCATATCATAACCAACCTTCGCCCCGGCCTCCCAAGTTTGGCGATGGGTAATGGGACGGTCGTCCAAGGGAATAAAAATAATGCGTTCGGCGGCCATGGCCGCAGTCTCCGTCGTGATGAGTAACGCCACGGCAAGGATAGTCCCCAGTATGGTCTTAATCAATTTATATACCTCCCGGCCTGAGCCTACCTACATCAATTCGATTTCTCTACCAGCTCCGTTAAACAAGTATGCTTTTTGGTGGCCTCGCTGTAGTTTATTCCCACGAGGAGTACCCGGGGGAAATCCTTAAAACGCCCGAGATACCCTCTATCATGGATGCACTGCAAGGCATTTTTGGCGGAACGACCATATTTCAGCTCCAAAATAATCGCCGTGTCGCTCTTGCGCATGGGCGTAAAGGTAAAATCGGCATAACCCTTACCGGCCTTGTCCTCTCTCTTTATGCGATATGTGTCGAGAGCTGCCAGATACCCCACGGTGATAACGCAAGCCAAACTGTTTTCGTCGTGGTAGCTAAAAAAGGGAATTTTTTCGTCGTGGAGCTGTGCGAGTAGTCGTACCACAGCGGCGTGGTTTTGGGCTAAGGTAGCTTTGAGAAGTTTTTTGGAGTCCTCGATGGTTTGATTTAAACCAAGTTCCTGGGAGGCTAGGGCTTCTTGGAATTTCAGCATAAGCTCGTAATTAGGGATACTCAAGCTACTTTCGTGATAGGTCAAGAAGCCATAGACAACCATGGCGGAGAGGATTTCGTTCTTGGTGGTGACCGCTGTTTTCTCTACCGAAAACCCCCTTAACGTTATATCGAGGCTCTCGCCCCCGACCATGCGAATAATATCTTCTCTAAGCTCCTCCACATTATGCCGAATAATATCTCGCACTTCGTTCATGGGGCCGGTACCTGTCCAGTGGCTGCGACATCTTCCTTCCGCTAAGGCGTTCGATACCGAGGTGGGATTAAAGACGTGAACACCGTCCGCGCTTCGTATGTAGCCGTCATACCAAGCGGCTAATTCCGCAAGCGTGGGGCTTACGGTAGCCCGTTTTTGCATTACTCCTTGTATTTCCTCCGCCGTAAGCCCAAACCAAGGGTAGAAAATACCGTCGCCGAAGGTATTGAACTCCCCAAACATGTTCAGGGGCGAACCGCTGGAGTATTTGGCGATGGGGAGAATCCCCGTCATATAGGCCAAATAGACATAACGTTGGTCTTTGAAAAGGGCTTTTAAAAAGAGTATGTATGCCTGCTTATCCTTATCGGTCATAAACGGCATTTCAAAGATAGCATCCCATTCGTCGATGACAAAAATGAATTTGTCGCCGGTACGCTCCAGTGCCTTGGGCAATGTCATTTTGCCGTTAATTTCTGCCGTGGGATAGGCTAATTGTAAGTCCCCCAAGAGATTGCTACATAATTCATCGTAGAAATCCTGATAGGATTCCACCTCCGGGGGCATCAGGTGTATCATGTTGATGTGAATGACAGGCCGTTTTCCCTGTTCAGTCCAGCAGAGGAGCTGGTTCTCTTGGCCGTCTTTTAGCGCTCCAACGGCCATCTCTGAAAACAACTTACGGCTTTCCTCCGCCGTAGAGGGGTCAAAAAAGGCCGCCAGCATATTCGCCGCCGTGGATTTGCCAAACCGCCGGGGGCGAGTTATGCAGATATACTTGTTGTTTTCTCGAGAATAGCGATAGACAGCGTCAATTAGCAGGGTCTTATCCACATAAAATTTTTTTCGCGCTTCTTCGATAAAGAGATCGTAGCCTTTGCCACTGTTGAGAAAGTTCATGTCGATGCCTCCTTTGAGCTATGAATGAAGTTGCGAAAAACACCCGCGACGTCGATCGTCACGGGTGTTCAGCTATCGTCAGATTAGCTCCAGTTCTGCGTGCAAAGCTCCCGAAGCCTTGATGGCTTGCAGGATGGAAATGGTGTCCCTCGGAGAAGCTCCCACGGCGTTCAAAGCGCCCACAATGTCGCTGACATTCGCCGTGGCCGGGAGAATAATGCTGTTTGCCGGGCTTTCCTCCACTTCCACGTCGCTGTCTTGGGTCACCATGGTGCTGCCGTAGCTGAAGGGCGCCGGCTGACTGACGTCCGTGCTTTGCTTTACGCGAATAGTCAGCCCTCCTTGGGTAATGGCGCAGGCATCTACGGAGATTTCTCCTCCCATGATAATGGTGCCGGTTCTTTCGCTGACCACTATCTTGGCTACCTTATCCGGCATAATCGGCAGGTTTTCGAGGCTGGCCACAAAACCCACCACGTTATTCCGATAATAGAGGGGAATGCTGACATCCACCCGGCCGGGGTTGGAAGCTCTGGCGATACTGCCGAATTGGGAGTTCACCGCCGCCGCTACCCTTGAAGCCGTGGTAAAATCCGCATGGGCAAGCGAAAGAGATATATGCCCGTCGCTACCTATATCGTCCTCCACCGTTTGCTCCACAATGGCGCCGTTGGGGGTAGTACCCACCGTGGGGAAATTCTTCTGCACGTTGCTGTTGCCGTTCCCGGCCATGAAACCGCCGGTGGAAACAGCCCCTTGCGCCACGGCATAAACCTCTCCGTTACCGGCGCGTAGCGGCGTCTGAAGGAGCGTCCCCCCCTGTACGCTCTTGGCATCGCCCATGGAAGACACGGTGATGTCGATGGTGTCCCCCTCTCGGCTAAAAGGCGGCAAGGTAGCCGTTACCATGACAGCGGCCACGTTTTTAGGTTTTAAAGAGGAAGAATCAATGGTCACCCCGTAGGCTTGGAGCATATTGACGATGGACTGAATGGACTGGGTAGTCTTGTTGGAATCCCCGGTGCCGTTTAAGCCCACCACCAGCCCATAGCCCATGAGCTGGTTGGAACGCACTCCCTGCACCTTGGAAATATCTTTGATGCGCGTTACTGCCGAGTCGGCCATGGCTACCTGAGGCGTTATCCCCATTAAGCACGCCGCCGCCGTTAGTAACGCTAAGGTTTTTTTCATTGACAAACACCTCGCGACGGTCAGTCAGAACAGAATGTTAAATATCTGGGTCAAGATACCCTGCCGCTGTTTGGCATTCAAAGGCCCTTTGCCGTCGAACCGCAAGGTGGCATCCGCTACCTTGGTGGAGGGAACGGTATTGGCGGTAGTAATATCGTCCGGCCGCACCACGCCCTTGATGGTAATCTTGTGTTCGTTCTTGTTCTGCCAAATGGATTGCACTCCCTCCACCACCATGTTGCCGCTGGGGAGGATTTCCGTCACCGTCACCGTCACATTGCCGGTAAATCGGCTGGTATCGGAGGCGCTACCGTCGGCTGTAAAATTGTCCGAGCCGCTGATGGAGGCCGCCTTAATAAAGTCAAAAATGCCCGTACCGGCGCCTAAACTTTGACTGCCGGATTTACTGTTGGAGCTGGATTTGGTTTGGCTGGCAGTGGTGCGTTCGCTGATGACGATGGTCAGGATATCCCCCACGTTCCTTGCCTTTCTGTCGGCGTAATAGCCAAAAGCATATACATTGCCTTTTCCCCATAGGGACTGCGCCGACGCCATGGCCGGTTGCAACAAGAAAACCGCCGCCAACATCACCGGCATCATAAGTAAAACGCCTTTTATTTTTAGCTGCATGGACTCCCTTCTTTCCTTGTCCCCACGTCATTATGTGCGAATTTCCACCGTGTTATCATTTACTACCGTACCCTGCAAGACCTTGCTCGTTTTGGCGTTCCGCACACGGATTTTTTTCCCCACGCGCCCTCGTTGCAGAGCTACCCCCTCGGTTTCAATGCGGATGCCGTTTGTCACCGCCACGATTTTTACGGCGCTCCCCGGTTCGATTACCAAGGGATTCTGTAGCATCCGTAGCGTGATGAGCGTCCCTTCCCGAATAACTCTGGCCGGAACCTTTCCCACCACCGCTTGACTGTCTTTTACATAAACCTCTTCGCGGCTAGGGATACGGCGTTCTTCCAGTCGGACATCGGCGGCGGTAAGCGCCTTTTCCAAGGGGAGTTTATGCGCCGCCACTGCCACTGTGTCATAAACCTCAAGGGTATAGTAAACCGTCAGGCGGCGATAAAGACTGTCTTTCACATAGATAAGCACCGACACCGGCACCGAGCGGTCGTAGCGCAGAATTTTCGTGACCTTCGCCTCCACGCGTAAATCCGTCGCTGGAACGCGAATCCCCTCCGGAATACGCAAGGGCTTTAGTTCGTAACGCCGTTCTTCTCCTTTGGCGGCCAGTTCCTCCTTGATGGCTTTTTCCGCCACCTCGGCGAAAAGCTCAGGGGCTATCGTCACCCCGGAGGCTTCAAATTCTTGTGGGGCGGCTAAAGCTAAGGGAGAACGAAGCAAAGCCAATATCAGAAAAAGGATGCCCCCCCACCGCCAAATTTTACCGCTCACGTCGCGAGCTTACCGTTTGAGACCGTTGGCGATCTCCAGCATGGAATCCGAGGTGGTAATCGCCTTGGAATTAGATTCGTAAGCGCGTTGGGAAATAATCATTTCCACCATTTCCTCTACAATGAGGACGTTAGACATCTCCAAGGTACCTTGAGTAAGCGTCCCGGCTCCTTCCTCGCCGGGGTTGCCCTCAATGGCTTCGCCGGAGGCTTCGGACACGATAAAGAGATTCTTGCCGATGGAGGTAAGACCGGCGGGATTGACAAACCGCGCCAGCATTATCTGCCCGGCCTCTTGTTGCGTTCCCCCGGCCGGAGTATAGGACACGCGACCGTCGCCTGAGATGGTAATGGAGTCTGATGGCGCCGTTTCATCAATGGTAATATCGTCCGCCAAGGGATAGCCGTCGGTGGTCACCATACGCCGCTGGGAGTCCAGCTTAAAGGAGCCGTCTCTGGTGTAAGCGGTGGTGCCGTCGGGGAGAGTGATGCGGAAAAAACCCTCCCCTTGGATGCCGATATCCGTAGGATTATCGGTGGTCTGCAAAGGGCCTTGGGTGAAAATGCGATTCGTCGCGGCATGACGAGTACCCAGACCGATTTGCATGGCCGTGGGGTACTGGGAATCCGCGCCGCTGTTAGCGCCGGCCTCTCGCACCGTCTGATAGATCAAATCCTGAAATTCCGTGCGGACTTTCTTGCCGCCGTAGGTGTTGACGTTTGCAATGTTATTGGACAGGACATCCATGTGTACTTGTTGAGCTTTCATGCCGGATGCCGCCGACCAAAGCGCTCTCATCATAAGGCACTGCCTCCTTCTTTTGTTGAGGGCGCTACCCTCAAACTCCTGCCAAAGGGCTTTGCCCTCTGGACTCCCAGCAGGGACTTACGCCCCTGCACCCCGTAGTTGGGGATTTTATTGGCCGCATCCTGCGTTTTCATTCATTCCCTGTAGTGGACAAGCCACCTCATTATGTTTCTCGTATTTTGGGGCTAAAGCATTAAGTTTTTTGGTCAAAAAACTTTTAAAAAATCTCAACCTGTTCTGCCGATGTCGTTGACGGCCTTGTCGAGGAGGGAGTCTTGGGTCAGTAACGCTTTGGAGCCGGCTTCATAGATACGGTAGTTATTGATAAGCTCCACCATTTCCGATACCGTGTTGGTATTGGAGGCCTCCAAAGCGCCCTGCACAATCTCCCCCGTGGCGGGCTGAGGATTGGCGCCGGCTCTGGCCATGTAGAGGCTGTTGCCCTGCTTTACGAGGGCGTTGCGGTCGTTGAACTCTACAAATTGCAACCGCCCTATCTGCTGACCGCCGTTGACATACACTTCCCCTTGGGCGCCGAATTGAACGCTCCTAGCATCCGCCGGGATGACAATGGGGCGGCTTTGTTGATTCACCACCGCCTGTCCGCGCACGGTCTGCAACTCGCCGCTCGCGGCGCGAAAAAGGTTGCCTTCACGGGTATAGCGAATGCCCTGGGGGGTTTGCACCGCTAAGTAGCCGTTGCCGGAAATGGCGATGTCCAAAGGATTCCCCGTGGATTGCATGGCTCCTTGGGAAAAATCCGTGGCAATCTCCGCCACCCCGGAGCCAAGCCCCAAGGTACCCACCCGACGGTGGCTAGGCCCCACGCTGAAGCCCCGGAAAGAAGTCACTTCCTCGGATTTATCATTGGGGTCATTGATGCGTCGCATGAGTAGCGGTTCAAATTCCTTCACCACCGTCTCATTCCGCTTGAAACCGGAAGTTGAGGCATTGGCCAAATTATTGGCCAAGGTATCGGTGCGCACCGCCTCGGTAATCATACCGGAGGCCGCCGTATATAAACCACGCCACATTTAGTTTCACCTCGAGTTTATTCGTTCGCTGATTAATAATGTCATCGCGTACTCATTCGACAGAAAAAAAGTTTTTCCTGCCGCCCCAAGCAAAACTTTATTTAAAATTGGTATTGACGGCTTTGCCCTCCAGTTTAGAGAAGGCGTCCAAGGCCTTGCCGGTGCCGATGGCCACGCAGGACAGCGCGTCGTCAGCCAGCGCCGTAGGTATCTGAGTTTCCCGGCGAATGAGTTCGTCCAAGCCATAGAGCATGGCGCCGCCGCCGGTGAGAATGATACCCCTGTCCATAATGTCCGCCGCTAGTTCCGGGGGGGTGTCTTCCAAAACTTTTTTCACCGAATCCAATATACGTTCCACCGATTGCTCCATGGCCTCGGCGGCTTGGGCGGTGGAGATGGTGATGTTTTTGGGGAGTCCCGAGAGGAGATCCCGGCCTCTGATGTCCATGGTCTCATGCCGCGCCGTGGGGAAAGCGGCGCCCACTCCCATTTTCACATTTTCGGCGGTGCGCTCACCGATCATCATGTTAAATTCTTTTTTCACATAAGCGGTAATGTCTGCGTCAAAACGATCCCCCGCCACGCGCAGACTGTCGGAAATGACGATACCCCCTAGGCTGATGACGGCAATATCCGTGGTGCCGCCGCCAATGTCTATCACCATGGAGCCGCAGGGTTCGGATATGTCAAGCCCCGCGCCTAAGGCCGCCGCCAAAGGTTCTTCGATGAGCTGGGTTTGACGCGCGCCGGCTTGCTCGGCGGCTTCCTGCACCGCCCGTTGCTCCACCATGGTAACGCCGGAGGGGATGCAAATCATAATGCGCGGACGGAAAACGAGGCTTCGCCCCACCACTTTTTCAATGAAATGCCGGAGCATGGTTTCGGTGATGTCGTAGTCGGCGATTACCCCGTCTCGCAAAGGGCGAATGGCCACAATATTCCCCGGAGTGCGCCCGATCATGCGCTTGGCTTCCTCCCCAATGGCCAGCACCCGGTTGGTATCCCGATCCACGGCTACCACCGACGGCTCTCTGAGGACAATGCCCTTGCCCTTTACATATACCAAAACATTGGCCGTACCCAAATCTATTCCTATATCCATTGACATACCAAACATTTGTCAAGATTCTCCTTCCAATAGCCCATCGGAATTTTTTTACACAGGTCATACTATAATATAAATTGGCGGCAAAGACAATACAGGGTTTTGGGACATAAATTTGGGGAAAAAATTTTTTTGTTGGCAGGAGTTTGCCAATCTTTGTCGAAAGATATTCCAGCAAAGGAACGACCGCAAAAATAAATCCACATTCAAAATCAAAATCGGGAGGAATAAATATGGCAGAGGAAATCCGGCAGAGCGAGGACGTACAGGCGAAACTCACTGCCTCCATAGAGGAAATAGCATCATCGACCCAGACCGTCTTCGAGGCGGTGGAACAGGTGGCTCGTAGCGCCAGCGCCTTGGCTAAAGCCGGGCAGGAATCGGTGGAAAAGGCCAAGTTCCTCCAAGCCAAAAATGCCGACACCCTGAAGGTCATCGATTTCATCACCAATATCGCCGGCCAGACGAATCTTTTGGGGCTGAACGCCGCCATTGAAGCCGCTCGCGCTGGGGAACAGGGCAGAGGTTTCGCCGTGGTGGCCGACGAGGTGCGTAAAATGGCGGAGCAATCCCGGGAGGCCACGGAGCGCATTCAGACCACCCTTACGGAGATGAACAAGGCGGTGGAGGATATTTCCCGTTCCATTGAAACCACCGGCACCATCAGCGAAGAGCAGGCCGCCTCCACCCAAGAGATTACCGCCAGCCTCTCGAAGGTAACTCACGCCGCCGAAGAACTGAAGCGCTATGTGGAGAATCTGCGGTAGCAGGGAAATTTAAGGGGGAATAGTCAGTCGCGGCGACTTTGCCTAGACTGGCTTTTTCTGTATTATTTACGGGGAGGAATGTAACTGTGGTCAAGCGAATTTTTTTGTTGCTGGCGGCTTGTCTGCTGCTTATTACCGGTACAGTCATGGCGCAAGCCCCCTATGAAGACCCCTATGATTGGGAGCAAGGGGTGATTACCGTTACCGGAGAGGGGATGGCTCCCCCCACGGCGGTGAATGCTACCCATGGGCGTATACTGGCCAAACGGGCGGCGACGCTAGATGGCTACCGTAAACTAGCCGAACTGGTGAAGGGTGTCCAAGTGAATGCCGAAAGCAGAGTAGAGAACCTGATGATAGCCGACGATGCCATCAACGCCAGAGTGGAGGCTTGCATAAAAGGAGCGAAAGTCACTGCCGAAAGGGATTTGCCCGAAGGCGGATATGAAGTAACCGTCACCCTGCCCATGTTCGGCAGTTCTAACCCTTTAGCGGCCGTTGTCCTTCCTCGTCCTGCCGCCAAAGAGCCCTTCCCGGCTCCCAGCGTCCGCGTGAGCGTAAGCGTAACACAGAACACCGCCGTCAACCCTTACCCCACCACCGTAAATTCTTACCCATACACCACCGCCTTGGGCGGCTATGCGCCGCGTTCACTGGCAAGCCTTAGCCTTTTCCCGGCGGTACAGTCCATTGACCTGCCGGATTTTTCCAACGCCGAGCCTTACGCTCCTACTTCGCCCGGCAGTTATCCCACCGCTCCTGCCGCCGTCTATGACGCCGCCCCCTCCACCGTCTATGACACCGGCGTCAGGCCGGAGGGCGCTCCTCGGCCTGAGGAAATTCCTACCGCAACCGGCGGTTATACCGGGTTGGTGATTGATTGCAGCGGCCTGAATTTAGAACCGTGCATGAGTCCCGTTATCCGCAACGACCAAGGAGAAGCCATCTATGGCGTCAAAAATCTCGATTACGACTTAGTGGTCGTAAAGGGCATGGCCTCTTATCTCAAGAGTTTGGAGGCTGTGGCCGATAGCGCCAGAGCCGGCGCCAATCCCTTAGTGGTTAAATGTTTATCCCTTGAGCGGAACAATATCGACCCGGTGATTTCCCTAGAGGATGCCAATCGGGCTTTAGTGGAAAACGAACAGAGCCATTTCTTGGCAGATTTGAACGTGGTGTTTGTGCGATAAAAACAAGAAGCCCCCGGTAGAGTAGGCCGCTCTACCCGGGGCTTCCGTTGCGTGTGAAACTTGTCATTTTATGCCATGTTCACTTAACCATGGCCGCGCACAACGCGGTCATTATTTTCTTGGCTTGTTCTTTTTCCGCGCCGTTCAGCAGATAAATGAAACCATCCTGACTGCCGGGGCGGTAGAAAAGTCCGGCCTGCACTCCGTAATCGCCGCCGTTATTACCGATTAAATCACAGGGGTAACCCTGCGCCTGACCGTCGATTTGGTACAGCCCCCAGCCGTAGGACAAGTAGGTATTGTCGGCGGTATCCCCGTTGGCGCCGTTATATTGCCACTGTTTGGCGGTTAACGCCTCCAGCCCTCCGGGGGAAAGTACCGGCTTTTGCAGGAAAACGCCTTTGTTTATCAGCATCTCTAGGGCATTCTTTAATTCGTTGCCGGAAATCCTCAGTCCGCCGGCAGGGGCAAAGATGGTGGCGTTGATACCGGGATGGTAATCACGGATATTAAAAGTCCCCTGCTCTCCCGGCGCCTCCGGATTTTGGAGGCTCAAGGTATTGCGCGCCGGCTGGCCTTCGGGGAAATAATCCACGGCGGCTTGCCATTTGCCCGTTTGGTCTCGGCGACAGGGAACCCCCAATTTGGCAAAATCTGCGGCGTCAAAATTGGCCGGCACATAATCGGCCTTAATGAGGAGTTGCGCTAGGATATTGTTTTTCTGGAAACGGTCAAACCGTTGCCTAGTCAAAGCCTCCAGCGCTGTCCCCAAAACGCCGTAATTCAGGTGAGCGTAGCAGAAATACTCCCCCGGTACTTCCCCTTGGGGGGCAAAATGACGGCCGCCCTCCCAATACATGCCCATGGGATAAAAAAATTCCTTCACGCTGATGATGGGAGGCGTGCTGTAAACCTTGTCGTCGCGCAGAGAGGAGGTGTGATTAAGTAGCATCCTGAAAGTGATGGGAATATCGGGGTAGGCCGGATTGCGCAGGGTAAAGCCCACATAGGGACTCACCTCGTCGTCTAGGTTGATAATTTTCCGCTCCGCCAGTTGCATATAGGTGAAAGCGGTAAACATGGCGGAAAGATCCCCGGCGCGAAACCGGGTATTATCGGTCAAGGGCGTCTTATCCGGAGCAGAGTAGCCCGTAAAGCGGCGGTAAACCTCCTGCCCGTCTTTATAGAGTATTACCCCCAGACCGTAAACCTCGCCCTCTAAGGAGGCCAGCTCCGCCTCCAAAGCCCCTTTGGCTCCTTCGTTTAGCGTGGGAGCCTCTTTGGCCTCTGCCATACTCACCGTGAACAATAGCGCAGTGCCCAACGCTACGATTTTTTTTAGCATATTGCTGAACATTTTTAGCCTCCTCTAGCCGTATGTACCGGCAAAACCGGAAAATCCGGAAAATCCGGAAAATCCATGACCTTCACATTATAGCCCCAAAAAAATATTAGGGCAATCAAGAAAAAATTTTTTTGTTCCCCTTGACAGCAAAAACAAGCCGGAGTATAATGGGTCATGTTTTTGGGGTTATAGCTCAGTTGGTTAGAGTGTCTCGTTGACATCGAGGAGGTCACAGGTTCGAATCCCGTTAACCCCACCAAAAAAATATTGCTCGCCTAGCTCAGTTGGCTAGAGCATCTCCGTCACATGGAGGGGGTCGGGGGTTCGAATCCCTCGGCGAGCACCATTGAGATCTAGGCAGTGCGCTTTGGCGCGCTGCTTTTTTACTTTATAAACAAAGGCGGTGTAACCATGGCCGAACTTACCCCGATGCAACGGGAAATTATCAAATTTTATCATCGCAATACCTTCATGGAATACGCCCACGGCGAGGTGGTACCCACGGAGGACGGGGACGTGCAACTGGAACTTACCGTGGAAGCGGAACACACCAATCTCTACGGCATAGCCCACGGCGGCGTGCTTATGACCATGGCCGATACCGCCTCCGGCGCAGCTTGTCTCGTGAAAAACAAAAAAGTGGTGACCATCAGCCTAGCCATGGACTTCATGCACTCCGTCCCCCTCACCACTCATATTATCGCCAAAGGCAAAGTCCTCCACGACGGACGACGCACCATGGTAACGGAATGCGAGATTCGCGACCACGAAGGCAAGCTCTACGCCAAATCCCACGGAACTTTTTATGTGCTGGGACTTTTGGTAGAGCCGGAATAGGTTATCCCCAGCTTTATCCACATTATCCACAAAAGTTATGCCAATTTATCCACATAATCCCCTAATTTGAAAGTAAAAGGAGTACAAAATGCGTATCTGTTTACTCACGGAAGGGTCTTACCCCTATGTGGTGGGTGGGGTATCCTCATGGGTGCAAATGCTGATGGTGGGCTTGCCCCAGTATGAATTTTTTATTTATTCCATTGGCGCCGAAGCGAAAGATCGGGGCAAATACAAATACAAACTCCCGGAGAATTGCGTAGGGGTGCAAGAGGAGTTCTTGGACGATATTTTAGGTCTTAAATCTAAGGGGATGAGGGAAAACATCCTGAAGCCTTTTGAAAAAGAGGCGCTTTATGACCTAGTGTCCGGGGATAAGCCGTTGCCTTTTGACGCGCTGGTGGAAATTTTTCATCTGGGACGCAAACGCCGGGGGCCGTTGGATATTTTCATGAGCAGCGATTTCTTTGACATCATTCAACGGGTCTATGAGGAACGCTATCGGTATCTGCCCTTTACGGATTTTTTTTGGACGCTACGCTCCATGTTGTTGCCGCTCTTTTATTTATTGCAGCAGGAACTACCGGAAGCGGATATTTATCACAGCGTAGCCACGGGGTATTGCGGCGTTATCGGCGGCATGGCGGCCACGGTGTATAAAAAACCCTTTATGATAACGGAACATGGCATCTATTCTCGGGAACGAGAAGCGGAGATAATCAAAAGCGACTGGGCTAAGGGGGAGTTCAAATCCGTTTGGATACGCTATTTTTATAATTTGGCGCGACTGGCCTACGACACGGCGGATCACGTCTATACCCTTTTCGGCCACAATGCGGAGATAGAGCGTGACCTCGGTTGCGCGCCGGAAAAAATCGGGGTGGTACCCAACGGGGTAAAGATGGAGCGTTTCCAAAACATCCCGGAGCTAAAACCGGCGGAAGGCCGCCCCTTCACCATCGGCGCCGTGGTGCGCGTGGTTCCCATCAAAGATATTGTGACGATGATTCGCGCTTTTTTCTTGGTCAAACAACAAATCCCCGATGCCCAGCTATTTATCATGGGACAGTACGAAGAGGATCCCGATTACTACGAATTTTGTAAGCAAACGGTGGATATGCTCAAGGTGCAGGACGTAACCTTCACCGGCTCGGTTAATGTGGCGGAGTACCTAGAGCGTATGGATCTCCTGCTCCTCACCAGCATCAGCGAAGGCCAGCCTTTGGCGGTGTTGGAGGGGCAAGCGGCCAGACGCCCCTTTGTCACCACCGACGTGGGCTGTTGCCGGGAACTTATTTACGGCGAAGAGGGAGATGAACTGGGAACGGCGGGCGCCGTGGTAGCGCCCATGGATTTTGTGAAGATGGCAGAGGAGATAGTGCGCCTCGCCGGCGACTACAACTTGCGGCGGCAAATGGGCAATATCGGCTACGAACGAGTGAAGCGCTACTACACCTACGAGCTGTTCATGGACAGTTACCGTCAGATTTATGAGGAAGAGAGCAAAGTGGTGCGGACGTAGGAGCCGGTTAAAACAGTTGGCTTGCCATTACCTACAGTATGATGTAAAAATGACTGCCAACCAACACGGTCGGGAATCAGTTAAAAATGCCCAACGGCGTTCTGCTGTTGGGCATTTGGCGTGAGCATTACTCATGCATGTGTCCCTCATGAGGAGTAGCATTGGAGTGTGTATGGGAGTGCATCGGCATTTCCTGTTGCGTGGCCGGTTTCCAGCCAATGATTGCCGGATCCACCATACCAAAGATCATAGCAATGTGACTGACCACCAAAAAAACAATCAGCAGCAGGAAGTGGGTGTGCGTCCGCTCTCGCAAGGTGGCGTTCTTTTTCAGTACGCCGAATTCCAGCAAGGTGATGCCGAGTAGCGGAAAGATGCCGCACAGATAGGCGCCCACAGCCACGACATCCACCCAACCGCGCCATTCGATATGCGGCACGACGTTGGTAATAAGATAGAGAAATACACCCGTAAAGTAAATGCCGGCGATTTTTCCTAAAAATGAGTTCAACGATTGCCAAGAATTATCCATCGTGTCTTGCAGATAGAGAGTATAGAACTCCGTTGCGACCAACAATTCCGCCAGCCCGACAGGAATCACCATAAAGAGGATCAGATTCCAAGGCTGGTTCGTCATCAAGAGTTCCATGTAGTTTGTCATCATCTGCACTCCTTCCCCCAAATTGTATGATCGTCAGACACCGGCGATCATTTTTCACCATACTTGCGGTATTCCTGCGCGTTTCAGGGCTTTCCTCCCCAAATAAAACACCGCGATGTTCACCGCACCTTCCATGAGCAGTCCCGGCGTGGAAGCAAGTCCAGCTTCGAGGCTGTCATAGATCAAAGCGCCGAATATCGTGTACCCAGCCGCCATAACCAGACAAGCCAGCACCAGCCCCACAAAAGTGCTGAACCTACCCTTCCCACGTTCCTTGTGTTGCAAGGCAATACGCCAATAGGTATCGGCCATCAAAAATTTTATGACGAGCGTGGGAAGTATCCATATAGGAAATCCGCCGATAAAGTCAGCCAAGGCGGAGCCGATACACCCCGCCAAAATCCCTTCGCGCCTTCCCACCAAAAGCACAATCAAGAAAATTGCCGCATCACCGAGATGGGCGTAGCCCAAAGGAATTGGGATGCGCGGGACAATAGTCATGAGAAAAACACAGGTTCCCATGACTGCCGCCACGCAAAGCTGTCTGGTGGATAAACCGCTGGATGCGGTATGAGTGTGTATCATGAGAATCAGACCTTTCAGTACTATGCCGCCTAGGCGCCATATTTGCTTTTCTCTTGTACAAAATGGATGAACTCCTCCACCGCGCGCTGATTCGGAACTTTGGCGGTGTACATTTGATTGCCCATCTGCGGCACCATCATGTCCGGCATACGTTCGCACATGACAATGCTTTCCCCGTAACGAGCCAAAATCTCCTCATGGGAATGTACATAGCGGTGGCAATCGCGCCTACTGGCATAAACCGCATAAGAATGTTCTCCGCTGTCGGGTAGCTTTCGTTTGTTGTCGGTCACCATATCCGCCCAGATTTGATACACGTCGGTGGAATGAGCAAAATCAATCATATCCGGCGTATAGCCTCCGGCAGGGCGCATATTGACCTCCAGCCCCACGAAGTCGCCAACCTCCCCCAATCCTTGCTTGGCCTTGGTCAGGCGGAAGAACTCTAGGTGGACAAAGCGACTCTTTACACCGAAGGCTTTTACCGTGGCGCGACCTACCCCCTTGAGCTCCACCGGCGCATGGGCGGCCGTATAGTAGGAAAGATCCAATTCTTGCAACACAATGTCCATGACCGAGGGCGGCCACACCGTCATGGATTCCAAAAGCGGCTTGGAATCCGCATCAATGATGGCGTCATAGGAGCATATATCCCCGGTCACAAATTCCTCCATGACATAGGGTACGGCGAGCTTTTTCGCAAAGAAATCGCGCAAACCTTCCTCGTCTTCCAGTTTGTAAGTATCGCTGGCGCCGACTCCCACATCCGGTTTTACGATGACGGGATAGCCGACTTCTTCGATGAACCGCCTCGCGGTTTCATAGTCCGTGATTTTAAGGAGGCGCGCCGTGGGGACGCCCGCCTTGGCGTAGTATTCCTTCATGGCGGACTTGTTCTTAATGCGCCCGATGTTCTCATACTGCTCTCCCGTGGTAACATGAAAGTCCGTGCGCAGACGCGCATCCTGCTCCAGCCAGAACTCGTTGTTGGACTCAATCCAGTCGATCTTGCCGTATTTGAAGGAAAAAAAAGCCACGGCGCGGTACATGTCATCATAGCTTCCCAGATTCGGTACAAAGTAATATTCCGTCAGGGAATCCTTTAGTTCATCACTTAAATCATCGTAGGGAGCATCCCCAATGCCGAGTACGTTGACACCGCTTTTATGCAGACGGTCGCAGAAATTCCAATAATGCTTGGGAAAATGTGGCGAAATAAATACAAAGTTCATGGCCGCTCGCCCTCCCACGCTTTTTCTTGCAACAAATACGGCAGGAAGTACAGGATTTGTTGTTTCCACCATCGCCAATCATGTTCTACATCAAAGCCCCAAAAATCTACCCAAGCGCGGATTCCCTTATCCCGGAAAATATCGCGCATCATGGCGGTTGTCCTTCGCCCCTCTTCCTCCCATGCTCCTTGTCCGACACAAAGAATGATAGGCTTTTCGTTGTAAATCTTGATATAGGGATGATCTTTTGGCATCCGGCTCAGGAAATCTACCGGGGAATTGTCGTAGAGAACAGGGTTCAGCCAGCCGTCAAAGAAGAACTTGGCATCATACACTCCGGACAAGGACAACAGCCCTGAAAAAAGTTCCGGGCGGCGCAGGAAAAGAATGGCGGCATGCATACCGCCCAGACTGCATCCGGTGACAAGAGGGAGCGCGCCGGATCCATTGATTTCGTGGATAAACGGCAAAACTTCGTCGATGACGTAATGATAATAGGCTTCCTGTCGATTGGCTCGCCAGTCCTTGTCTCCCCAAACATTCGACCAAGTTTCAATGTCCACGGTATCAAGACAGAAAAGCTGAATCTTGCCACCGGAAAGATAGCCCGCCAGCGTGTCAATCATGCCGAAGTTCTCGAAGTTGTCGCTCATGGCATCTTGGGTGGGGAACACCAACATAGGCACCCCTCCCTCGCCATAGATTTTTATGCTCATATCTCGCTCTAGGCACTTACTGAACCAACATTGGTGTTCGCGTTTCATGTCTATTTACCTCCAAAAACATATTACCGCCGGCAAGTAGCGCACTGTCACATCGGCAAATACATATTTATTATATATGAATTATATCTTTGCCTATCATAGTCCATTTTCGCTAAGCTGTCAATACCTGATGGGTAAATTTTACGGAAATCATGGCTACAGGGTTCGCTGTAACAGAAATTTATATATCTGGCGAAAAATGTCTTGCGGGGGGGGGCGAACGTGGTATGATTGCGAAGTTATGAAATCACCAAAGGAGACTTCGCTTTATGCTCTTTAATTCTTATGAATTTATTTTCCTCTTTCTCCCCGTGACCTTCTTGGGCTTTTTTCGGTTGGCTAAGCACTACGGTCAACGGGTGGCTATTCTGTGGCTCACCCTTGCCTCCTTCTTTTTCTACGGTTGGTGGGATTTTCTCTATGTACCGCTCCTTTTTGCTTCCATCGCCTTCAACTACGCCGTGGGCAAGTACATCGAGACGGCAGCCCACGGCAAAGGCTGGCTCACCCTCGGCATAATTTGCAACGTCCTCCTCCTGTGCGTATTCAAATACACCGACTTCTTCTTGGACACGGTGAACACTCTCAGCGGCAGTGCTTTGCCCCTACCACACATTGTCCTGCCCCTTGGCATTTCCTTTTTCACCTTCACGCAAACAGCCTATCTCGTGGATGTCTATCGTCGGCAAACGAAAAACGATACTTTCCTCACCTATTGCGAATTTGTGACCATCTTTCCACACCTCATCGCTGGCCCCATCATCAACCACAAGGAAATGATGCCTCAGTTCATGGCGGCGAAAAATTTTGTCATTGATTATCGCAACGTGGCTATGGGTCTGTGTCTATTCACCATGGGACTTTTTAAGAAGGTGGTCGTTGCTGACAAACTCTCCCCTTGGGTGGCCGACGTGTTTTCCCGTGCCGACAGTCTCACCTTCTTGGAGGCGTGGATTGGCGCAATCGGTTACACCTTTCAGCTTTACTTCGATTTTTCCGGCTACAGTGAAATGGCCTTGGGACTTGGCCTCTTGTTCAACTTAAAACTCCCTGTGAATTTCAACTCCCCCTACCAAGCCACCAGCATGATCGATTTTTGGCGGCGGTGGCACATGACTTTAGGTCTGTGGGTACGGGACTATCTCTACATTCCCTTGGGCGGCAATCGGCACGGCGAGTTTAAGAAGATGCGAAATCTTTTCGTGAGCATGCTCATTATCGGCCTCTGGCACGGTGCAGGTTATACCTTTGTTTTTTGGGGCGGTCTGCATGGCGTATTTCTGATGATAAATCATCAGTGGCGGCGGCTGAATATTGCGCTCCCTAAGGCTGTTAATTGGTCGCTGACCTCTCTATGCGTGATGGTGTGTTGGGTATTCTTCCGCGCCGAAAATTTTGGTGAGGCACTAAACGTGCTGAAGGCCATGGGGGATGTGGGAAGTATGGCTTTGCCTGCCGGCGGCAGCTATGAAAAATATTTGGGATTTTTGCGTAACTGGGGCGTGAATTTTATTCCGTGGGTTATGACGGTATCGTTAGTTAAAATAATTAAAACGCTATTTGTGCTGTTAGTGGTTTTGGTGATTTGTCCCAATCCGCAACGATTGATGAAGCATTTTAAGCCGAACGCGATTTGGCTGTTACTTATGGCGATTGCTTTTGTTTATGCCATTTGGCATGTGAACAATTACTCGGAATTTTTATATTTTCAGTTCTAGGAGAGTCTATCATGACTATGACAGCCAAGAAATTTACATGGTGCTATCTCTTAGCGGTAGTGATTATGCTAATAGCCACCGCTGGCTATAATTATTTCTTCGACATTTCCGGTTTGTTTAACGATGATTTTTCCTACTATCGTTTAGAGCCTAATCAACATTTTGTCAAGATGCGTTACATTCTTGCCAATCCTCACAAATACAATGCCTATCTCTTCGGCTCGTCTAGGGTGGGCAATATCAATCTAACACAGATTAACGATGGTTATCGTTACTACAACATGACTTATTCCGGGGGGGTTCCCTATGAATTTTTGAATGACGTAAAAATTCTCTTGCGGCATCAAGTGAGCATAGATAGAATTATCGTCGGATTGGATGATTTTGACATTTACCTTGATCCTGCTATACACGAAAAAGAGTATTTGCAAATACCCTACCATGATGACGGCAATTTGCGCACATATTTAGCTGGTCTCTTTCGTCAGCCGTCAACCGTATTATGGGAAGGGCTTGACGATAAGCGGAGCATTTACGATATTTATGGTTCGGGCAATCTCCATCACGAAAAAGTTGATAAAGCGATTGATAACGATGTGGCTGCGCATATCTCCAAACCTAGTTTTCTTGATGCCGAACGAAATTTACCACAAACGCTTGATCAAACTAAGGCAACCCGAACAGACCAAGCACTGGCAGAAATTGCGGAACTGAATGAAATTGCCGCTGAACGTAATATAAATTTGATTTTCTTTTTTAATCCTCTACAATATACTCGTTACTTGTCCTTGAATCGTACGGATTTAAACGATTTTAAGCGACGTTTAGCTCATATAACCGACTATTACGATTTCAGTGGTTTAAATGATATGACTACGAATAACTATTACTATTATGAAACCATCCATTATCGCCCTGTGTTAGGAGATATGATTGTGCAACGCATATTCCGTCCGGAAGAAGGAACGAGTTTTGGGGTTTATGTGACGCAAGCTAACGTGGAGGAGCATATAAAGAATTTAGAGGAGCAAGTTTCATAAATTTTTCAAGACGTACTTTGGTATTGAGAATATCCCCTCCAAGCCCACAATCAGCAGAACGTTAGCCGTAATTGACGGGCAGAAGGTGGCAGAAAGCATCATAGCAATGATGCAGGATTCAATCGACACCGTTGGTGACGTGATTGCTGTGTATGGAAAGGCGATAAAAAACTTACTTTAGAGATTGCTCTGACAGTACAAAGGTTGATCAATTCTCGACTACCGAGAAAAATGGAAGAAGAGTAGAGAAGCGTCTCTGCCCGTGAGCATTGGGCAATAGAGAGTATGCACTGGCCATTGGATGTGGTTTTTTATGAAGATAGCAGTCACTTCATCTCGGAGAATGCCTATCTGTACCTGAACGCCTTTTGCAAGTATGCCTTGGCCGTACATAAGAAATACCTTACCGCCCAATCCAAGAAATGCAGTACCAAACGTCATCTGATGAATTGTTTGCTCACTGACCAACTTTTACTGAAATTGATTTGTGATAATATAATTGAAATGAATTTTATATAAAATCTATGAAACGAACGTGGTAACACAGTTGATTGTCTTAAAACAATACGAAAATTAAAGTCAAATGGCGTTGAGGTATATTTTGAAGATGTTGCAAAACCAAATCAGCGATATGCACCGGGTTCAAAATTTGCACCCGGTGTATACTTTTCAACGATTGCAGAAGGCTATCGTTGAATCGTTGGGTTCATCGTTGAAAAGTATAGTTGAGTAATCGTTGAATAGATAATATAAAGTGAACCCCTCTGTCAAGACATTTTTTTGGCAAATTTTAAGTCAGATACTCAAACTTCCCACATGATAAATTAAGCTCAGCCCCTTGAATATCGCATGTCATAGCATATAAAAAGGCGCAAAGCCTCCAAATATGGTACAATAGCAGTGCCAAACAACCATCTACCAAGGAGGTTTTACGCTCATGG
>JAFVEM010000042.1 GCA_017476005.1 Selenomonadaceae bacterium | reverse complement strand
TCTTTAAGGATTCCATGTCCGTAGTCGCTTTGCCGCCCCATAATCTTATCTCCCACCTTTCGCTTGCCAATCCTTTTCTCTATGCTACCCATTATACACCCTATTTATGAAAATTAGCTGAAAGATAGGCTGAACTGTAACGATTAAAGAGTTACAGTTCAGCCACTATATAGAGCGTTTTACATAGACTGTGGCACAATATATAGTGGTTGAGCAACTTTCTCACTAAAATTTTTTTTCAAAATCATGATTGTATGAGTATAAATATACTAGATATTGTGGGTATTCAGGTGGTTGGTACTATATATTGTGGCTTGGAAGGCTGAACTGTAACATTAAAGATAAGCAAAAGCAAAAAAACCTTGACTTTCGGTTACGGTGAGAATAGAATCGTAAGGACGCGACTCATCGGACGGTTTTTCCACCAGCCCCGGAGACCGAGCCTGACTTCGCGCTAGTGTATCAACAGAAATCAGGGAGGATACCCATGAAGACTACTTTTATGGCTAATGCCCAAAATATCCAGCGCAAGTGGTATCTCATTGATGCCGAGGGTCAGACCGTTGGCCGGTTGGCGGCGGAAGTGGCCAAGATTTTGCGCGGCAAGAACAAACCTACCTATACTCCCCATGTAGATACGGGGGATTATGTTGTCGTTATCAACGCCGATAAGGTGAAATTCACCGGCAAGAAACTAACGGACAAATTCTATTTCCGTCATTCCGGCTACCCCGGCGGCACTACCTTCACCGCCGCCGGAAAGATGTTACAGCGGTTCCCCGAAAGGGTTCTCGAACACGCCGTGAAGGGCATGCTCCCCAAGAACCGCTTGGGAGCGCAGATGTACCGCAAGCTGAACGTCTATGCCGGCGCCGAGCATCCTCATGCCGCCCAAAAGCCGGAAAAAATAGAGCTGAACATTCGCTGATTTACGAAGGAGGAAATAATCTATGGCACAAGTAAGCTATTACGGCACCGGCCGTCGGAAATCCTCCGTGGCGCGTGTTCGCTTAGTTCCCGGCGACGGCAAAGTGACCATTAACGGACGGGGTATGGAGGAGTATTTCGGCCTGAAGACGCTGGAACTCATCGTGCGTCAGCCCCTAGCGCTTACGGAAACCGCCGACAAATACGACGTTATCGCCAAAGTAGCCGGAGGCGGCGTATCCGGGCAAGCCGGCGCCATCCGCCACGGCATAACGAGAGCCCTTATCGAAATGGACGGTGAACTTCGTCCGGCGCTGAAAAAGGCCGGTTTTGTGACTCGCGACCCCAGAGAGAAAGAGCGTCGCAAGTACGGCCTCAAGAAGGCCAGAAAGGCCTCCCAGTTCTCGAAGCGTTAAAAGTTTCGTTTTAGCAAGCAATCCCCGACGAAAAGCCATGGCAGCATGGTTGCTTTTCGCCGGGGTTATTTTTTTAGTATGAAAGAAAAAGCGCAAGGAGAAAAACTATGACCAAGATACTGTTCGTTTGCCACGGCAATATTTGCCGCTCGCCTATGGCTGAGTTCGTTATGAAAGACATGGTGCGTAAGGCCGGTCTGGAAAAGGAAATATTGGTGGATTCCAAGGCTTGCCGCACCGATGAAATTGGCTCCGACACCTATTACGGCACGAAGAACAAACTGCGCGAGGAGGGCATCCCCTTTACGCCCCGGCGCGCCAGTCAGATTACCTACGCCGATTACGCCGAGTACGACTATATCATCGGCATGGACGGGGAAAATATGCGCGACTTACAAAGGTTGACCCACGGCGATCCCCAAGGCAAAACTTATCGACTGCTGGAACTCGCCGGTGAAACAAGAGATGTGGCCGACCCTTGGTACACCGATGATTTTACCGCCACCTACCGCGATGTCACCAAAGGCTGCGCGGCGCTCCTTATGAAGCTGAAAGACTGATGAAACCATCGGCTACCGAAGTATTAACCGGAGGTTTTAGACCATGACCACCCTGAGCTTGCCGCAACTTACCGTGAAGTTTTCAGTTGCCGAGTGGCAGCAATGTATTGTCTTGGTGCTGGGAGGACGAACGCCGGCCATTCCTTGGCTAAAAAAAATCACCGCTGAGCGAGAAGTCTGGGCGGTAGATAAAGGCATAGACATTTGTAAACAAGCGAACATAGCGCCCCAGAAACTCATCGGCGACGGCGACAGTGCCAGCCTAGCCGCTTGGAAGTGGGGACAGGCGCAAGGGGCGCAAATTCATCGCTTCCCCCCGGAGAAGGATTTTACCGACACTCAACTGGCGCTAAAACTTCTGTCGGCAAAACCCGCTACTTTGGCCATTGTCACCGGAGCCTTCGGCGGCCGCGCCGACCATTTTTTCAGCACCCTGTACTCAGCGGCCTGTCAACCTTTTCCCTGCGTGCTGGCTGACGAAACGGAGACCCTCTTTTTTTTGCGCGACGCCATGGAAACTACCGTGGAATGTCACGCCCCTACGGCGGCGCTGTCCTTGCTACCCTTAAGCGACGAGGTTAATGGCGTAACCCTGCAAGGTACCCACTGGCCGCTTAACCACGCCACCCTCCGGCAAAATTCCCCACAAGCCATCAGCAACGTATTGCAGGAGGGACGTTCCTTTCGTGTGTCCATCACGGCCGGTATGCTGGGGGTGTATCACTTGTCGGAGGCCGGCGTATGGGCGGCCGCCGAACGTCTGAAAGACATGGCGTAAAAAAGGTGCCGCCTCTTTATCCCGGAGGCGGCTTTTCTTATCGCTGTTACGTCCATGGCAATAACCCCAGTGACGTAGCAAACGTCCATAAATTTGGGGTTTAACATTTTTTTACGTCAGTCCATTTATTCGCATCCCATGTAATTTGTGGTTGAGCCTAAAAAATTTAAGAACAAAAAAGATGATGAAAGTTATGCATCATGGCTTTCAGACTCCATCCTGCAGACATTGTCACCTCCTTCCCAGAAAAAGGATTTTCCCCACACATGGCGAATACGAAACAAAAGCAAAAGAAAGGTGATGTATCCATGAAACTACTCTTGCATGTGTGTTGCGGCCCTTGCGCCTGTTATCCCGTGAAAAAGTTGCGCGAGGCAGGGATAGAGCCTGTGGGATATTTTTTTAACCCCAATATTCACCCCTACAAGGAATGGGAAACTCGCTTGCGTACCGCTCAGGAATTTGCCGCCAAGGTGAAAATGGAACTGGCAGTCGATGAACACTACCGTTTGCGCGATTTTTTGCGACGGGCGCTTAACGCCGAAGAAACGCCCACGGGACGTTGCGCCATGTGCTATGCTTGGCGGCTGGAAGAAACGGCCAAATTCGCCGCCGCCCACGGCTTTACCGCCTTTACCTCCACCCTGTTTTACAGCATCTATCAGCAACATGAACTCATGCAGGAAACAGCGGCGGCTTTGGCGAAGAAATGCCAAGTGGATTTTTACTACACGGATTTTCGCCCCGGCTGGCAGGAGGGCATCGACCTCAGCAAAGAGCTGGAGCTTTACCGCCAAGCCTACTGCGGCTGTATTTTTTCCGAGGAGGAACGCTACAGCAAGGAACTAAGACGCGAGCGCAAACGTGCGGCCAAGGAACGCAAACGGCTGGCGGCAACGGAAGGGACGGGAAACAAATGAACTTAGGCAAAATCATCGGACACTCGGCGTCGGTGTTGTCCGCTGTGGGCGTATCGCCTTCCATTCGCGATGTCTTGCTTTTCCCAACCATGAAACCCTTGGAGGCCTAAACAAACAGGCGTAGCCGTTAGGATAAACGGTTGCGCCTGTTTTTTTGCCGGATAATTAGCCTTAAAAAAATGTCTTGCAAGGGGGGGGCAAATGTTGTATAATGTTTGCGGCTCAAGGATATGACTACACGATATAAGGGTGCAGATAGGAGTGGGGTAGCTATAGGTTGTGAAAATGGCACTTGCTTGGCCGGCCTTCCCTTTCCCTGCGATGAATGTGGGGAATGTTGCAGGCATATTGACCAAGTAAGCGCGTTGCATGATTTCGATGACGGCAGGGGATGCTGTATCCATTTGCGCGATAATAGATGCGATATTTACGCGTCGCGTCCCTTGGTAT
>JAFVEM010000041.1 GCA_017476005.1 Selenomonadaceae bacterium | reverse complement strand
GGATTCCAATGGGGCTAAGCTCCTTTGGCCGCCGGAGGCAAAAAAGCAAAAAGCAAAACGTAATTACAAGCAAGAACGGAAGGGGATATTCTGGGGATGCTCGAAGCAGTCCTCGAAGCCCCGGCGATGGTGGTAGTAAATCTTGTCCTTGTCTTGGGGGTAGGTGTATTTGCCGCCCACCTGCCAGAAGAAGGGATGGAACTTGTACTCGTTGCGGTCTTTCTTGAAGTCGTATAGGAGTTTGATTTCCTCGCAGTCGGCTTGGAAATTCGTCCACACATCCCAGTGAATGGGGACAACCACTTTGCACCCGAGATTTTCCGCCATGCGTAGAACGTCGATGGAGGTCATCTTGTCCTGCATACCGATGGGGTTTTCGCCGAAGGAACCGAAGGCCACGTCGATGTCGTAGTCCTTACCGTGTTTGGCGAAATA
This sequence comes from Selenomonadaceae bacterium, assembly GCA_017476005.1. Lineage (GTDB taxonomy): Bacteria > Bacillota > Negativicutes > Selenomonadales > Selenomonadaceae > RGIG5097. The sequence goes on along the minus strand of JAFVEM010000041.1, from coordinate 5,976 downwards.
AATGGAGAAATGGGAGTCGCCGGAGTGATAGATGTTGCCGCCGGGGGTTTTGAGGAGATAGTTCACGGCCTTTTCATCCATATCCGTGGGGCATTTGCCGGTAAGTTCTTCGCGATCCGGGCCGGTGGAATCGGTGGTGACAATGCAAGTACGGTCAAAGCTGTCCAAGCAAACGATTTCGATGTCTTTGATTTTGATAACGTCGCCGGGTTTCACCTCGCGGCAACGCTCCTGGGGAACGCCCCATTTCACCCAAGTCTCCACGGACTTCTTGGGGCCGATGCAAGGCACGGGGATGGTGTTGCCGTTTTCGTCGGTGGTGGTCATGTTGCTCTTAATGACGTGCGCTGCCCACTCGGCAGACATATGGTCTTGATGGTAGTGGGTGGCAAGTACCGCATCCACCTGTTTGAAGGCGAAGGGGTCAATAACGAAGGGGACGTTGCGGAGATTGGGCTGCATGGTGCGGCAACCGCACATATTGGCCATTTGATGCCCTACCTTCATCTTGCCGTCGCCATGGGTGCGCTTGCCGTTGCCGCACCAGAGGTCAACGGTGATGTTGGCGCCGCCGGGGGTCTTAAACCAAACACCGGTGTAACCCAGCCACCACATGGAAACCTGACCTTCGGGGACAACCGCATTTTCGATGTCCTCCACCAGCCAAGTACCCCATTCGGGGAAGGTGCTCATGATCCACGATTCCCGGGTGATTTCCTCTACCTTGCTCATAATGCCCTCCTGTTTTGTCTAGATTGTTATCACTTCGATTTGCTTTATGTGCGTATCATACTCCACTTTTACGAGCATTTCAAGAGGTTTTTTAAATAAAAATCATAAACACGCAAAAAAATTTTTCAATAGGAGCATATAAAGTGATTTTATGATTATTTCCTCGTAAATTTTCTGCCCTAATCGGAGAGTATCAGAGCGTAAAATCCTTTTTATTTGCTCACAAAAGAAGAGGAAACAATTTTTTCCTGTATGGCTTCTTCATGGCCTGACACGGCGGCGAAGGGGGAAAATTGGGCGGCGCGTTTGTTTAGAGGCATGGGTGGATGCCACCGGGAAACGTGATGGGGGAGGTTTATTACGTCAGCGTAGGGACTTGTCTCAGGCTTAATCATGCTTTATGACCTCCCAACTGCCCATTTTGCATATTTTCAATGTCATAGCCGATATCCAGCACCATTTGATCCGTGACCAAGCCTTTTTCCACCAAGTCCAGCACCAATAAATCCGTCATTTCCCAGACGATGAGCCGCGCTTTTTCGTGGGAATAGGGTTCTTGCAGTACTTGGCCGGAGCCAAGACTGCTGGCCGTGGGGCGATAGGCTTTGATGGCCTCCATGGTGCAAGGTTCCCAACCCCAAGCGTGGTCAATGAGCAGTTCGGCGTTTACTCCAAAAAGTTGGTACAGGAGTTCCTCATTGTGAAAATCCGTGGGTTGACCGAGGGAACAACGAGCAATATCCCCCATGGTATTGAGGCCGTAGGCTTGAAGCTTTTGGGCGTAGCCTTTGCCCACGCGCCAAAAATCCGTGAGCGGAGTATGGCTCCACAATGGTTTGTCACGATCTTCCGGCAAATGTTGTGTCACACAGCAGTAGCGGTTCAGATAAAAGTAGAAGTTGTGCGGCGACCCCCACAAAAATCCTATGGCGTCCCCCACCCATTTATGCTATACTGTTACGCCGTTAGATAAAACTTAAAAGCGAGGTAAAGCAATGCGAGCAGTGGTGACGCGAGTTAAAGAGGCTGCGGTTGACATAGCCGGGGAAAGAGTGGGGGCGATTGGGCTTGGGCTTTTGGTACTCCTTGGCGTGGGGAAGGGCGACGGCGAGGCGGAGGCAATGAAACTGGCGGAGAAAATTTGTCGTCTGCGCGTCTTTGCCGACGCAGAGGGGCGAATGAATTTAAGTTTGGAGCAGGTGGGCGGCGCACTCCTCGTGGTGTCCCAGTTTACCCTCTACGCCGATTTAAAGAGCCGTCGGCCGGGATTTTCTCTCGCCGCGCCTCCTGAGGTGGCCGAAGCCTTGTATGAAAAATTTATGGCATCTTGCCGCGCCAAGGGTTTTACCGTGGAACACGGTGAGTTCGGCGCCGATATGCAGGTTTCCTCCGTGAACGACGGGCCGGTGACCATCTGCTTTGATACGGCTACCATGTGAGGGAGAGGGATATGCGGTTTATTATCGGTTTTTTGCTGGCGTGGAGCCTCCTCATTAGCCCCGTGGCTTTTGCCGCCGAAGAGGTGGATTTTTCTTGCCGAGGGCTTTATTTGGGGGACAGCGCCGAAAAAATGGAGGAAATTTGGGGACGTTCCCTTTATGACAAAGAGGTCAGCGTGCTGGGAATCGCCGTCACCTATTACTACTTTGGCAACGGTTACGAAATCGGGGTCGCTCGCCGCACGGGGCAAGTGGTTGACATCAAGATAGAGGACAAAAAATACAAGGGTCGCGACAATATAAAATACGGAGCCACTTTCCACAAGATACAAAAAACCTACGGCCAGCAAAAAAAGGAAATGCTGGACGGCGAAATTTTTTATATTTACCCACGTCCCGGCAACGCCAAGGATCGTTTGCTGGTGAAGGTGGATACCGAAAAAGGGGCGCTCCTCTCTTGGCGCATAACCAGCCTCCCTTTAACGCCGGAGGAAGCCGATGAGATGGTGGCGGACGAATGGGAAGAGGAGTGGACTGAGGATGAAGAAATTACTTGGCATTTTGACGATACTTATGGCCACCGCCCTGCTGACAACGGGGTGTCTGGCCGCCAGCGGTGATAAGGAGAAGGGAGACGGCAGCAACATGGCAAATTCGGTAGCGGTATTTGAAACCAGCATGGGGGATTTTGAGATTGAGCTTTATAAGGATAAAGCTCCCAAAACCGTGGAGAATTTTGAGACGCTGGCAAACAAAGGCTTTTACGACGGCTTAATCTTTCATCGGGTGATTGACGGCTTCATGATTCAGGGGGGCGACCCCAAGGGCAACGGCACCGGCGGCCCCGGCTACACCATTGACGACGAGTTCCACCCCGATTTGAAACATGACAGCGAAGGAATCCTCTCCATGGCCAACGCCGGCCCTAATACCGGCGGCTCTCAGTTCTTCATTACGCTGGCGGCCACCCCTTGGCTGGATGGGCATCACGCCGTTTTTGGCAAGGTGATTCGCGGCATGGACGTGGTGAAGAAAATCGGTAAAACCGATACCGATTTCAGCGACCGGCCTTTGGCAGATGTGGTTATCAAGAAAATTACGCTGAAGGAAAAGGAGTAATGCCCTGCTACGCCTACATGGTGGAGTGTGCCGACGGCACTTTATATATCGGGTGGACGACGGATTTACAAAAACGCCTAGAAACCCACAACGCAGGCAAAGGGGCAAAATACACGCGCACCAGACTGCCGGTGAAGCTTCGCTATTACGAGGAGTTTCCCGACAAACGGCAGGCGCAAAGCCGCGAATGGCATTTAAAGCAACTTACACGGCAGGAAAAGCTGGCGTTAGTGTGCAATATAGCCAGCGACATAAAACCTAAAAATCTATTGCCGGGTCAAGGGGCTGCCAGCCCCTTGTGGGGTTTGGGGCAAAGCCCCAAGGCAAATGAAGTTAAACAAAAAACAGAGGGGAATATTATGGCAGAAAAACGGGTAATGCTTACCGAAGACGGTTATAACAAACTGGTAGAGAAGCTGAACTACTTAAAGAGCGTGCGACGCATTGAAATAGCCGACCGCTTGAAGGCCGCCATCGCTTTGGGGGATCTCAGCGAAAACTCCGAGTACGACGACGCCAAAAACGAGCAAGCCTTTTTGGAGGGCGAGATTGCCGATCTCGAAGCGAAAATCCGCAATTCCGACATTATCAAGAGCGAGGGCGGCAACGTAGTCCAAATGGGTAGCACAGTCGTTCTGAGGGATATAGAGTTCAAAGAGGATGACACCTACATGGTAGTCGGCTCCACCGAGGCCGACCCGGATGCCGGCAAAATTTCCAACGAATCGCCGGTGGGCGCGGCCATCATGGGCAAAAAAGTGGGCAGCATCGTGGAGGTACACGCCCCTGCCGGGATTATCAAGTATAAGATAACTAAAATTAAGTAGTAAGTTTTTATTACAGTTGGGAGCAACAGTATGCAAGCAGAAGAAAACATTTTAAGCGAAAACGAGCTTATACGGGTGCGGAAGGATAAGCTCAAGGCTTTTCAAGATATGGGAGTGGCGCCCTTCGGTCATCGTTACGAGGTGACGTACCACACCGCCGATGTACGCCGGGAATTTGGCGCTATAGAGGGGGAAGAGGAGCAGGGAGAAATTAGCCTCGCGGGGCGGCTCATGGCCATTCGGGGACACGGCAAGGCCAGTTTCGCCACCATCAACGACAAAACCGGCTCCATTCAGGTTTATTTTAAGCTGGATGTCTTGGGGGAGGAAAAATACGCCCAGTTTAAGCTCCTGGACATTGGCGACATTATCGGCCTCAAGGGGGCGGCTTTCAAAACCCGGCGTGGGGAACTGACGGTAAAAATCAAAGATTTTGACTTGCTTTCTAAATCCCTGCGCCCTTTGCCGGAAAAATTCCACGGTCTCAAAGATGTGGAGATACGCTATCGCCAGCGTTACCTAGATTTAATCGTGAATCCCGAAGTGAGAGACACCTTTGTGGCGCGGAACAAAACCATCAAGGCCATTCGCCGTTATCTCGACGAACGGGATTTTTTGGAAGTGGCCACCCCGGTGCTTTCTACCATTGCCGGCGGCGCCGCCGCCAAACCCTTCATTACCCACCACAACGCCTTGGACATGGATTTATACCTGAGGATAGCTACCGAATTAAATCTGAAACGGCTTATCGTTGGCGGCATGGAACGAGTCTATGAAATGGGGCGGGTTTTCCGCAACGAGGGCATGGATATGCGACATAACCCGGAGTTCACCTCGGTGGAAATTTATCAGGCCTACGCCGATTATCGAGATTTAATGGACATTACGGAGGGCATCGTTTTAAGCGCCGCCGAAACCGTATTGGGAACTACTCGTTTAACTTACCAAGGCACGGAAATAGATTTAGGGAATATTAAGCGCATCAGCATGAATGATGCCGTCAAGGAGGCCACCGGAAAGGATTTCCTCGCTTGCGCCACGGTGGAGGAAGCGAGAAGCCTCGCTAAGGAGTTGAATATTCCCTATGAAGAACGCTTTGGCGTCGGCGGTATCTTAAACGCCGCCTTTGAAGCCAAGGTGGAGGACAGCCTGATTCAGCCCACCTTCATCACGGGTCATCCCACGGAAATTTCGCCGCTGGCCAAAAAGAACCCGGAGGATCCTCGCATTACCGACCGTTTTGAGTTTTTTGTGTACGGCCGGGAGTTGGCCAACGGTTTCACGGAGCTAAACGACCCCATTGACCAAGAAGCGCGTTTCCTAGACCAGCTGAAGCAACGGGAAGCCGGCGACGAAGAAGCCCATGTGATGGATAGAGATTTCATCACGGCCTTGGAGTATGGCTTGCCTCCCACCGGGGGACTTGGCATCGGGGTGGATAGATTGGTCATGCTCCTCACCGATTCGCCGTCTATTCGCGATGTCTTGCTTTTCCCCACCATGAAACCCTTGGAGGCTTAAAAAAACAGGCGTAGCCGTTAGGATAAACGGTTGCGCTTGTTTTTTTGCCGGATAATCAGCCTTAAAAAATGTCTTGTGGGGGGGGCAAATGTTGTACAATGTTTGCGGCTCAAGGATATGACTACACGATATAAGGGTGCAGGATAGGAGTGGGTTGGCTATAGATTGTGAAAATGGCACTTGCTTGGCCGGCATTACCTTTCCCTGCGATGAATGTGGGGAATGTTGCAGGCATATTGACCAAGTAAGCGCGTTGCATGATTTCGATGACGGCAGGGGATGCTGTATCCATTTGCGCGATAATAGATGCGATATTTACGCGTCGCGTCCCTTGGTAT